>DATGIQ010000128.1:0-30926 GCA_035295665.1 Gemmataceae bacterium | reverse complement strand
GGCATCGTCAGCATCAAAGTCGAGAAGAAAGGCAATTGGGGCCGGGCAGAGAAAAGCGTCGGCACGGGAGTCATCGTCGACGAGCACGGGTACATCGTCAGCAACCGCCACGTAATCACCGGAGCGTCTTCCATCAGCGTTTGCCTGGAAGATGGCACGGAACTACCGGCCGGGATCGCGGCGGAGGAGCCGCAGTGCGATTTGGCAATTTTGCATGTCCAGGGTGGTAAACGCCTGCATGCCCTGGCGCTGGGACCGGGCAGCGATTTGATGGTCGGGGAAACCGTCATCGCGGTCGGGCACCCGTTTGGCTATTCCCATACCGTCTCCACTGGCATCATCAGTGCCCTCGGCCGCAAAATCTCCCTGCCCACCGGTGAAGAGCTGACCAATTTGATCCAGACCGATGCCAGCATCAATCCCGGCAACTCGGGCGGACCGCTGCTCAACATTAACGGCGAGCTCATTGGCATCAACGTGGCCCTGCGGGAAGGCGCCCAGGGAATCGCCTTCGCCATCAATATCGATACGGTGAAACAAGTCCTGAGCCGTCAGCTGAGCGCCGTCAAGATGGCAGGAATTGAGCACGGCCTGATTTGCTCGGAAAGCATCGTTCCTGAAGCCCGACAACGTCAGCGGGTCGTGGTCGATGCCGTGTCGCAGCAGACGCCGGCTGCGGTCTCCGGGTTGCAGCGCGGCGATCAGATCGTCCGCATGGCCGAGCAGCTGATCACAACTCGTTTTGACGTGGAACGTGCCTTATGGGACCATAAGCCGGGCGAACAGATCCGGCTGACGCTCCTCCGCCAAGGCAAGGAACTCACGGTGGATTTGAAATTGACGCCGGTGCATCGACCGTAATCCGTAGCAAGAAAACACAGTCGGCGGAGAGACGTTCTGGTCTTTCCGCCGCTGTTCGTTTGCATTTTTTGCTCCGGACCACGGACGACAGACTAATCCACATACGGATCCGCTCCCAGGTCCTTCAGGATTTCCTGTCGTTGCTTTTCGTAGAGCATTAAATCCACACGTTGGCGGCGATGGCGGCGTTCCACGCGCCGTTGGGCACGCAAGAATTTGGGCCTATAGGATGCCCAGTTGATATTGCCGCCACGCCGACCCAGCTCACGCAAATAAGCCTCTTGAGACGGACCCAGACCCTCCAGCAGCTCGTCATCCAGCGCCAGGAAGAACTGGCAACTGCCCGGGTCCCCTTGACGGCCCGAGCGGCCGGCCAGCTGGCGATCGATTCGTTTCGCATCGTGCCGTTCCGTGCCCAAGACGTGCAGCCCACCCGCCTCGGTCACCTCGCTATCCGGCTTGATGTCGGTCCCGCGGCCAGCCATGTTGGTGGCAATCGTCACCCGGCCACGTTGGCCGGCCAGAGCCACAATCTGGGCCTCTTTTTCATGCTGGCGGGCGTTGAGCACCTGATGCTCAATTCCCGCCTGGTGCAAGAGGTTGCTCAGCTTCTCGGACTTCTCCACCGAGCGCGTACCGATAAGTACCGGCCGGCCCAGTTCGCGCATGCGCTGGATTTCCCCCACCACGGCGGCGAACTTGGCATCCTCCGTTGGGAAAATCCGGTCCGGCCATTGCTGGCGAATCACCGGCCGATTCGTCGGCACCGTGACGACCCACAGCTTGTACACTCGCCGCAGCTCAAAGTAGTTTTGCCGGGCGGTACCCGTCATGCCGGACAGCTTCTTGTAGAGTCGGAAGTAGCTTTGGAACGTGATCTGGGCGGCATGGTCGGAAGCTTTGTTGATTGCCACGCCTTCCTTGGCCTCGACCGCCTGGTGCAACCCCTCGCGCCAATGCCGATCCGGCATGCGGCGACCGGTGTACTCGTCGATGATGACGACCTTGCCTTTTTCGATCATGTAGTGCTGATCGAGACGGAAGCGGAAATGCGCGTGCAAGGCCCGTTCGATGTGCTCGTGGAGCTTGTCCATAGCGTGGGAGTGGGGTCCCACGGGCGGATTGGCATAACGGGCCACTTCTTTACCCAGCTCGGTCAGCTCGATTTTTTGCTTCTTCTCGTCCAGCGTGAAATGCTGGTCGCGAACCATCGTCTTGGCGATTCGGTCGGCCCAGTGGTAGACGACCTGTTCCTCCGGCGTGGCCAAGCGCGTGGGGGCAGCGATGATGAGCGGCGTCCGCGCCTCATCGATGAAGATATTGTCGGCTTCGTCCACGATGGCAAAATTATGCTCGCGCTGCACCTTCGGATCGAGCGGCTGGGCAAATTGGCCATTGTTCGCTGTCCACGGGCCCCAAAACGGCATCGCCGTTCCCTTGTTGCCGCTGACCTTGAGCCGATCCCGCAGAAAGTCAAAGCCGAATTCGGAGGCCGTGCCATAGGTAATATCGCAGCGATACGCCTGGGCCCGGGCCGGCTCCGACATCTGCATTTGTAAGATGCCCACGGTCAGACCGAGCGCCTGGTAAATCGGCCCCATCCATTCGGCGTCGCGGCCTGCGAGGTAGTCGTTCACGGTCGTGACATGGACCCCTTTGCCGCTGAGCGCGTTGAGAAACGTAGGCATGGCTGCCACCAAGGTTTTGCCTTCGCCGGTGGCCAGCTCCGCAATGGCTCCGTGGTGGAGCACCACGCCGCCTGCCAATTGCACATCGAATGGCCGAAGCCGTATCGTTCGCAGCGCCCCTACGCACACCAAGCCAAAAGCCTCGGGCAACAACCGATCCAGCGATTCGCCCCCGCGCGCGCGGCCACGAAGCTGCAAGCCGCGTTGCCGTAATTCGACATCGTTGAGGCGGGTGAATTCATTTTCCCAGTACCGAATTCGATCAATTGCCAGCGCCGCTCGGGCCAGGCGCCGCTGCGACGGAAGCCCAAACATGGCTTTCAGGAAATTGACCGAGCGGAGTCCCAGCCGGCCGACATTCAAGGCCCGAAGAGCGGACGCTTCAGTTCCGGGAAGAACATGACTGGTCGGTGCAGTTGCAGTTTCCAAAGTAGGATTGACCTCGCAAGCCCCGGCGGTGCCGGAAGGGATTAACCGGGCAGACGGAGTTTTCACCGCGGAAGAAATTCGACCTTATCTAGCCTACCATAATTGACGGCTGGATCGAAGGTAATTTTGCGAGAAATTGCCAACACGACCTGGGAGCCAGAGCTCGAAATCCGACTTACGAACCGGAAACCTCATACAATAAAAAAGCCGCCCCGCCCGCTGTACCACCTCTCCCATGGCCAACGCGGACCGGACGGCTGAAACCCCATCACCCTTCTGATGGGGAACGCCGAGAGGCCGAACCGGGAGCAAGCTTGCGGGAAGTCTGCGAACTCCGCATTCTTCCCGGCTCCGCATCTCGTATCGCACAGAGCTTGAGCAATTCGCAGTGTAGGAAGCAAATTCCGGGCCAATTCGGCACGGCGAGATAATTCCCAGAAATCCTGTCCCAACTCCAACAGGCAACAGCACTTCAGGTAGCATCTGTTTTTCTATCGATTTTGCTGCTCTTCTTCGCTCGCCCATGACGCAGGCGAAATCCGCTCAGAGCCTGAGCAACGCCCAGCCCTGGCGCGCGCAGCTGACGACATCTCGCACAAGGAAGTCTTTTCCGGTCATCGGCCAGGCACTCCCACCGGATTTCCTGAATCTGCCGATTGTGCCCGGCCGAAGAATGGAAGGGTTGCGTTGACGGTGTGATTGTGGGGCCTTACAATTTCTCAAGCTGCGTCAAATGATCCGCTCCTTGACGGAGTGTATGATGTTCTTGATGGTTGAGTTCCTGCCTGGTTTTCTGCTCTGCTGCGGCTGTCGTCCGGCGGTCGCCGGGCGGTGAAACCAGGACCGGCTGGTTTCCGGTCTTTCCGCGCGATCGCCTGCTTTCTTCCCCCATAATTCCTTGTGTGCCAGCGGAGAATCACCCCGCCGACGGGCCCGCTCGATGGTGCGGCTCCGGTCAGCTAAAAGCAGGCCGGCGGCAGTTGCATCGGTGCTGGTTTTGGATTCCAGCAGATTGAGAGGATTGTTCCATGGCTACTGACGTGCGGCTGAAGGAAGCTCTGCCCGAAATCACGGAAGCAATTGTGGCGACCTACACCGAATGCCGTCATACCAATCACTTGGGCCACAAGCCGTTACCGAACCGAGAAGCGGTAGCGGACATTCTGGACGACCTGCTCGAAATCCTTTATCCAGGTTTCGTCCGCCGCCAGAACCTCCACATGGGCAATGTCGAGTACCACGTGGGTGATTTGGTTGACGGGTTACACGATAAACTGACGCAGCAAATCGCTCGAGCCCTGCGGCACGACTACGATCGGGAGGGTCCGCCGCTCGACTTCGAGGCGTTAGCCCAGCAAAAGACGGTGGAGCTCCTCAAGCGGCTCCCCGATCTCCGCGTGATTCTGGAACAAGATGTGCAGGCCGCGTATGAAGGGGATCCGGCGGCCAAAAGCTATCATGAAATCATCTTTTGCTATCCCGGCCTGGAAGCAGTCACGATCTATCGCATCGCCCATGAGCTGCTGCTCCTGGGCGTACCGCTCATCCCGCGCATGATGACTGAATACGCCCATAGCAAGACCGGCATCGATATTCATCCCGGTGCCCGCATCGGCCGAAGTTTCTTCATCGATCACGGCACCGGCGTGGTCATTGGCGAAACCTGCGACATTGGAAAGCGGGTCAAACTCTATCAGGGCGTAACGCTGGGAGCGTTGAGTTTTCCCCGCGATGCCGACGGAAAGATCATTCGCGGCATGAAACGCCACCCGACGCTGGAAGACGAGGTCGTTGTCTACGCCAACGCAACGATCCTTGGCGGCGATACGGTGATTGGCCATCACGCTGTGATTGGCTCCAGCGTCTGGCTCACGCAGAGCGTGGATCCGTACACGGTCGTGTCGTTGGAAAAACCGTCGCTGCGCATCAAAGGACCCGACACGACGGACCTGGTGCCGATGTATCACATCTAAACGGTGCGGGTGCTAGGGAAGCTGGACCAGCTCCGAACGTGACAGAGGGCGGGATACCCTCCCTCGCGGTCGGGTCTGGTCCGTTCCATCCCGGTTTGTGATCCGCTACTCGGATCCTTCCTCATCCTCTTCGTCTTCCCCATATGCAAAACCGCACGCTTTGCAGATCAGCTGCTTTTGACAGTCCGGACAGGTAATGGCCATATCGGGCTGATAGACCGCCACGTGAGTTTCTCCATGGCGCGGCTGAAAGAATCGACCACAGGCTTTGCAAATCAGCGGCTTTTCGCAAAAGCTGCACTTGATCATAATCGTCTCAGCTCCTTCGCCTCGGTCTCGATTGACCGAGGAATGGACCAGGAACTCACAATTCCACCGGAGGGTATGCGGTGGAACCCCACTGCAAGTGCTGGGACGCCGATGTCCTCTTCAGATGGGCGATTCATCCAGGACAACGAATCGAAAACAAGGTGACGAGCCTACACGATTAGGCTAACCGAGCGGGCACTCTAAGGGAAGCGAAAAGCCTCGCTGTTGAAGAAAACTTTAACCGGCCGGCGCCGATTCCTCGGCTTTCTCCGTGTCTTTCCGCAGTCCACGCCGGATGGCCGCCAGAAGACCCTCTTCCTGTTCGGGGAATACGGTTCGCAGATCGAGTACGAACTTGCCCTCATGGAGACGCCCCACCACCGCCGGGGCGCCTGTCCGCAGCCGGTGGGCAAGTTCCGCATCGCTGAGGCCTCGGGCCGTGAGCGCAACAATCACGGTTTTCATCGCCTGATCCGGCAAAGACCCCCCGCCCACGAACGCCACGTCTTCACAGACCGCAGCCGTTTCCACCCCCTCGACATCGCGTAAGTGCTCGGCCAATGTTTCGGCCCGGCGGCGCAGATTCGTGAGCGACATTCCCAGCATGCGCAGCCCCGGGACTTCCTGCAGGGCCCGCGCTTCGTGGAGGTAGAGCCGGAGCGTGGCCTCCAATGCGGCCAGGGTCATTTTGTCGAGGCGAAAGGCGCGCATCAGGGGATCCTTCTCGATTTTTTGAATCAGCTCCGTGCGTCCGGCCAGGATGCCGGCTTGTGGTCCGCCGAGAAGTTTATCGCCGCTGAAGAGCACGAGATCGGCTCCGCGGGCGATGCTATCCCGAGCAACCGGTTCGCCGTGAAAGCCAAATCGGCGGAAATCAAGCAATGCGCCGCTGCCGATGTCGTCCAAGACCGGCAAACCGTGCTTCTTTCCCAGTGCGGTCAGCTCGCCCAGTGCGACGGCTTTCGTAAAGCCCGAAATGCGGTAATTGCTCGTGTGCACCTGCATCAGGGCACCGGTGTTGGGCCCGATAGCCCGCTCGTAATCGGCCAGCCGCGTGATATTGGTCGTGCCGACTTCGCGCAGGATGGCCCCGCTAACGGCCATGATCTCCGGGATGCGAAAACTACCGCCGATTTCGATGAGCTGGCTGCGCGAGAGGATCACTTCCCGGCCCTGACATAGGGCGCGCAGAGCGATGACCGTGGCCGCGGCGTTATTGTTGACGGCCGTGGCCGACTCGGCGCCGGTGAGCCGGCATAGCCACTCGCGAATGGCCAACGGCCGGGAGGAGCGCTTGCCCGTCTCCAGGTCGAGTTCCAAGTTGAGATAACCCCGTGCGGCTTCGTAGGCCGCCCGGGCCGCTTCCTCTGCGATCGGTGCTCGGCCAAGATTGGTGTGCAGGACAATCCCCGTGGCGTTGATGACCGGCCGTAACTTGGGACGTAACTCGCGTCCCAGCCGATCCACGACTCGGGCTGCCACGGCTTGGACTGCGACAGTTCCATCGAGCGCTTCCCCGCGGCGAAGGCAATCGCGCATCGCCATGAGCTCGATACGGATAGCGCTCACCAGCTGCTCGTGGGCGCAGTCGCCCGCCAGCGCCTGGATTGCCGGCGATTGCAAAACATCGTGCACGGAAGGCAGCTTGCGAAAGGGACTAGCACTCATGAGCAAAATCGGCATCACGAGGATTTGTCATCGCACAGGCCCCTGGGCGACTTCCCCAGGTTGAGGACACGTTCCATCTCCTCCACGGACATGCCCCGTTCGATCATGCTTTGCTTCAGGACTGCAAGGTGTTCGCTCTCCCGCGCCTTCCGCCAATTCTTGGCGATCGTCCCGACGACGGCGGGAATGATCCAGCCACCGAACAGGACGATCCATACGAGACTCCCCCCGAAGTTGCCCCAGAATTCGGAAAAATCTGCGAACACGTGTTTCCCCCTAACAAGTGAAGACCCGCAGAAACCGGCCCTAATGGACGCTATGCATCATCCTATTCGCTGGCCTGCCGAGGTCATTTACGTCTTGGCTAGGACGCGCAAATCGCCGTCACGCCGCGTCACACCAATGCGGTCGAGATATTCGCATAACGGCACGGCGTACTTTCGCGTCGTACCGAGCAGGTCGCGGATCTCAGAAACTGCTAGCCCCGGACCACTCGCCAGGCGTTCCTGGACCTTGCGGCGCATTTCATTTTCGGCATCACTGTGCAAATAGATGTCCTCGGCAATGGGGATCAGGTACCCTTCCGCCACACACACGTCGAAGAGGTCCTTCAAATTGGCGGCATTCCCCCCGGCCTGTCCGGCAAAGCTGTCCGGCTCGGGCGGCTGGAAGCGGGCCTCCTGATAGGCCGCCACCATCTTATCTTTGAGTTTGCGCAGGTTGGTGCTCAACTTCGGTTTGAAGTCAGCGCGGGCAACCCGGCGGAGATCACCCACGACCTGCCGTTTTTGGATCAGCCGATCGATGGTCCCATGGACCAGCGCTTCGTTACCGACATAGTCCAGGTGCGACTGAACTCTTTGCCGGTCGTGGGCGGACATCAACGGGGATTGCTCATGCAGGCGGCCAAGTACATGAAGCAACCGCTGCTCCAGTTCGTGGACCATGTCGGCGTGCAACAGGACGTGGCGCGCATGGCTGGTCGAAACTTCGATGAGGTCTCCGTTGGCCCGCAAGCGCTCGATCAACTCCTGGGCTTCGTCCGGCCCCACGCCGGCTCCCCGGACGAGATCGGCCGGCCGAAATCCGCTGAAGCCGCCAAACCAGGCCACCGTCAGCGCACGCTCCGCGGGGCTCCCGCTCCAAAGCCGTTCGATTCGCTCCAGGATCTCCAGATGCCGGCGGCGGATTTTCTTCGCCACCGGCTGGAGCACTTGTCCGCCGCCCAAGGTCTGCGTACCGGACGACTCGCGAACGACAAACGGCTGTCCCCAGGTAGCCGTCGCGGGCTCTTCGAGGAACAACTGTGCCAATCCCCACTGACCTGGCTCGATGGTATCGCAATCCAGCAGAGCAACCGTTCCCATGATTTCGGCCGTGCCCACGTGAAACCGCACGGGGAGCCGGTGTTTGATGGGCCGGCGCGCGTCGGCCAAGCAGTGTAGCCGCACGGTGATGACACGCGCCGGTTCCAAATAACCGGGCGTTGCTAATTCCTGGCCTCGGATTACATCTTCATGCGACACGCCGGCCAAGTTAATCGCCGCACGCATTCCGCGGTGCACTTCATCGATGGCCGTATCATGGTTTTGCAGTGACCGAACCCGCACCCGCTCCCGCCGTGGCAGCCATTCTACGTCGTCGCCGACGCGGAGACTGCCGGCCGTCACGGACCCCGTGACCACCGTTCCATGCCCTTGCACAATGAAGGAGCGATCAATTGCCATGCGAAACCATTCCTTGGCCGTGCGGGTCTCCACATGGCGGCAAACCTCGGCGATGGCCGCCTTGAGAGCCGCGATCCCTTCACCGGTCTGGGCCGATGTGCGGATGATCGGGGCATGTTCGAGGAAGCTCCCCTGCACGAGCTCGCGGATCTCCAGTTCCACGACTTCGCGGCTGGTCTCATCGGCCAAGTCACATTTGGTCAAGGCAATCACACCGTGGCGCAAATCGAGTAGCCGAAGGATTTCCAGGTGTTCGCGGGTCTGTGGCATGATAGAATCGTCCGCTGCGACCACCAGCACCGCCAAGTCGATGCCCGTGGCCCCGGCGAGCATGTTCTTGACGAAGCGTTCGTGGCCGGGCACATCGACAATGCCGAGCCGGAATTCACCCAGGTCAAGAATGGCGAAGCCGATATCAATCGTGATGCCGCGAGCTTTCTCTTCCGGCAATCGATCGCAGTCAATCCCGGTCAGGGCCTTGACAAGGGACGTTTTGCCGTGGTCGATATGGCCGGCAGTGCCGAGGATCAGATCGCGGGGCATCGAGACATCCTTTGGTGAACCGTTCGTTTCTACCGCTGCACACGACTACCAAGGCAGTTCTCCGTCTTCGGCGCGGTACGGCGGATCGTACTCCTCGGACAAGGCGCGGAATTCTTCTTCCTCACGCTCGCCGGCCGTCTTTTGGGTGAAGGAACGTCCCCAGAGGAAGTAGTGGAACAGGCCGAAAATACCAATCCCGGCTGCCGCTACCATCATCCAGAGGAATAGACCGCCAGTCAACAAATTCAGAAAGGCGAACACGGGAATCCCCACGAAGATACAGAGCACAATCGTGAGATAGGTGTCGCGTCCGGACGAATGTGGTGCCCCGTTGTGGTCCATGGTGGCCTCCCGATCAGGCAGGCGAACGGCCGCTACCTGCTTTATAACATGGTGCGGGAGCTGTCACTAGAGCGTAAACCGCTTGGCCGGGCGTTTTCTCAGTTTGTATCTTCGCGCTGGCTGCAGAGAAGACGATAATGCTGAGGAATCGCTGCGCGAACGAAGCTGGTTCGCTCGGGCCTTGTCTGCATGAAGGAAAACCCATGACCTATCGAAACCTTTCGGAAATGCACCACTGCCAGGCGGAGCGATGCGGGCCGCGCCCTGCTCTCCGGTATAAACGCCACGGGGTGTACCACGACGAGAGCATGGAGCAATACCGGGCGGATGCCTTGGCCTGTGCGGCAGCCTTGATCGATGCAGGGATCCAGCCCGGCGACCGCGTCGGAGTGTTGTCGGAAAATCGAGTGGAGTGGCTCATTTCCGACATGGGTATCCTGGCCGCCGCTGCCGTCAACGTGCCACCGCACGCCCCGCTCTCCGCGCGGCAGGTGCACTTTCAACTTGCCGATGCCGGCGCCCGCTGGCTCTTTGTCTCCAACCGAGAACAACTAGAAAAGGTCCAGCAAATACGCAACGAGTTGCCGCTTCTGCGAGGGATCGTTTTCTTCGAAGCGAGTAAAGGGCCTTTTTCATCCTGCGAAATCATTCCTTGGGACCGCTTCTTGCAGCATGGAAGAACGCGGCTGCGTGATCTCGTGTCAGAGCAGCGGCGGCGCGAAGCCGCACTCGGGCCGGATGATCTGGCCACGATCATGTATACCTCCGGCACCACGGGGAATCCCAAAGGCGTCATGCTGACGCACGGGAACCTGGTGAGCAATACGCTGGCCGCCTTGGAGGTCCAGCCGCATGCTCCGGACGATCTCGTGCTCAACTGGCTCCCTTTCAGTCACATTTATGCGCGGACCGTCGATCACTACCAAAGCATCGCTGCCGGGATCGTCGTCTGCCTGGCTGAATCCGCGGATACGCTCATCGAGGAGCTGCGCGAGGTGCAGCCGACGCATATTTCCTGTGTCCCGCGCTTTTACGAAAAGGTCCTCACCGCGGTCGCGAGCGCGGACCCCAGGGAGACCGGGCGGAGATTGCGGGAGATCTTCGGTCCACGGATGGTTTGGCTGGGATCGGGGGGAGCCCCGCTTCCCCGCACGATCGGCGATGCTTACCGAGAAGCAGGGATGGTGATTCTGGAAGGCTATGGCCTGACCGAAAGTTCGCCAGTCATCAGCTTCAATCGCAAAACCAACAATCGGAGTGGGACCGTCGGCTTACCCATTCCGGGGGTAGAAGTGACCATCGCGCCGGACGGTGAGGTTTTGTGCCGTGGACCCAACATCATGCGAGGATATTGGAACAACCCCGAAGCAACCGCGGCGGCGTTGCGGGACGGTTGGTTGCATACCGGCGACCTGGGAAAGATCGACGTCGACGGCTTCTTGAGCATCACCGGTCGTAAGAAAGAGCTGCTAGTTTTGTCCAACGGCAAAAAGGTCGTGCCGCCCTATCTGGAAGGGTTGCTCCTTGGCGATGAGTGTATCGACCAGGTCGCCGTCTATGGCGAAGGCCGCAATTTCTTGACCGCCTTGGTGGTGCCGCATTGGGAAAACCTCCGCCGCGTACTCGCAACCCAAGGAACCACCGTGGATCATGCTGCCCCGGAAGTGCTGGCTCGGCATCCCGCGGTGCAAGCGCTGGTGCGAAAGCGGATCGACGCCGCTCTGGGCGAGGTCGCAGGGTGGGAGCGGATCCGCAGATTCCTTATCCTGCCGCAACCATTCAGTGTGGCCGCGGAGGAACTCACCGTCAGCCTCAAGTTGCGGCGGGATGTGATCTTTTCAAAGCACAAGGCGGAACTGGAGGCACTCTACCGGGAATGATTCCTCCCCAAGGCGAAATACGCCGGACCTAACGGCCTCCCGGCTCTGGTATCGATCGTGCCCCCGGGGCGGATGCCTCCGGAGGATGCTCGGATTGGCCGTCGCCGGTCGCAGGGGCCGCAGCAAATAGCGGTAAACCGCCCCGCTGCGCCTGTCTCCGGTCACGTAACCGTAGAAGGATGAAGAAGAATACCGGCGTCAGGAAAATGCCAAAGAAGGTGACCCCGATCATCCCGCTGAAGACGGCCGTGCCGAGGGATTGGCGCATCTCTGCGCCGGCTCCCCGGGCAATCACGAGCGGCAACACGCCAAGGGTGAAGGCGAACGAGGTCATGATAATGGGCCGGAATCGAATGGAACTCGCCTCAAGCGTGGCCTTGTGCAATTCGCGCCCTTCCTCCCGCAGTTGGCGGGCGAATTCGACGATCAGGATCGCATTCTTGCTCGCCAGGCCGATCAATACCAGCAAGCCAATCTGCACGAAAATGTCCACCGGGAGATGTGCAATGGTCATTCCGGTAACTGCGGCGAGCATGCAGAGCGGCACGACCAAGATCACCGCCAACGGAAGACGCCAGCTTTCATACTTGGCCGCCAGGACCAGGTAGACAAACATCGTTCCCAGGGCGAAGATCAGCAGGGCCACATTGCCAGCTTGGAGTTGGAGGAAAAGCAGCTCCGTCCACTCGAACGCCACGCCCAGCTGCTGCGCTAGCTCGGTCATGTCCTGGATGACTTCTCCGGAGCTGACGCCCGGTGCCTGGTTGCCGTTGACCGATGCGGAGGTGTACATGTTGTAGCGCATGACGAAGATCGGTCCGGCGGTGTCCTCGATGCGGGCCAGTGTACCCAGCGGCACCATTTGGCCCTGGAGATTGCGAACTTTGAACTGCCTGACTTCAGCGGCATTGGTACGGAACCGCGGGGCCGCCTCCACCTGCACTTCCCAGGTACGGCCGAATGCATTGAAGTCGTTGACATAGAGCCCACCCATGTAAACCTGCAACGTGGTGAACACGTCTTGGATCGGTACTTGAAGCGATTCCACTTTGGTGCGGTCGATGTCCACATAGAGTTGCGGAACGTTGGCCCGGAACAGGGTGAAAACCCCGGCATAATGCGGGTCGCCGTTTGCCTTCTGGATCAACTCATCCGTTTGCGCCTGCAATTCGGTCAGGTCGATGTAGCCGCGCTGCTCGACCTGGAGCTTGAAGCCGCCGGCGTTGGCCAGGCCGCGGACCGGCGGTGCCCGAAAAACGCTGACAAGGGCATCCTCAATCTCCTGGGCGCATTGCTGCTGGATCTTTCCCGCGATGACGGCATCATACTCATCCGCAGCCTGGCGTTGGTCAAATGGTTTCAAGACAACGAACATCGAGCCAAGATTCGAGCCGTTCGTCCCTAAAAGAAACGATTGCCCCGCGACTCCGACCGTGTGCGCAACTCCGGGAATATTGCGGGCAATTTTGTCGATTCGCACCATGACTGCGCGGGTCCGCTGCACCGAGGCGGCGTCGGGCAGCTGAGCGTTGACGAGCAAATAACCCTGGTCCTGCGTTGGAATAAAACCTGTGGGAGCACGAATCATGCTCCAGTAGGTCAGGTAGAGCAATCCTCCGTATGCCAGAAGTACGACCACCGCCAGGCGCAGCAGCCGCGCCACCGCCCAACCGTAGACTCGGGTGACCCAATCGAAGAGACAATTGAACCGATCGAAGAACCAACCCAGCGCAGCGTTCACCGGCCGGATCACGAACCAACCAATGACGCCGCCCATCAACGCGCCCGGAATGAATGCTGTCGCTGGGATGAGCCAGGATTGCCACCGGGGCGCCTCGCTTCTCGGGGCCGGGAATCCGAGCCGGCCGGCCAAGTACGTATTCGCGATCCAAATGGTGAGCAGACCGCCGCCAATACCGAAGATCCACCAGGGGAGCGCTTCCCGACGGTGCGATCGACCGTGGCCGCCTTCTTCCGTCTTGAAGATGGCTACGGCACGCGACGGAGTCAATGTCAAGGCGTTGATCGCCGAGATAATCATCGATACGGAAATGACGATGGCAAATTGGCGATAGAACTGGCCGGTGAGGCCGGGCACAAGGAGGCTGGGCAGGAACACTGAACACAGCACCAATGTGATGGCGACGATGGGGCCGGTGATCTCCTCCATGGCCTTGATCGTGGCGGCGCGGGCATCCAGGCCCGTGGCAATCAGCCGTTCGATATTTTCCAGCACCACGATGGCGTCGTCCACGACAATGCCAATGGCCAGCACGAGACCGAAGAGCGTCAAATTGTTCAGACTGAACCCAAGCAAAGCCATCACCGCAAACGTGCCGATCAGCGAGACGGGCACATCGATCATCGGCAAGATCATGGCCTTCCAGTCCTGAAGGAAGAACAGGACCACGAGCGCAACGAGCAGGACGGCGAGGATGAGGGTGCGGAATACCTCCTCAACCGATTGACGAATGAACGGCGTCGTATCGTACAGGATGCGGTATTCGAGCCCGGGAGGAAAGCTGCTTCGCAGCTCTTCCATCCTCCGCTTCACGGCATCGGCCACATCGAGGGCATTGGAGCCGGGAAGCGGAAAAATGCCCATGCCTGCGGCCGGCTGGCCATCCAGCCGGGTGCTTTGGTCGTAGTTTTGGGCTGCCAGCTCGACCCGGGCCACGTCCCGCACCCGGACCACCTGACTGGCGGGGTTACTGGGATCAAGGTTTCCCTGACCGGTTTTCAGAATGATGTCCGCGAATTGGCGCTCCGTCGTCAGGCGGCCGAGCGTACTCATCGTCAGCTGAAACTCTTGTCCGGCCGGAACGGGTTCTTGGCCCACCTGTCCGGCCGCGACCTGAACGTTCTGATTGCGGATAGCGTTCACGACGTCCACCGCAGTCAGGTTACGGGTCGCCAATTTATCGGGATCGACCCAAATCCGCATGCTGTAACTGCGCTGACCGAACTGAATGACATCGCCGACGCCCTTCACACGCAGCAGCTCGTCGAGGATATGGATGGTTGCATAGTTGCTGAGGTAAAGATCATCGTACTGGCCATTGGGCGAGATCAGGTTGACGGCAAGCAGAATGTTGGGAGATTTCTTCTTGGTGCTTACCCCCTGCAGCTGAACTTGCTGCGGTAGCTGCGGCATGGCCAGGGCGACGCGGTTCTGCACCAGCACCTGAGCGATATTCAGGTCCGTCCCAATTTCAAACGTGATGGTCAGTGTGTAATTGCCGTCGTTGGTAGCTTGCGAAGACATGTACAGCATGTTTTCGACGCCGTTCACCTGCTGCTCGATCGGTGCCGCAATCGTGTTGGCCACGACCTGTGCATTGGCGCCGGGATAGCTCGCCGTGACCGTAACGGTGGGCGGGGTGATGGGCGGATACTGATCGATGGGAAGGAAGAAGACCGCCACCAGGCCAATCAGGATAATGACAATCGATACCACCCAGGCGAAAATCGGGCGATCGATGAAAAACCGTGCGAACATGCAGAGTCCTCTCGTTCACTGCTTGGTCTGTGTCGAGCCACCGGATTGCTGTGACGTCGGCGATGCCTGGGGTGGTGTCTGTGAAGGGAGCATGCTGGAGGCTGCATTTTGCGGCGGGGAGGCCGCGCCGGTCGCCGGCATCTTGGCGAGCTTGGGATTTACCACGATGCCTGGCCGCACACGCTGCAGTCCACTAACGATCACGCGCTCGTTGGGCTGCAAGCCTTTCTTGATTGCTTGCAAAGCCCCGTATTGTGCTCCGAGTTCCACATCGCGGCGGAGGGCCCTGTTCTGGTCATCGACGACATACACGAACTTGAGATTCTGATCCGTACCCAGGGCGCGTTCGTTGACCAAAACGGCCTGGTAAGGAGGGCCAATGGCGACCCGGATGCGGACGAATAACCCGGGGGACAGGACACGTACACCGACGGGCGGCTTGGGATTGGGGAAAGAACCCCGAATTAACAGCGTGCCCGTGGATGGATCCACCTGGTTGTTCACGAAGTCCACAATACCTTCGTGTGGGTAGTCGGACTCGGTCGCCAAGCCGAGCCAGACGGGGACTCGTGCGCCTTCGCGCGTCGAGTGGAATTTCCCTTCCCGGATCAGCTGCTGGACGCGCAACATCGTCCGCTCATCCACATCGAAATAGGCGTACATCGGGTCCATCGAAACGAGTGTGGTCAGGAGCGTTTGATCCGCGATCACAAGGTTGCCTCGGGTAACCAGCGTTCGGCCGATCCGACCGCTGATGGGAGCCAGCACTTTGGTCCAGCTCAGGTTCAGCCGAGCCTGTTCCAAATTTGCCTGGGCGGAGGTAACCGAAGCCCGAGCCGTGTCGCGCGCGGCCAGGTCTTTTTGCAGCTCTTCCTGACTGACCGCCTGCGTGCCGGTCAGCTTCACATCCCGGTTATAAAGGGCTTCCTGGTAGCGCAGATTCGCTTCTTGAAGACGGACCTGGGCTTCGGCTTGGTCCAGCGATGCCTGGTAGGGGCGAGGATCGATTTCGTAGAGCACGTCGTTTTCGTTGACTTCCGCTCCTTCTTTGAAATTGATCTGCATGAGGTAGCCACTGACCCGGGCGCGCACCTGAACCGAATCGATCGCCGCCGTTCGCCCTGTGAATTCTTCATAATCCTCAACTTGGCGCTGAAGCGGATAACTGACCGTGACCGCAGGGGGACTGGATGATGGAGTTTCCGTGGGCGCCCGGCCGCAACCAACGATGCTGAAGAGAAACGCGAGCAGCAAGCCAGCACCACAATGGAAGCTCAGGGAATCAATCATGGAAAGGTTTCCGACAGGAGGCGCGTGCTTTCGAAAGATGTGCCACAATCGTGAGAGGATCCCATATGCAGAGCCCGGCCTGGCTTTGCCCGGACTCGGTCCTCTCGTTGTTATTATCCAGCACTCTGTGCCGCTGGAAAGATCCGCAATTCAAATTCGGATCTCAGGCAGAGCCGGTCTCCTCGGCTCGGAAGCCAAGCTCTGCCGACACCACGCGGGCCAGCAGTGTAATGATTTGCTGCTCCCGTTCCGATCCGCCGAACTCGCCCTGCGCGAGCTGATCGATTTCGGCGCGAAGCAAACGCAAACTCGCCCAGAGCTGATCGCGGGCGGCAATGGTCTGGGCCTTTTCGGGATCCATGATTTGCCCCTACTGTTGGCAAGAAAGTCCGGCCGCGGCGAATGCGCCTCAAGCCTCTGGCCGCTTGTGTGCCGGCCCTTTCGCGTGCGCCAGGTTCATGGCTGTATTGACGAGCCCGACGTGGCTAAAGGCCTGGGGAAAATTCCCGACGAGCCGACCTGCGTGCGGATCGTACTCCTCGGAGAGGAGACCGACATCATTGCAGAGTCCCAGCAGTCGTTCGAACGTCTCCTGGGCGTCGGCGTCGCGGCCGAGCAGGGCATAGTTGTCAGCCAGCCAAAACGTGCAAGGCAGAAATGCCCCCTCGCCAGGCGGCAAGCCATCAACACCCGGATCACTCTCGTAGCGCTGAACAAATCCATCGTGAAGCAGGCGACGCTCAATGGCGTCCACGGTGCCACGCACGCGCGGATCGTTCGGCGGCAGGAAACCCACGAGCGGTGCCACCAGGAGACTGGCATCCAGTTTCCGGGAGCCGTAGTACTGCACGAAGGCCCCCAATTCGGTGTTGAAGCCTTCGCGGCACACTTGCTCGTGAATGGTGTCACGCAGCTTGCGCCAGCGATCGACGGGGCCAGTGCGGCCAAAGCGCTCGGCCGCCTTCACCGCACGGTCCAGAGCCACCCAGGCCATGACGCGGGAATGCGTGAAATGGCGGCGTGGACCACGAACCTCCCAGATCCCCTCGTCGGGACGGCTCCAGGCCGTCTCGAGGAATTCGAGAATGGCCTCCCCAAACCGCCAACCGGCCTCGTCTGCCTCCAGCCCCGCTACGCGAGCCTGGTAAAGCGCATCCAGGACTTCACCATACACATCCAGTTGGAATTGTCCCGAGGCGGCGTTGCCGATCCGGACGGGACGCGAGCCTTCATACCCGGGCAGCCAATCGACTTCCCATTCTCTCAATCGGCGGCGGCCGTCCAGACCATACATGATCTGGAGCTTCGACGGCTCACCGGCGACCGCGCGCAGCAGCCACTGCCGCCAGGCCCGAGCCTCTTCCAGGTAGCCACCCTCAATCAAGGAGTACAGCGTAAACGTGGCATCGCGGACCCAGCAATACCGGTAGTCCCAGTTGCGCACGCCGCCCAACTGCTCAGGCAACGATGTGGTTGCCGCGGCCATAATCCCGCCGGTCGGATCGTACGTCAAGGCCTTGAGCGTAATCAGCGAGCGCATCACCTGGTCGCGCCACGGGCCCTGGTAGGTGCAACGCCCCGACCATTCCTGCCACCAGCGGTCGGTCTCCGGGAGGGCTTGGAGAGGATCGGCTGGAGGCGGCGGCTCCTCATGCGACGGGTACCAGCGAAGGACAAAGGGTACGACTTGTCCTTCCGTGACGGTAAACTCCGCCACCGTGGTCAAATTCTGCCCCTGGAGTTCCACGTCCGTGTTCAGAAGGAGGCTATTGGGTCCGGCGATGGCCCGGATGCCGCGGATGGTCCGCCGGACCCATGGGACGATCGAACCATAGTCGAACCGAATGATGATCTCCAGCTGCATCGGAACCCGACCCCGATCCCCCTTCACCATCCGGACCAAAACCGGGGATTGAGCGCGGAGTGGCATGAAATCGATCAGCGTGACGGCCCCCGCGTCGGTTTCGTAGCTGGTTTCGAGCACCAAGGTGGCATCCCGGTATCGCCGACGGATGCGGCGAATCTCCGCCTTGGGTGCCAGCAACCAGCGTCCATGCTCAGGATTGCCCAGCAGAGCCGCAAAACAGGCTCCTGAGTCGAAGCGCGGCAAACAGAGCCAATCGATGGAGCCGTTGCGGCCCACCAGGGCGGCAGTTTGGAGGTCCCCGATCAGTGCATAGTCTTCAATGCGTGAGGCCATGACCGACAATACGGCAAAAGCGGTGCCGAGCGCTCGAAAAAGGGACCGCGCCTTCCGCGAGGATCTAGAGCGGCTTGAGCCAAATATTCCGAAATCGCACCTTGTTGCCGTGGTCCTGGAGCCGAATCGGGCCAGGCTCGCCGAGTTTGGTATCCAGGGCGCCGTCGGTCGCCTTTCCAAACGTACCATGGTCGATGACCGTCACGCCGTTTTGGACGATCGTGATCTGGCCATTCTTGCTGACCGCTCCTTGGCTATTTACCCGGGGTGCATGGAAGGTGATATCGTACGTTTGCCACTGTTCGGGCGGCTTGCACGGGTTCTTCGGCTCGGATTGGCCCTTCTCCTCGGCGGCGGCCCAGTTGGGGGCAATGATTTTGTACAAGGCCCCGCAAGCGCCATCGGCATAGGTCTTGTTCATGTAGGAATCGAGGACCTGGACCTCGTAACGGCCCTGGATGTAGACGCCGCTATTGGCTCGGGCTTGGCCTTTCGCATTGGGCATGGACGGCAGCCAAAACTCGACGTGGAGCTGGAAATCGGGGCCGAACTTCTGCTTGGTCATGATATCACCCTGGCGCGGAACAACCTCCATATATCCGTCTTCCACTTTCCAACCGGCCGGCTGACCATTCCGCTTCGTCCAGCCCGACAGGTCCTTGCCATCGAACAAGACAATGGCATCCTTGGGGGGCACGGCACTCTTCTCCGGAGTTCCATCGGCGGCGGCAGCCGATCCGATTGCGAACAGCGCGATCTCGGCCAGGAACGCCAGCGCAGCCCGTTTTGGGAATCGCTGAAGTTGACGCATCTTCGATGTCCTCTCGGCAGGTGTAAAAAACAACTGTGTGATACGGCCACGAGGAGGATTCTAGCCAGCAGAAAGGGCGATTGTCCATGTGCGAACCGCGGCCAAGGAGTTCCGGGGGCACTCCCAGAAATGTGGCTGTGCGCACTGCCGCGTAACGGAGCGTGCAAAAAAATCATCTTTCTTCTTGAAAATCGGAAAGGGTAGCGCGTATACTGAATATGTCCACTGGTTGGATAACCTCGCAGGGTACCGTTGCTCCGGTCCCTCCAAAGCGTTCCCGCCCCAGATTGATCGGCCTGGCTGAGCCGGAACGGCTTTCTCCCGCGATCCTCTGCTTGTACGAACGTCCTGGTGCTTGCTATACTTGTGGTATGGCTAACTGTATCGGAGCCATCTCCCAGGTGCGGGCATGGACCGCGGTGATAATTCGGTATCTGGTAAAAGGAGATCGCCATGAACGCGCTGCTTGGCTTCGGTGGCTTTGATAGCCCCATTCACTGGATTCTCTTGATCGGGATTGGGATTTTGCTGTTCGGCAAACGTCTGCCCGAAGTGGGACGTTCCCTTGGCAAGGGGATTGTCGAGTTTAAAAAAGGGCTCAAGGGCCTGGAAGACGAGGTCGAAGGAACCGCGTCCGTGCGGCAGGAGCCGGCGGCCATTGAACCGCCCCGGCCTCCCCAGCGCGTGACCGCGACGGCCCCGAAATTTGAGGACAATGCCTCAAATCTGCCGACGCCACCCCAGGGATAACCATTCGGGATCGATGCGATGAACGCCGACTTGCTCTCGAAGGGCGGCTAACTCAGCGGCTAGAGTGCCATCCTCACACGGTGGAAGTCACAGGTTCGAATCCTGTGCCGCCCACTTTCGGGAGCGGGGGTCAGGGATCAGAGCTACGGCTAGCTCGTTCCACGGGCTGAGCCAGGCTCTATTCCCTGGCCCCCTTCTCGTGCCCGATCCTACCCTACAGGTATTCCATGAGTACTGGCGACCGGTACAAAGATCCCGATGATCTCTTTGCGGATACGCGGATGTCATTCGGGGATCATATCGAAGAATTGCGCTCCCGCCTTCTGCGCGCCTTGGTCGGCTTCACGATCGGATTCATGATCAGTTTTTTGCCCTGGGTGGGCGCACCGGTGCTGGAATTCATCAAGTCGCCCGTGGAAGCCCAGCTCGCCTATTTCTATGACCGGCGGGTCGAAACCGTCGCCGAAAAGCTTAAAAGCGGCGACCGCTCGATTACCGAGGTTAATGAAGCCAAGGAATTGGTCATCGAATTCGACAAGCAAGATCTTGCCCGGGTCCTTGGCATCAAGCTTCCGCAGGCCGAGGATGCCGCGGCCGACACGACCGATGCGGAATGGGTGGCCGTCCGAAGTCGCTTACGGCCGGTGGAAGTGACCATGATGCTTAACAAGGCACAGCAGCTCGTGGGCAAACGACCGTTGCTCGCCACGATGAGCGTCATGGAAGCGTTCATGGTGTACATGAAGGTGTGCGCGGTCTGCGGAATCCTGATTGGCAGTCCGTGGATCTTTTACCAGCTCTGGGCGTTCGTGGCGGCCGGGCTTTACCCGCACGAAAAACGCTACGTCCATCTGTATCTGCCGCTCAGCCTCGTTCTCTTCCTGGCGGGCGTGTTCATGTGCGAGTTCCTCGTCATTCCGAAAGCGATCCAGGGCCTTTTGTGGTTTAACGAATGGCTCGGCCTGGAGCCGGATTTGCGTTTGAACGAGTGGCTCAGTTTTGCCCTACTCTTGCCATTGGTCTTTGGATTATCCTTCCAAACGCCGCTCGTGATGCTGTTCTTGGCCAAGGTCGGCATCATGGATGTCGAGTCGTTCCGCCGCAAACGTCGGATCGCATGGTTTGCTATGGCCGCTTTTGCCGCGATTATCACGCCGATCGACGCATTGAGCATGATTCTGCTCTGGGTGCCGATGTGTGCGTTGTATGAGCTGGGAATTCTGATGGTTCAGTACTCAGCCAAAACATCGGAAGACGATCTGGATATCACGGAGCCGGAGGAGATGGTCGGGGTCTAATCGAACTCTCCGGCCGGAGCCAGCCACACCTCGCAATTGGTCGCTCGGACCATGCCTTTCAGCGCCGGATGTCGCCAACTGACCGCCTTGTGCGCCGAGAGAACGCATCGTAAGGATGCTGCCGAAAGAGGCACCCATCACATCACAAGCACTCGGCGAAGTATTGCTGGAACGGGCCTTCCCTGCGGACAAGATAACGCCGACATACCTCGCATCCGTTCTCCGCTGCCATCAAGAGAGCAACCGCTCTAGATCTTCACGCCCCAAATTCCGGATTAAGCTGTTATCAGCATTGATAATCGCATCCGCCAAAGCGCGTTTGCTCTGCTGGAGTTCCAGGACCTTCTCCTCCACGGTGTCCCGAGCAATCAAGCGATACGCGAACACGGGCCGAGTTTGACCAATTCGGTGTGTGCGGTCGATGGCTTGCGCTTCGACGGCGGGATTCCACCACGGATCGAGGAGGAATACATACTCGGCCGCGGTCAGGTTTAGCCCGAGCCCACCGGCCTTGAGGCTGATCAAGAACAGCTTGCAGTCGGGATCATTCTGGAATTGCTCCACCTTCTGGCCTCGATTCCGAGTGCGGCCATCCAGATACGCGTAAGGAATCTGGTCCCGATCCAACCGCGCGCGCACAATCGCCAGCAAACTGGTGAACTGCGAAAAGACCAATGCTTTGTGGCCTTCTTCGAGCACCTCGGCCAGCTGGGGCAGCAAGGCATCCAACTTTGCGCTGGACTCCGTTACCTTCCGCTTATCGATTAGCCCAACGTGGCAAGCGGCCTGGCGAAGCCGGAGTAGAGCTTCGAGGATCTGGATCTTGGATTTATTGATCCCATCCCGTTCGATGCGGCCGAGCAAAGTTTCGCGGTAATGTTTGCGCAATTCGTCATATTGCCTGCGCTGCGACGGTTCCAGCTCGCAGTAGATGGTCTGCTCCGATTTTTGCGGCAAATCCTTGGCGACTTGATCCTTCGTCCGGCGGAGGATGAACGGACGCAGTGCCCGTGCCAGGAGGGCGCGGGTCTCTTCCTCGGGATTGCGGGCGCCGGCACCGCCCAGCCGGAATACCGAAGCGGTTCCCAGCATGCCGGGGTTCAGGAATTCGAACAGGCTCCAAAGCTCACCCAGGTGATTCTCGATCGGCGTACCGCTCAGGGCCAGCCGATATTCGGCCTGAAGAAGGCGTGCCGCTTTGGCGGATTCGGAGCTCGCGTTCTTGATGGCCTGGGCTTCGTCCAGGATGCAATAATCGAACCGCACATCCTTGAAGAGAAGGGCATCCCGGCGGAGCGTTCCATACGTCGTCAGGATTACGTCATAATCATCGAAGTGCTCGCCGGCTTTGGCTCGAGCGGTCCCGGTGTGATCCAGCAAGCGCAGCTGCGGCGTGAAGCGGACTGCCTCTTGCTTCCAGTTGAACACGAGCGATTTGGGGACCACGACCAGCGACGGTCGCAGGCGCCCTTTCTGGGCGCCATTGCGCCCAGCCGAACCTTCTTGGCGCATTTCCCGCCGGGAATCGAGCAAGGCCAACACCTGGATTGTCTTGCCCAGGCCCATATCGTCAGCCAGGCAGCCGCCGAATCCGAATTTCTGCAAAAAATAGAGCCATCCGAGCCCCTCACGCTGGTAACCGCGCAGCTGGCCAATGAAACCGGGGGACGGATCGACTGGCTCGATGCCTTCAAACCGGTGTAGCTCATCCCGGGCTTGGGCGAAGACAGCGTCACAGGTAGCGTTCGGCTGCGACGCGAGCAATGCATCCAGTAACCCGACCTGGCTGCGGCGGAAACGGAGATGATCCTCCTCGGCCGTCCCGAGTCCCGCCAGGACGCCGTATTTCTTGAGCCAGGCCTCGGGGAGCATGCCGAAGGTCCCGTCGTCGAGGCGAACAATGTCTTCGCCGCGCTTGACGGCGGCCAGGAGTTCCGGGAGCCGGGCCGTCGTATCACCAAAATCCACCGTCCCATGCAGCTCAAACCAGTCGACGCCGGAATTCACCTCCATGCGAATGGTGCCCGGCTGCCGATAGAGCTTCCCTTCGGCCTCGACGTGCCACCCTGCTTCGAGGAGAGTCCGCACCACCTTGGGTAAGTTGCGCGGAGCAAGGTGCAACTCGTGCTTGTTGGAATAAGTCGGTGCACGAAAGCCGACCTCGTGAAGTTTCTCGCGAGCCGATGCTTCCGCGGTCTCGTCACGCCGGATGAGCCGGTGCTGGTCGGCCTGGTAGATGCCACGGCCCGGCTTCGTGGTGGCCACGATTTCTCCATCGTAATCGAACGATAATTCGCCCCGCAGCCGATCGTATCCCCACCCATGCCGTTCCGGCGGCCGTACCTTCAGGCGCGGTCTAGGAACGATGCAGACTTCTTCGAAGCAGAGTTCCTTGGGTAAGTCGAGCCGGGGTAGCCGCGGCAAACCCAGCAGTTCCTTGAGCAGGTCCCCCTGTTGCGCGATCGGTACGGCCAACGGCCCATTCTTGCGCAACAGGCTGATCCATTCAAACGCATCGAAATCTTGCAGCCGGGCCACCCGGTCATCCGTAAAAACAAGGCCGCCATGAACAAGCAGAACCGGCTTCTGTAAGGGCAACCGTTCGCTCCCGAGGCGCAGGTCGCCTTGGAGAAGAGCGTGTTTGCCGGATTCATCGTGGGTAACCTGGAGCCATAGCTCCCAGGGCTCGCCATTCTCCCAGCGGAGGACTGGCATCGCAACGTCCTCGGGCGACCGGCGCAGCCAGCAGCGGCCCGTTGCGCACATGCCCGGGATCAGCGTCTCCAGCATGGGCTCGGTAAGCCGATAGCGGCATTCGGCCGAATCGTAGCTGGGATAGGAATACCCCATGTAGTACGGCCGCTCCTGCCGCGCGCCCATCAACAGAGCCAGAAACCGGCGATCATCAGGATCGGGAAGTTTTTCGATTTGATCGAAGAGAAGCCGTTGGGCTCTCGGCTTGCTCCAGCCGCCGTCCTTCTTTCGTTGGCGCTGCATCACTTCGATTGTCAACGCATGGTTCGCCAGTGTCTCCGCGACGTCCACGATATACAGAATTTCCGCCCCGGCGTGCCAGCTCTCGTTGGCTGGCTCCTCCTCGCGCTGCATCTCCCCGCGCAGCCCGGCAAGCTGCTTCTTCCAATCCGAAGCGCGGCGACGTTTCTTTGCAGGCCGTTGAACCTGCGGCCGGGCGTAGTGTTGCACGTGGGGATAGGAAACGTAGCGGCCGCCGTTCCGCTGGTCCCAGCCGTCGTCCTCCTCTTCAACCTCCTCCGCCGCCCAGCCATTGCCTTGTTCCCATTGGTCAAAGGCATCTTCGTCGTCTTCCACACGGAGGCGCTCCATCTGCCCTGAACCGTTCAGAAACCGTTGAGACTCCGAAGCCAAGACGGTGGCCCAGATGTGCTTGCACGGCGCAATCCGATCCTGGTAATAGGGGCAGGTACAAAAGACCTTCAACCGATTGGCTTGCCGTGTCAGGCTCACCCGGTAATCGAGATTCCCCTGTACGAGGGCACGTACAAACCAGTTGTCGCCGTCAACGATGTTGACAGCCCCACTCCGAAAATACTGCTGGCCGCGCCGCCGAACGTCGGCCGCTACTTGTTGGGAAAGTTGTGTGGTCAGTGTCATGTAAACACGTCTCGCTCAGCGGTCGGCCGCTCTGGGGAAGGCTGCCGCTCGCCGATTCAGGGCCCGAGGGCGTGAACGGGCAGAAGAAATCGCTGTGTCGCAGATGCGTAGGACTAGCATGGACCGAGTAGCAAGCGTCATGATGCGCTGATCGCTCCATCGTAGAGCTATTTGTCTCAGTTTTTATTATGGGCACAGACTTGAATCGGGAACAAGGGCAGTTGTTTAGAGATGTCGTGGCCCAAGCCGGCGGCTTTGGAAGGCACAGCAATTGGAGCTATGAGCCAGCGAAATGGCAGGGCTTTGCTTGTGGGCACAAGCCCACCCAGGGCCCTGGGTGGGCTTGAGGCCGCCTGCTCCACCTGGCTGCCATGGGCTCTAGGTCGTGCTGGCATTTCGAGCCAGGGTAAAGAACTCGTCGGACGCCAAGAAGGTCTCGCAAACGACTCCAGGCGTGATGCTGCTTTGGAGCAGCTTACTTGTCCAGCCCTGACTGCCCGCTGCATCGGCCGTGCGATGCAGGAAGAATACATAGGCGTCGTTCACCAAAAGCTGGTCGGATTCACTGGAAGTCAGGAACGTGTTGGCTGCTGCGTCCCGGCTGACGCCACTTTTCAGCGCCGCGGCCCAGCTCGCGACCTCCGCCGTACTCGGAGTGCGTCCCAAGATCATCCCATAAAGAGCCGTCACGTAAGAAGTATCATCTGGGTGCGCGGCCTGGAACTCCGGCGACGCAATCAGGGCCCGGGCCACGTCCATCTCACTGGCTCCGCCCAAAAGGGCATTCATCCAGCTTGTCCGGCCGGCCGCATCAGCATTTCGATGCAGGAACGTTTCGTACAGGCGGTCGACCTCCAGCCCACGGTGTTCCGGCGAGGTCCAGATGACTTCCACAATCTGGACACGAGAGGCCCCATTTTGCAGCATTTGCACCCAGCCGACCAAGTTGGCTGCGTCGGCGGATCGGCCCAGGATATGCCGGTACAAACCGTCGACAAAAGCGGCCTCTGCCAACACGTTCGGATCCAGCGTGTTATTGGAGGATAGGAATTGCGACTTGCTCAAGATGGACACGTCCAGGGGATGAGCAAAGTCCGCGGGAAACCCAAACGTATCGGCAAAAATCATTCCGGGGCTCGAAGTCGGCTGAAGTTCGCCAAAGTTGTAATCTGTGCCGGTGGTGCCGGGCGGAAGCGCGATCCCAGAGAACCGATGATCGCCGGATATGCCCCCGACCGTTCCCACGCTTTGATCGCCGTGGATGTAGCCCAGCGGCTGCGCTTCCGTGATCGCATAGGTTCCGGGACGAATGTTGAGGAAGCGATAACTCCCATCGGGCGCCGTCGTCAGTGAAACACTTACCGACTGGCCCAGATCGGACGTGCCAACCAAGGTTACGTTGACCCCCGCGATGCCGGATGCACGCGGATCTCTGTTCGCCGTACCGGTAGTTTCGACGTAAACGTACCCGGCCAGGCTGCCGGGGGCGTTCAGCTCAGCGAAATCGTAATTGACTCCTGCAATCTGAGCATCCAGGTTGACCGCAATCGCCTGGCCATTGAGAACCGTTCCACCGGGCCAGCCCAGCGTATTCTTGCCGTGCAAGTAGCCGGCCGGCTCCGTTTCCTGGATCACGTAACTGCCCGGTCGAAGGCTGCGGAACAGATAACTCCCGTCCGCCGCGGTCGTCGTGGTGAAGTTGACGGCTCCCTGGTCGCTGATGCCCGAAACTGTGATGGTGACATTGCCGATCCCAGCTTCTCCCGGATCCTTCGTGCCATTGTTGTTGGCATCGACATAGACAAATCCTGCCAGGCTGCTGGCTCCCAGTTCCGCGAAATTGTAGTTCGTGCCACCGACACCAACCCCGAGATTGACCGCCATGGCCAGGCTACTGAGGATCGTGCCACCCGGCGATCCGAGCGTGTTCTTGCCGTGGACGTACCCGACGGGTTCCGTTTCCGAGACCGTGTAACTTCCCGGGCGGAGATTTCGAAATTGGTAGCTCCCGTCGCTCGCCGTCACTGCGGTCGCGTGAACCGAACCCTTATCGTCCAGTCCCACGAGGGCGATGTTCACACTCGGGATGCCCGCTTCGCCCGGATCTTTCATTCCATTGTTGTTCGCATCCAGGAACACGAATCCGGAAACGCTCGCCGGAACCAATTCCGCAAAATCATAATCGCTGCCGTTGGCTCCCGCATTGAGATTGACGGCGATGACTTGATCGCTGGTGACAGTGCCGCCCAGTGATCCGAGCGCGTTTCTGCCGTGCAAGTAGCTTGCCGGTTCGGTCTCGGTGATCGTATAGCTGCCCGGCCGAAGATTCTGGAATTGATAGCCGCCGACGGCGCTGGTGAGGGTCGCAATGCTGACGGGACCAAGATCATTGGTGCCCGTCAACGTGACGGTAATTCCGGCGATCCCTGCTTCTCCGGCTTCTCGGACGCCGTTGTCGTTGGTATCGAGATAAACATACCCCGCCAGGTTTGCAGGAACGAGCTCGGCAAAGTCGTTGTGCGGAAGATCGCTGCTCCCCAGGGTGACGCTGATGACATGCTGGCCAACGCTGTTTGGGATGACCGTGCCATTGGTGGAGAGCTTGCCATCGAGGAAGCCGGCCGGCTGATTGGTCTGGATGATCGTATAGGCCCCTGCTTTCAAACTATT
The DNA here is from genome assembly GCA_035295665.1 of Gemmataceae bacterium. GTDB lineage: Bacteria > Planctomycetota > Planctomycetia > Gemmatales > Gemmataceae > DATGIQ01. The sequence goes on along the minus strand of DATGIQ010000128.1, from coordinate 3,355 downwards.
GTTGGGGGTGTAATGGTAAACCACTGAAATCTGCGCTGCCGCGGTGGTGGTGATCTGCGCTACCAGGTTGCCGGCTCCGCTGGCCGAGGACGTGGCATGAGCCATTTCGCTTAGCGTGATCGTCCCGGTCCCGACGAAATTTGCAAGGTCGCTGGGGTTCGTCACCGTGAACGAGGTGGATCCGGAGGCGGTTTGGGGTCCAAAATCATGGCCGGAGGGATCATCAAAATCAATGGCTCCATCGTAGGGACCGGCGGTAAACGTTTTGCTCGCCGCGCCATTGGTCACGAGGGAATGGAAGCCCGTCCCCGACAGGGTGAGGGAACCCGAGACGGTGGCAGTGATCGTCGCTGAAGATGCATCGAGGTTTTCGACTTTGATCTCACTGGTGATCGACCCCGCATTGATAATGTCGACCGATGTCAGCGTACCGAGAGTTGGATCAAATTGGCCGACGGAAAGCATCTTCGTCCAGTCGGTTGGACTCAGGGGAACCGACGCGGATCGCTGCACCGTCATCGGTGCCGTGCTGATCGTATTGTCCACGTTGAATTGATAGGAGCCATTGGCATCGGTAATCGTCGTCGCGACCACTACACCGGACGCATTGCGGAGCTGGAGCGGCACGTTGGCAAGGCCGTTTTCGCCCGGATCCAGAAGGCCGTTGTTGTTGGCATCATTGAAGACGAAGCCGCTGATCACGTTGCTGCTCAGCAGCGTACGGTTTTCCAACGCTTCCACGCTCAGCGATGATCGCAGGCTCCGGCATCTGGCTTGTGCTTGGCCTTTGCCGCGAATGGGACGCTCATGGTTCTTGCGGAATAGAAGACGAAACGACAGGATCATCGCGAACTCCCTCTAATCGTTTGGCCAAGGGCAAACGGAACGATCGGATGCAGGTGAACAGCCTACGCAGATGAGGCCCGGGTCGGCGACCGATCGGTCTCATTGAAACGGTGACCGCGAGCCGAAACGGCTCTTCCTCCCATATCGGTAGTAGCGATCAAGAACTTGAAGAAAGATGTGCGGGTTCGTTTGGCGACCGGACCAGATCGTAGTGGGGAGTGCTCTTCCGTCGGGAGAATCCTTGTGGTACAAGCGATCACTTTCATGCCTGGAATGCCGGACAAGGTGAGCAACTTAACCAAGATAGCAAGGAGCGGCAAGGATGCGGCACGCTCGAACGGCTGCGGCGGTGCTGATGACCGCCACGTTGGCGTGGACACTCCTGGATTTGGCGCAGGCCCAACAAATCCATCGCAATGGCTTCGAGGTGCGCGAGCCCGTTTGGCTCAAAGGAACCGCGGACGCATCCTTCCGTGAGCTGGTCCATGAGATCACCGATGCCACGGCCCACACGGGACAGTTTTCCGAACATCTTCAGATCACTTGCGAACAGGGGAGCTACATCTATTACTACTATCCAACCAATCGTGCCCCGATCACGGAAGACCTCAGCATCAGCTTCTGCGTGAAGGCCAACCGCCCCGGCATTCAGCTCTTAGCCCGGCTTGTGTTACCCCGAGAGCACAACCCGAGCAATCTCGATGAACCGCTCACCGCGCTCCTGCGCGGCGATCTTTATCAGCCCGTCAGCCGTTGGCAACGCCTGGAGCTGCGTCGCCCCGCCAAGCAGGCCGCGCAGCAGCAGCAAATCATGCGTGCCCAACTGAAGCGCGACGTGGACTTTACCGACGCGTATATCGATCGCCTGCTGGTCAATGTCTACGCTGGGCCCGGCCTGACCGATGTCTGGATCGACGACCTAGAGATTGGGCCGGTCCTTGAACCGACGTCCGGCCTCCCTTCCACGGGTGGTGGCAAGTCGGCAACGGAAGCGGCGAGCCGGGCGGTGCCGTCGGCCAAGTTGTTGCATCCGGGCGAAACGCCGCGCAAATCGACCCGCAGTGGCTTGGTGGAGATGGACCGGGGGCAGCTGCTGGTCAACGGCAAACCTTTCTTCTTCCGGGGCATTCGCCACAGCGACACGCCGCTCCGAACGCTGCGCGACGCCGGGTTCAACACGGTGTGGTTCGATCCGGCGGCTTCGCCCACCCTGGCGGAGGAAGCGGCAACATTGGGGCTGTGGGTGGTGCCCGCTCTCCCGGCCAGCACAACCGATTCGAGTCCCCCAAAATCGAGCGAGTTCCGTGACGAGATCGCCCGTTACGTGGACCGCGAAAACTTGCTCTTCTGGGATGTGGGCGGCCGTTTGACTGAAGAGGATCTCACGCCGGTGACGCGGACCGTCAGTCTCGTGCATCTTGCCGATCCGCAACGGCCCGTCGGTGCCGATGCCTGGGATGGTCTGCGTCCTTTCTCCCGTAATCTCGACCTTCTCGGAACCCACCGTTGGCCGCTCCTGACCGGGCTGGAGCTCCCCCAGTACCGTATCTGGCTCAACCAACGCCGGCTCCTGAGCCGGCAGGGAGCCTTTCTGTGGACGTGGATCCAAACCCACCTGCCCGACTCGTACACCAATCTGGTCTACGGCCGGCCCGGTTCCGCCCGCTTCGACGAACCGATCGGCCCGCAACCCGAACAAATCCGCTTGCTGACGTACATCGCCTTGGCCGCCGGCTGCCGGGGAATTGGCTACTGGTCGGACCGTTTTCTGGCTGACGATCATCAAGGCCGGGACCGCTTGTTGACCCTGGCCCTGCTGAATTTAGAACTGAAAATGCTCGAGCCGCTCTTGGTGGCGGCGCCCGATGAACCGAGCTGGCTCGACACCTCGGATCCGTTTGTCAAGGCGGCCGTGCTGCGCACGGAGCGCGGCATCCTCGTGCTGCCTATCTGGATGGGTAAAGGTGCCCAATTTGTTCCCGGACAGTCGGCCGTCGCCAAGCTCAGCATTACCGTCCCCCAGATTCCGGATAGCACGCAGGCATGGGAAATTTCCCCGGCTCGCGTCCATGCTCTGAAGGCGGAGCGGACCACGGGTGGCACGAAAATTACCTTGCCCGAATTTGGTCTGACCGCCGCTGTGCTTTTCACGTCGGACCAGGTTAACCACACGGTGGCCCGCTTGCAAAACCAGGCCCGGCAAACGAGTCAACGGGCAGCCACGTGGGGTCGAGATTTGGCCGAAGAAGAAATCCGCAAAGTCACGCGCATCGAGCAGCAGCTCGAACAGGCTGGGCATACGCTCCCGGATGGACCGGCGCTCATGGCCAAAGCGCAGCAATACTTGCAATCTTCCTCCGCGTTATTGGCCAAGGGAGATTACGCGGAGGCGGACTTGGAATCGCAGCGGGCGCTCCGCGCACTCCGTATCCTGATGCGGTACCAGTGGCTCAACGCGACCAAGGCAGTGGAAGATCTTCCGGTGGCCAGCCCGTACGCGGTCAGCTTC
>DATGIQ010000127.1:0-30681 GCA_035295665.1 Gemmataceae bacterium | reverse complement strand
TGCGGCCGGCCGCGGCCACGGGAGAGGCATAGAAAGAGGACACGCCGGGCAAGCGTTCGGCGGTTACGATCGGTTTGCCGGTTTTCGCGTCCAGCACGGTGAGCAACGGAGTGTTGACTTGGGTGAAGTACAACCGTCCCTCCCACAGCAACGGCGACGGGACGTACGGGGTGCCCTTTCTGTACCGCCAGAGCACCTTATCGGAGTTGGTCAGATCGCCGCTGGAGTCCAGGGGCACGGCCACGGCGGCGGCCCCGCTGTAGCCGCTCACCACATAGGCCACTCCGTCCGCGGCTAGCGGAGATGGAATGGCGTTCACAGTCATTCCACCTACCTCCCAGATCAGGTGGCCGTTGGCCAGGTCATAGGAGCGGACCCGGTTGGTGCCATTCACGATCACCTGTGTCCGCCCCTTATGTTCGACGACAAGCGGGGTGTTCCAGCTCGATTTTTCATCGCGGGGCGCTTCCCAGCGAGTCTTCCCCGTGGCGGCATCCAGCACAACGAGTTTCGAATCCGCTTCCTGATCGCGGTTGAGAATAACGGAATCACCATGGACGACCGGGGTGACCGCCTCGCCCCACGCCAGCCGGGTGTGCAGCCGACCCAGATCGCGCGACCAGATTAGCTTGCCGCCCAGGTCGTAAGCGTAGACGCCAAACGATCCGAACGAGACGTACAGGCGCTGCCCATCAGTCGTCGGGGAGCCGGCCGCGTATGAGTGGGTCGGGTGGTGGCCCTCGTGCGGCACCGCTTCGGTCGCTGTTTGTCGCCAGCGGAGCTTGCCCGTGCTGCGGTCAAAACTGAGAACCTCGAAGCGGTAGAAGTGCGTCGGCGGCTTCGTCTTCGTCTCAAACCGCGGGTCCGGTTTCGGCAGTTCGTCCGGCTTGGCTTCGCGATCGGTCTCGATCGCCGTGATAACGAATACCTGATCTCCCCAGACGACGGGGGTGGCGCTTCCGCGGCCAGGCAATTCGGCCTTCCACTGGATGTTGGTGGTTGCGTTCCAGTGAATCGGAGGATTGGCGCCGGCCGAGGCCACGCCGTTGGCGGTCGGTCCGCGCCAGCTCGGCCAATTGTCGTTCGTCTGGCCCCTGTCCGCCGCGATGGCCGTCACAGCGAAGCCGAGCACGAGCGTCAGTTCGATCATCTTCATCATGGATAGGAAACCTCTTCCCGGGAGAGCGCTATGCTATGTTCGTAGGGACGAAGGCAAGCGCTGTCAAGTCTGGATGCGGAACGAACGGGAGGCTGGCCTGCCCGTGATCCCGCGTGACGATGGAACCTCTAGCTCTCCGAGCGCCGGCACCTCCGGTCAGCACCGCGTCTGAAGGAAGGGCATTCCTTTCAGCGGGAAATCGTTTCCAAGGGAACGGTGCTGTATGAAAAAGTTGGCGGCCTTTAGTTCTGCGTGACCCGCCTAATCGCATACTGCTGATGCTTCACCTTGGCCCGCACCACCTCGTACCGTGCCGTGGCAGCGAATTCTTTCGCCAGCTTCTCGGCACGCTCGGGGCGGTACAGGCCGCGATGGGCGTGCAACAGGTAGCGCAAGACCAGGGGCTGCTTCCGGGTAATGAGCAGGGGCTCTTGCATGCAGACCGAGGCTCCCATCCAACCATCTTCGCGGACGTGCCAGTGCACTGGGTGGCCGGGGTTAGAGGGATGATCAACATACGTGATTCCTTCGATTCCCCCCTTGGGCACCGGACCGCTGTAGTCCATCCATCGGGCCGGTTTGCCGAAGATGGCCGGCTCGCCGGTGGCGCCTTCGCTGTTGGTGATCACGCCGCCGCCGAAGTGCGCGGAGAGGTTCTTGGCGACGCGGACGGCCAGGAAACCGAAGTTCGTTTGGCCGAATTCGAGCGACTGTGCGGCTGGCCGAAACGTGGCTTGCAGCTCCAGCCGCGTTTCCCCGTCGGGAAGCGGGCGGACTCCCGCCACCAGCTCTTGCTCCAAAAGCTCATTGGGGTCGTGACCGTCATACCAGCCAAGCAGCACGGCCATGACCATCTCCGCGTCCCCGTCCTGGTAATGCAGCCATTGCTTTTGCCGGATCCGGGCCGGGGTCTTGTCGCTCCAGAAATCGATGCCCAGGACCTTGGCATGCGCAAACCAGATCGAGCGGTGGTGGTCGTGATCGGGCGCTCCAGGGTGCCCCATGCGCGTTAGCGAGCTGGCGGATGGCCCACGTAGAGGATAGAAGAAGGGGCGCGGAGAGGTCGGGCCGAAGTGCCAGCCGAGCCGTTCAACACCATCCACCTGAAAGGACACTTGGTCCCCAGGCAGCGGCATCAGCTCGCAGCGCATGATCACATCTCCAGCAAACTCCCCCAACCCAGATACATGCCCAGGATGACGAGGAGGGCACCCAAACTGAGGAACAGGCCCCATTTGACAAGCATGACGGTGCGCTGGAAGCGCGGTTCGAGAGTCGGGTCCGCCAGCACGCCCTGAAGAAACTCGACCCGACGCGCAATCGTGGAATGCTGCCACGATTGCAGCCACCCCGGACGTTCGCGACTGATTCCGTTCAGCGAAGCGACTTTTTCCAGAGCGTTAATGAATGTGCGGATTCCGGTCGGACACAGTCCGCGCCCGGCTGACATGATTTCCACCCCTGCATCGTGTCCGTGACAGTTGCTGTGGGCACAAGAGACCGCCCGGCATCCGTAAATATCGGCCTGGCGCTCACAACGCCGCGATAGGAAACCAAAGACCACGAAGATGTAGGCACCAACCAAACCGAAGAGCGGCAGCAACACCAGATCTTTCCGCAGCGTCAAATTGACCAGCGATTTCAAGTTGGCTGCATCCCAAATTTGCATCACCACGGCGAGGCTGATCATCATGAAAGCCAGATAGTAGAGCATGTGCCGGTGCCGGATATGACCGGCTTCGTGGCCGAAGACAGCTTCCACTTCCTCGCCGGTCATTTCCGTGATGAGCCGATCAGTAAAGACCACGTAGCGGAGCACGGGCAGAATGCCCACGACCATGGCGTTGGCGACGCCGCCATGCGTATCCCAGAGCAGGATATTGCTGAACCGAAATTTCAGGCGCCGCGAAGCGGCCAGGAGCCGGGTCCGCAGCGGGCCCTCGGGCAACGGTTTCAATCCCAGGAACAAGCGTACCGCCCAGGGCATGCAGGCGTAGACGGCCAATGCGGTAAGGAAAGCTCCCACGCCGGCGAGTGTGCGGTAGTTGTCATCTGGCTGAGGGATCAGAGGCGGCAGGTCCTTCACCGTGATCAACAACAAGAGCGGAACCAGGACGAGCCCCAGGTGGAAGCGGATATGAAAGACGAGATAAGCCCACCGACTCCAGTAAGGACTTGCGCCCGACGAAAGGGGGGCGGCATCATGCAGGGCTCGGTCGGCATCGTAAAAGAAGAACCAGGACAGGACCAAGCCGATCAAGAACGGTGCGAGAATGAACAGCTCCGTGCCGGGCCACATGACTTGCAAGTCTTCTGCTGCTGGCGGCGGTCCCCAAGTGAAGAGGTCCTGGATGAACCAGCCCCAGCCCAGCAAATAGAGCCCGACCGCAAAAACGAAACACAGAGCCAGGATATGATAAAATCGCCAGGTGCTCAGCCGGCGCAGCAGGAACTCGCGCTGTTCGGGGTGACGGACGAGCTGCCGGCGCGTCCACTGCGCCAGGGACGTGGCCGCGGCCACCACCAAGACCACTCCCAACCAGGTCAGAGCGATGCCCCCCGGAATGCCGATCCACGAGGGCGGCTCTTGCCAGCCCACCGGCACGCAGGCTACCATCAGCAAGAGCAACAGCAGGAAAGGCATAAAATACGTCTCCGAAAACGACCGCCACACCTAGGCATGACTCATTTTACCGTCTGTCGCAAGGGTCGCAAGGACAGCCAAAAGGCCGTCGAGAAGCGGTTTCATTCAGCATTGGCGCGAATACCCCAGCGCTGCGGGAAAGCCTCTGCCATCCAAAACTGCAATCGCCGTGCCACGTTTAAACCGATGTCAGTATGTGGCACGTCCGCCGCTGAGGTCATAGCATTGGCCCGTCGTGAAGCTCGCCTCGGGGCTGGCAAGGAAATGGGCGAGGGCAGCAACTTCTTCCGGGCGGCCCATGCGGCCCAAGGGAATGCGCGAAACCATGTAATCAATCGTCGCTTGGGGCAACTGTTCGAGAAGGGGAGTGGCGATGACGGCCGGGCTGATGGCGTTGACCGTGAGGTCGCCCTTGCCGGCTACCTCCTTGGCAAGCGACTTGGTTAGGGCAATCAGGGCGGCTTTGCTTGCCGAATAAGGACCCAGGGCCGGGTTGCCTTCTTTGCCGGCCACGGAAGCGATATTGATGATGCGGCCAAAACGGCGCGTGAGCATGCCCTGAATAACCGCCCGGCACCAAAGGAAGGGCCCCACGAGATTCACCGCCAGGACACTCTCCAGGTCGGCTTGGGTCAGCTCCCAGATGGGCCCTGCTTTACCTGTGATGCCAGCATTGTTCACCAAAATATCCACAAAGCCCAAGCTCTGCTCGATCGCAGCGAAAGCACGGCCGATGTCGCTCTCGGAGCAGACATTGCCCACCACCGCCAAACCGCCCAGGGCAGCAGCGACTTGCTCTGCCTTGGCGCGGTCCAGGTCGAAGATGGCGACCTTGGCCCCGGCTGCTGCCAAACGCCGGCCGATTGCTTCGCCAATCCCTTGACTGCCGCCGGTTACCACCGCTACCTTACGATCCAACCGAAAAAAGGTTTCCCCGGACGCCACTGTTTTGCCTCACACAAAGAGTCCAAGAAGGGGTCGCCTGAGCTTGTTTTCTGGCGCCGATTCGATATACTCACAAACGTACACTTGTTCAAGCAGTCGCAGTACTCCACCCATTTTATTGATCAGCGAGGAGAAACCATGGCGGACCAAGCGGTCGACCGCGAACTGAAGAACGCCTTGGCACAAATCGAGAAGCAGTTCGGCAAGGGCGCCATCATGCAACTGGGCGAAAACTCCGGCCTCGACGTGCAAGGCATTTCCACAGGGGCGTTGAGCCTGGATGTGGCCTTGGGCGGCCACGGTCTGCCCCGCGGCCGGATCATCGAGATCTTTGGACCGGAATCCAGCGGCAAGACCACGGTCGCCTTGCACGCCGTGGCCTCGGCCCAAAAGCAAGGGGGCGTGGCCGCCTTTATCGATGCCGAGCATGCCCTCGACCCAAGCTGGGCCCGGCGCGTCGGCGTCGATCTCGAGAGCCTTCTGGTGAGCCAGCCTTCCTCGGCGGAGGAAGCTTTGAAGATTGCCGAAATGTTGATCAAGTCCAATGCCGTGGACATCATTGTGATCGATTCGGTGGCGGCGTTGGTGCCGCGTTCCGAGGTGGAAGGGGAGATTGGCGACCAGCACGTCGGCTTGCAGGCCCGCTTGATGAGTCAGGCGCTGCGGATCCTCAACCCGGCCATCTCGCGCACCAAGACGTGCATGATCTTCATCAACCAGATTCGCCAAAAGATCGGCGTGATGTTTGGCAATCCGGAGACGACCTCCGGCGGGTTGGCACTCAAGTTTTACAGCTCGGTCCGTCTGGATATTCGCAAGGTGACCGCGGTCAAGGATGGCGACGAGGTGGTTGGGGCCCGTGTCAAGGTCCGCGTGGTCAAGAACAAGGTCGCACCTCCCTTCCGGCAGGCCGAATTTGACTTGATGCACGACCACGGCATCAGCCGCGAAGGCGACTTGCTCGATCTGGGCCTTGAGGACAAGCTGATCGACAAGAGCGGTGCCTGGATTAACTACGGCGAGGTCCGCCTGGGCCAGGGCCGGGAGAATGCCAAGCAATATCTCCGCGATAATCCGGCGTTGGTGGAGGAAATCACTCGCAAGATCCTCGAGAAACGGGGCCTGGTTGCCAGTTCTGCGCCTGTAGCGGAAAGCAATGGCGAACCAAGTTCGCCAGCCAAGCCGGAGCCCAGCAAGAAGGAAGCCAGCGGCCGTCGAGCTTCGGCCGTGGCCGAATAAACGCCGCCATTTGTCGCTGGAAAGCGCAGCCTGGAAGCGGTACAACTTATACACGCACTCTTCGCTGAGCGGCGGTTCCATGAGCCGCCGCTCAGCGCTCTGACAGGGACCCGTGTATGTACCGCACCTACCTGGTGTTCACGCTGGCTGCTCTCGTTGGTTGGACGCTGGAACTCCATGCCGACAAGCCGTCCACGCTCGCCGATGCCTTGGCTCTTGAAAAAGCGGTGCAGGACGCCATTCAACAAGCGGAGCCCTCGATTGCCTGCATTCTGGTTTCCCGCAGCGAAGCCTACCGAGAGCTTTTTCGCGATCAGCCGCCGCCCGATAAGCCCGGTCAGCTGGGCGCGTTCAACCGTTCGCAGCTCCTGCATCGATCGCGCCCGTTTCATCGAGCGGATGATTTTCAAAAGGAGGAAATTCTCCGCAAGAAATGCGATCTCGCCGATCCGGACACTGTGCCGGAAGCGTACGGCAGCGGGGTCGTGATCGACGATCAGGAACTGCTGATCCTGACGAACTATCACGTGATCCGCGACGCCACCAAGATCTATGTCCGCTTGCCGGGCAAACCAGGAAGCTATGCCGATATCCATGCAGCCGACCCGCGCAGTGATCTGGCCGTGCTCCGTCTGCTCGACAAGAATGTGCGGCCGATTCATAAACTGAAAATGGGCGACGGCGGCAGTGTCCGCAAAGGACAATTTGTGATTGCGTTGGCCAATCCCTTCGCGGCCGGCTTTCGCGATGGCAGCCCCAGCGCCTCGTGGGGGATTGTCAGCAACCTCCAGCGCCGGGCCGCCGCGGATTCCGAAGACGACAAACAGAATACTCCGTTGCATGTCCATCCCATCCTGCTCCAGACCGATGCCCGCCTCAATCTGGGTTGCAGCGGCGGTGCCCTGCTGAATCTCCAGGGCGAGCTGATCGGCCTGACGACGTCCCGGGCGGCGATCAACGGCAGCGAGACGGCCGGGGGCTTTGCCATCCCGGTGGACATGAACGTGCGGCGCATCATCGCGCGACTTCGGGAGGGGAGGGAAGTGGAGTATGGCTTCCTGGGTGTCGGACCGGCTACCGGGGCACGGGCCGGCGATGCTTTCCGCATCGGCGCCGTAACCCCCGGCTCGCCCGCAGAGAAAGCCCTCCTGAGTCCCGGCGAATCCATCCTGGCCGTCAACGGGGCACGCGTGCACGATTTCGAGGATTTGGTGTTGATGATTGGGACCTTGATGGCCGGCTCAGAGGTGCACCTGAAAGTCCAGGTCGATCACGAGCACGCCCGCGAAGTATCCGTGAAGCTGGCCAAGTTTTACGTGCCCGGCAAGAGCATCGCCTCCAACCGGCCGTCCATGGCCCGCGGCATCCGTGTGGATTATGCCAGTGTGCTCCTGCTCCGGCCGCCGTCCCAGGGCCAGCGGATCCCCGAGGGCGTAGTCGTCAGCGAGCTACAAACCGGCAGCGCTGCCGCCGCCAAGCTGAGAGTTAACGACGTGATTACCCATGTCAAGGTTGGAGACGGCTTCCTTCCGATCAGCAGTCCAGATGAGTTCTACCGCGAAGTCGCGAAGCTTAAGCCGCGCGAACCGCTTTGGCTTTCCCTGTTGAATTCCCCCGAGCCGGTGAGAATCGACTGACATGCGTTATGCCATTTGCAACGAAACCTTTGAGGGCTGGGACCACGCTCGCATTTGCGGCTTCGTGGCCGAGCTGGGCTACACCGGCCTGGAGATCGCACCGTTTACGCTGGCCCCGCTTATCACCCAGGTCTCGGACAAACAGCGCCGCCTCCTGCGTAGCCAAGCGGAGGAACAGGGGCTCCGGATCCTGGGTTTACACTGGCTCTTAGCCAAGACAGAAGGGTTCCAGCCCACGTCCGACTCGGAGACCGTGCGCCAGCGAACGGCCGACTATCTCATCGAACTGGCCCGCTGTTGTCGTGACCTGGGAGGCGACGTGATGGTGTTCGGCTCGCCGGCTCAGCGGCGCATCCCTACCGGAGCGACGCGCGCCCAGGCAACCGACTACGCCGCCGAAACCTTCCGTCGGGCGCTCCCTGGCATCGCTGATTGCGGCGTGAAGCTCTGCCTGGAACCGCTCACGGCGCAGGAAACCGACTTCATCAACAGCTGTGCCGAGGGGGCAGAGCTACTCGACCGCGTGGACCATCCGAGTTTTCTTCTCCACCTCGATGTCAAGGCGATGGCTTCCGAGTCCACGCCGATGCCGGAACTGATTCGCCGCTACGCTCCCCGCAGTGGCCATTTTCACGCCAACGATCCCAATAAACGGGGGCCGGGGTTTGGCAACACCGATTTTGTGCCGATCTTCCAGGCACTCCGCCAGAGCGGGTACGGTGGCTGGGTGTCGGTGGAAGTGTTTGATTATTCCCCGAATCCCGAAACGATTGCCCGTGAGAGCCTGCGCTACATGCAGGAATGTGCGTCCAAGGTCGGGTGCTGATTTCCGATCCATTGGCAGCGGTTCGGAAAGCCGCGCGGGGTCGCGCTTCGCACGGTTCTCCGAACCACCGCTAACGGATCGTTTCCCAGGAGATTGCCGCAGTGAACGCTTCGATCGCTTGTTGCCTCCTACTCGCTGCGACTTCGCCGCAGATTCATGCGGCCGGACTTGAAGCCGGTTTCGCTGAAACGGATATTACCCCCAAGCTCGGGAGCAAACCGGTCTACATGGCCGGCTTCGGACAGAACCGCAAAGCCACCGGCGTCCACGATCCGCTCAAGGCTCGGGCCGTTGTGCTGAAGGACGAAGAACGCAAGCTCGCTCTGGTTTCTGTCGACCTCGTCGGCTATTCGCTCCCCGAGGTCGCGGCGGTCCGCCGCCAACTTCCCGGATTCGCTTATGTGTTGGTCTCCAGCAGCCATAATCACGAAGGCCCGGACACCATCGGCCTGTGGGGGCCCAATCCTTTCCAATCTGGCGTCGATGCCGCGTACATGAAGTTCGTGCAGGAGCAACTCGTCCAGGCGGTGCGCGCCGCCGAGGCCAATGCCAGGCCGGTAACAGCCCGCCTCGGGACCAACCGCGCCCCCGAACTGCTTCACGATGGCCGTGAACCGTACATCAAGCACGACGAGTTGGCGGCCATTCAGTTCCTCGACAAATCGGGCAAGCCAGTCGGCATCCTGGTGCAATGGAATTGCCATCCGGAGACGCTGGGGAGCAAGAACACCGAGCTCAGCGCCGACTTCGTCGGTGCGACGGTGAATCATCTCCATGCCAAATACGGTTGTCCGGTGGCCTACTTTACCGGAACGGTCGGCGGACTCATGACCTCGCTGCATGTCGATGTCAAGGATGAGACGGGGCGATTGCTGGCCGACGGGACGGTGGAGAAAACCGAGCGCTATGGCCGGCTGATCGGCCAATTGGCGGAGCGGGCGCTGACAGAGAGCCGGCCGATTCAGCTCACCCCGTTGGCTGCCCACCATCGGGAGGTTTACGTGCCGCTGGACAACAAGATGTATTTGCTTGGCCGGCAGCTGGGAGTGCTGACACGGGAGCCGTTCGTCTGGGCGGACGATCCGTACCAGGCAGCTCCGGCCGACGAAAAGACTGCCGGCAAGCGGCTCTGTATCCGTACCGAAATCGGCTGGTTGCAATTGGGCGAGCTTTCCATCGCGCTGATTCCGGGTGAGATCTATCCCGAGCTGGTGCTCGACAAGGTGCAAGATCCGCCCGACCCCGGAGCCGATTTTCCTCAAGCGCCAATTGAGCCGGCGATTTACAAGCAGATGCCCGGGCCCTCCCGCCTGCTGATCGGCCTGGCGAACGACGAAATCGGCTACATCATTCCGAAACGCCAATGGGACGAAAAACCGCCCTTCTGTTACGGGCGCAAGCAGTCCCAGTACGGAGAAATCAACAGCGTGGGGCCGGACGCAGCACCGGTTCTGTGCGAGGCGTTCAAGCGGATGGTTGAGGCAAGAGAGTGATGCGGGCCGAAGCACAATCAATGGTGTCCATGGCCGCACCACTCGACGACGGACACCATTTCCCGATCAGGGCGTCTGCATGCGCCGCCATCTCCATCCAATCAGCCCGACTGTGCCAGCGCTGAGCAGCAGGAGCGCCGCAGGCTCGGGAATGGGACTGGCGGCGGGAACGGCCACGAACCCATGCTGGACGCCGTTCGCCCCGTAGTAATAACCCACGATCTGGCCGGCGTTATTGATCCCTACTACCGAGGTCGCCGTCGATCCCGGTACGTCAATCGTACTGTAGTGGTTGCCGCTGAGCACGAAGCCATGCTCATTGTTGGCCGAGTCCGCATAGCCCCCTGTGATATCGCCAGCGTCGTTGATCGCGTCAGCAAAGTTCTGGATCGATCCCGGCGGCCGAAGCGTCGTAAACGTATCGTTGCTGAGGAGGAAGCCGTGGCCCAAAACAGCTTGAAACTGGTAGTAGCCAACGATCTGGCCAACCGCGTTGATGGCATGGGCTTGCGTATTGGTGGATCCGGGCGGATCGAGGGGCTGATAGTGGCCGCCGCTCAACAGAAAGCCGTGCGAATCGCCGTCGATCGGCGAGTAATAAGAGCCGACGATTTGGCCCAGCGCGTTGATCCCATAGGCTGATGTGCCCGCGCCGCCCGGAACATCGAACGTCGTATAACTCCCACCGCTGAAGAGAAACCCGTGCCCACCGTTGTTTTGGTTGGTATAACCCACGACCTGACCGAGTGCATTGATCCCTTCGGCGTAGGTAGACAAAGCACCAGGCACGTCGAGTGTCGTATAGCGGCCGCTGCTCAGCAGAAAACCGTGGCTTCCCTGGCGATCGGTATACCAGCCCGAAATCTCCCCCGCGTCGTTGAGCGCCACGGCTCGGGTCGATTCGGAGCCGGGAACATCGATCGTGGTGAAGACGTAGTTCGGCCGGGCCGTCGCCGGTCCTGTCCCGCCGGTGAGCAGCACCAAGACCGCCAGCCCAGCGACGACCGCCGGCGCGGCCAAGCCTTTCCGAAAAAGAGCCATGAGATGATTCTCCAAAGAGATGAGACAATGACAGGCCATTGGCCATAAAGCAATGGCTCTATTGTGGGTGCGAAGAAAGGACACTGTCAAGAAGCAATTCCGGGCATGCGTTCGAGTATAGGGATCGGGTTCAGGCAAGTCCCGTGCTGCGCAATTTGCTTTTGGCGTCCTTGGCGAGCTTCGACCGCGGTGAGCGCTGGATCGCCAGACGCAGCGCCTGGGCGCCGAACTCCCTTTCCTGCCGATTTCCCTCGGCGAAGTGAAATCCGACGTAAAACCAATCTTCCGGCGCTAGCCATTTCGCCTGCTTCAGCCGCTCGGCCGGATCGACATCATGGCTGTGAATCAGCCGAGCAAATTGCTGCAACGACGGATCCGCGGTCCGAGATTCAACCGCCAAATCGTGCTCGGAGACCTTGAGTCCGCACGCCGCCATCTCGAAACGGAGCGCTTCCCCGCAAGCGGGGTCGCGGGTCAGAAGTCTCCAATAGATCAGAGCGGCCGCATACGCCTTCTTTTTCCGCAAACCCAAGGCGCGGGCTTCGAGCTGTTCGCGGAGGGCCGCCGCATCAGCTTCACGCAACAGAAAGAGCAGCGCATCGGCCCGCCGGTCGCCCGCTTCCAGATAGGTACAGGCCTGAGAAAACAGCTTGCCGCGTAGCCCAGCCGGGTAATCGCGCACAAACGGTGCCTGGGCGCGGGCAAACGTCCAGGCCTCGTCCACAGACGTGGTCTCCCGGAGCGCCACGGCCAACGCCTCCCGGCCGTGCTTCGTTTCTGCCAGGCGTGCGCGCGCTTCGTTCCGCAGGGCAGGATCCGGATGGCGGAGTTGCCGCAAGAGGGCCTCCGCCACCTTGGGCGTATCCTTATCAGCCAACCGTTCGAGTGCAAAACGTCGCACAGCCGGGTCCGGAGCGTCCAGGAGTACCAGCCAATCGTCCAGGGCCCGATCGGCGACCGAGACCGTCTTCAGGATCATGAGCGCCGGGGCGGCCACGCGAAAATCCGCATCGCAGGCACAGTCCAGCAGGCGTTTCAGCTTCTCCTTATCCACGGAAGGGGAAAGGGCGCCCAAGGCTTGCAGGGCCGCGGCCCGCAGCTCGGGCGGGTGGGGTGGCTCGATGCGTGGCCAAAATGCGGCTGCGCTGCGTGGGTCGCCGAGCGCGGCCAGCAAGCGGACCAGGGCGGTCTCGGAAGGCGGTGCGAGCGAGGACCCTTTCCGTGGCTTCACAATTTCCAGGACGTGATCAACCAACGCCCGCCGTTGTGCGGCCGAAAACGACGCGATTTCCCCGAGCAAGGATCGGACCGCGGCATCTACCACGCCCGGATCGCTGTCTAAGAGGACATCGATCGTAGCCGTCCCCGCACCGGCGGTGCCTCCGGCAGGCAGGGCCGAGGCAATGCGGCGGCGGAGTCCGGGCGGAACCTGGCCCATCAAATCCTGAAGGGCCCGGATTCCCTTCGCTCCGAGCCGGGCCGCTGCCTGGGCGGCCACCTCGGCCTCCACTCCGCCAGCCCGGATGAGGGCCAAGAGTTGGGGCAGGGCCTGGTCGATCTTTAGCTGCCCGATGGCAGCCATGACCGGGATGCGAAACGATGCCTCGGGATCCCGCAGGGCCTGGCACAACCCGGTGGCGAGCTGGACATCGCGCGTACCAATGGTACCCAGGACCTGTGCTGCACAGCAGCGCAGCTCAAGGGGATGGTCAGGCTCCAGCAGCTGAAGAAGCTTTTTGCCGGTCGCGTCAAGCATCGGTGGCACACAGGGTTTGCCCGATTATCCCTCAGTATATGACCGAGTGCCGCCGCTGACGCGAACCTTGTTGTTAGAACCACGAACCCAAAGGTGTCTGGAACTCTCCCATCAAAGTTCCAGACATCTTTGGGTTCGTGGTTCTTCGAAGAGCCTGCGCGGACATTCACGCCGGGAATGGCTTACGGTGTATAGGGCCCCGGTTGCGCCAGCGGTTGCGGCGCGATGCGCGGCGGAGGATTCAGGGGTAGCACATTTTGCGGAGCCGTGGAAGGCACAGGGGCGATGGCTGGGCCACCCGGCACAGCGCCATTCGGGATCGGTCCCTCCATGATGGGTCCTTCGGTGTCAGGCACAGCGCCCGAGTCGCAACAACCGCCAGACATCCGGGCGCGAAATCGGTCTAACAGGGGAAACTGCGACAGGCTTACACAGCCACTCACCAGGCCAAGACCGACCGCCACCACAACGGTGGCCAAACGCAGGCGAAACATGGAGGTTCCCTCATCGTGACGGATCGAAAGGAATCGCGAAGGGTGCTGGGAAGCCCGAGCCTTCCCACATCGTAATCATGCGCCAGAAATGAGAAGGGGGCAAACCACCGCCCTCAAGCAAGCAAGCCCACGGGGGCTGGACCTCGTGGGCTTGCTTGCTCTGTAACGGTTCTGACAGGCCGCGGTGAGCGGCGGCCTAGCGAGAGGATTTGGCAGCCAATTTGATTTGGCCACGCAGGTACTTGAGGGCCATCTCCAGCTGGAGATCTTTGAATTCCGGCTTCTTCTCCTTAACCGGAAGATCGCGGCGTGGGATGATCTCGGAGTCGTGTTGGTGTTCGTACAAGTCATCGCGCTCCCGTTCCGACAGCTTGAGGCTGAAACCCTTATTGGGGCTCACTCCCCATTCATCTTCCTCTTTGCCAGAGGTGCTCGACTTGTTGAGGTTTTTGCCGTTGGGCCGCCAGAAGGAGGCGGTGGTCAGCTTCAGTTCGCCGCCCTCAAAAGGTTGAATGTTCTGGACGCTCCCTTTGCCGTAGCTCCGCTCGCCCATGATGATCGCGCGCTCGTGATCCTGCAAGCAAGCCGCCACGATCTCACTGCCACTGGCGCTCATGCCGTTGACCAGGCAAACCATCGGGAAATCGAGGAAGCTTCCTTCATGGTGGCCCCGTTCCGTCGTCTCGCGGCCGGCTCGTGGCTTAATGGTCACGATCTTGCCGTCGTCGATGAACAGGTCGGAAATCTGCACGGCGCTGTTGAGTAGCCCGCCCGGATTGAAGCGGAGATCGAGGATCACGCCGCCAATTCCGTCCGCATGGAGCTTGGCCATGACACGGGCCAAATCCCGCGCGGTATTGCGGGCAAAACTGGTCAGGCGAATGTAGCAAATCTTGTTCTCGGGATCGATCACGTAATTCCATTCGTCGTTGTCCAGCCGCTTGATCCCCATCACGGATTCGACCTCGATGACGGCGCGGCGAACCTGGAATTCCAGGGGTTCGGTACTTCCTTCCCGATCCACGACCAGCTTGATCTTGGTACCGGGTTTGCCCTGGATCTTCTTGACGGCATCGGAGGTCGTCATGCCCTTGGTCGAGATCACTTCCGGCTCGGAGAGGGACTTCCCTTTGTCGTCTTCGTAGCGCGTGATGGAGACGATCAAATCGCCTGCTTTCAGACCAGCGACATGGGCCGGGCTGCCTTTGAGCGGCGTCACGACTTGCAACAAGCCCTTGGCACGGTTTTCCCGGATCTGAATACCGATACCTTTGAATTCTCCGGTCGTCTCTGTCGTAAACCGCGCGATCGTTTCGGGGTCGATATAGGTCGTATACGGGTCGAGATGGGTCAGCATGCGCTGCAATGCATGATCGATATCCTTGTGATTATCCAGATCCTCGCGCTGCCCGAGGCGCTCCCGGACTTCCGCCAGCAACGCGGTCAGCTCAGCCTCCCCCATATCGCGAACGGTGTTGAGCCGCTCCCGGATATCGGCCGGGATCTTTTCATCGATCTGGCGGTACAGGCCACGGATGGCCCAGGCGACCATGTCTCCCTGATTCACTTCCTTGACGTAGCTGTCACGAATGATTTGCGTGGACTGGATGACCTTGGCAGCGAAGTTGAAGGCTGCGGAGCGCTTGATCTTCAACGCAGCCAACGTCTTCGTTCGTTCCGCGCCAAACTCGTCGACGGTCAGTTTGCCGTCCACCAGACGCTGGTATTGCCGTCGGAGCCCCTGGTAAGTGTTCAACTTGGGCATCCGTTCCAAAAGCGATTTTCCTTCGCTCGCCCATTCCTTGGAGATCTTGCCGTCTTTGGCGAGCTGATGAAGCTTGTCGAGGCGCTCGTTTACCTTGGCTGTCACGGCCGGGTTGTGTGTCAGAACGAAATCGGAGCCGTGACTTTCCAAGATGTGCGGGATTTGCCGTCTTTCCTCGTCCCCCTTGCCGACCTTGCGCACTTCTTCCGAGATTTGCTTGTCCAGGTAGTCCCAGAGTTCGTCCACCGTGACGAGTCCATCCGGCTCGTAGCCCTTGCTGTCGGCCGCTCCTTTGAGCCCTTCCAGCAGCGTCTTGGTGAAAATTCCGTGCTCCTTAGCATCCAGCGACTGCGACAGGCCATTGGTCGCCAGAAATACAACGCGGCCCGGTGCCGACGATTCCTCTTCCTTCGGAGCGACGCCCCGGAATTCACGGAACGAGCTTGTCCCCAGAGTTGGCTCCGGAACGGATTGGGGGCCATGCAGGAAGCCCCGGAAGTTCACATCGATGAGCGCGCAGAAATGCTCACTTTTCAAGGGGTCCAGCTCTTGCTCGATATCGCCGGCGGCCACGCTGGACTTGGCCCGGTCTTTCAGGGTGGAATCACTGGCCAAATAACTGAGCCGGCTGCTGGAGCTGCCGATCGGCGCTCCCTGGCCAATGAACGCAAAGATCACCAGGTCATCGCGCTGGGCCTTGGTGCCGATCCAGTGCAATGCCTTGAGGATGTTTTCACGCGTCGCCGGCTGGCTTTTCCGACCACTGTCCGGACTGCCGAGCAGGAGACGAATATGGTCAGCATCGACGCCCAGATAGTCCTTGTCGGTAAAGAGATCGTAGAGTGCTTTCGCATCGGCCTCGGCGTGTGGACGCGGTTTGATTTGTGGGTCAGCGTACTGGCTAATCCCGACCAGCACGACATAGGTGTGTGATGTCTCAGCCGCCCACGCCGGCAGCGCAAGCAGCGACGCCAAAATTACACCGGTCAGCAAAACCGTCCATCTCGCCTTGGTCATGAAAAACGATCCTTTCGGCTGGGCACTCAGGGACAACGCGGGAGATCCTCCTGTCCGGTTGGGGTAGCTAAAGAAGAGACGATCCAGGGCAGGCACTTCCAACCTAACCACCTTCCAGGCCGGCACCAACGGATGAGGTACACCCCGCTCCTTCCAACAAGTCACGAAAACCATCTCCTGTTTCTATTCTGACTGTCAATCCGAGCCAGTCAACCCATTTCACCCAGACCAGGGGTGTGCAGACGTATAGAAACGGGGTAGCCGTTGTCAAGCCAGGCGATTGAGAATCTCGATACCCCGCTCCAGAGTCTGGTCGTCGGCCGCATAGCTAATGCGGAAATGCGTATCCCTTGCGCTGAATACGCCGCCGGGGATGACGAGGAGATTGTTGCGGATGGCCTCGGCCACAAACTCGCTGCCGGTGCCCCGGGGGACCTGGGGAAATAGATAAAAAGCGCCGCCGGGTTTCCTCAGCTCATAGCGATTCTTTAAGCCGGCGGCCATAAAATCCCGCTTCCTTCGGTACTCGTCCACGAAAGCCGATACATCGCAGTCCCAGGCCACCACGCCGGCATGCTGGACCATGCTGGGGGCGCAGACGAAGCTGAATTGCTGTAGCTTGATCATTTCCTGGATCACGCGCTGGGGCCCATGCGCATATCCCAGACGCCACCCGGTCATGCCGTATGCCTTGCTGAAGCCGTCGAAGACGATGACCTGGTCGTTGAACTCCGCCGGGCTCACGTACGGCGTGTCATAGCAGAAAACACGATAAATTTCATCACTGAATAGAATCAGGTTGCGCTCCCGAGCGAGCGCGGCCAAGTCGCGGAGCGTTTGCCGGGAGTAGACGATACCGGTCGGATTCGCCGGACTGTTGACAAAGATCGCCTTGGTCCGTGGGGTCAGCGCAGCCCGCACCTTCTCCATATCGATGGCGAAATCCGGATACGTATCCACGAGAACCGTCGTGCCGCCGACCAGCGTGATCAGGTGGGGATAGATGACGAAGTACGGATCGAAAACGATCACCTCATCGCCAGGGTTGATCGTGCAGCACAGGGCCAGCACAAGGCCGCCGCTCGTTCCGCTCGTGATCACGAGATCGCGGTCGGGGTGCGGATAGGCCTTGCGGACATCGGCCAAAATCTTCTCGCGCAGTTCCGGAATGCCCTGGGTTACGGTGTAGCCGTTGTATCCCTGATCGATGGCGGCGTGCGCTGCCGCCTTGATTGGTTGGGGCACATCGAAATTCGGCTGGCCGATGCTCAAATTGACGGGGTCTTTGAGGCTGCGAGCCAGCTCGAAGACCTTGCGGATGCCCGAGGACTCGATGTGGCGCATCCGGTCGGCGATCCAGCGATCGTGCATGGACGTTCATCCCTTCGGCAAGTGGACACCGTTGGAGTATAACCGGAAGGACCTCGGCGAGCCAGTTCGGTCAACGCGAATCGAACGTGAAGCACCGCTCACCACTCGAACGCTTCCAAGCGATCTTCCGGGGCGTGAACCAGCTGGTCGGCCAAGTGGTCCAGGGCTCCCTGGATCTCGCTGACCCGTTCGGGCCGTTTGTGGGCGTTGGTCTCCAGGCAGCTGTGGATCAGCTCGCACAAAGCAGGCGGTGCGGCCGGGTTATGCTCCTGTACCGGCTTGAGCAAGTGGGCCTGAATCTTGGCATCGATCGGCAGATCGCTTTTCGCGGCCGAGCTAGGCGGCAACCGCCAGGTAACCAAGCGGTACATGGTCGCACCAAGATTGTAAATGTCCGTCCGTTCGTTCACGATGCCCTGTTTGGCCTGTTCGGGAGCCATGTACTCGGGTGTTCCCTGGACCCGGCCTTTGTTTTCGCCTTTGATCCAGGCCAGACCGTAATCGATGATTTTTACGTCGCCGGTCCGGCTCAACATGACATTGTTCGGTTTCAGATCGGCGTGGAAAACGCCGCGGCGGTGCATGTGAACGAGCCCGGCGGCAATCTGGACAAAGATTTGCACCAGCCGGGGGATGGAAAGGCGTGGCAACGTATCGAGCGTTCGCCCGTTCACATACTCGATGAGCAAGTGCAGCTTGCGCATTCGGAAAAGCCAATCTCGAACTGTTTCCAAGGCAAAGATTTTAATCAGATTGCGGTGGTCCAGCATTTGGGCGACTCGGTATTCGTGTTCTGCCTGGTCCAGAAACTTGAGGTCCTCGCGTGTGCTGATGGGCACGACTTTGAGGGCATAGTTCTTGGAGTCGGCACTGCGGCGAATATGTAATATGGTACTGTTAGCACCGCTTCCCAGGGTTTCGACGACTTGAAATCGGCCGATCGACTTGATGCTCGTGCTCATGGGTTCCCCAGAAACAGCGGCGCCGTCTTTGGCAGCATGATAGCGCGCAGCCGACCACCGTCGCAAGGCGATGATCGCGTGGTACCTTTCCCACGTGGTGGCGATGACCAGAATCGATACCGAGGAACGAGTGCTCCAGGATTCCGACGTGGCTCCGGAGATTGAACGCCTGACCCAGGATTATGGCCGGGAAATCTTCGCGCGCATCGGCCACCAGGGGCCCTGGCTGTTGAGTCCCGGCTGGTGGGACGATCGCCTCATGGACTGGACCATGAGCGATGAAGCGATGAAGGTCCAGCTCTTCCGTTTCATC
This sequence comes from Gemmataceae bacterium, assembly GCA_035295665.1. Taxonomy (GTDB): domain Bacteria; phylum Planctomycetota; class Planctomycetia; order Gemmatales; family Gemmataceae; genus DATGIQ01. Next base: position 12,019 of record DATGIQ010000127.1, on the reverse strand, counting down.
GATGTGCTTCCTCTGCTCCATTCGCCGCATGAGGTCAACCGCCATCTGTTCGAATATTTGAGCGCGCTCGGTCCCGATTCGCCCCGGTGGTTGCGGCTGGGTCTTGGGTTGCTGTCCCGCAACGGGGTAATCGGCCGGCTCGTGGCCAGGACGGCGCGCAGCAATGCCGAGCGTCTGGCCCGGCGGTTCATCGCCGGCTCCCATCTGGACGAAGCCATCCAGACCATTGCCGGTCTCCGCCGGCGCAAACTGGCCTTCACCATCGACCTGCTCGGCGAGGCCACCATCACCGAAGTGGAAGCCGACCGGTACCAGGCCGAATACCTGACCTTGATCGAGGGCCTTAGCGGCCAGGTCAACGCTTGGCCAGCGATCGAACAGATCGATCACGATGCGCGCGGGCCGCTGCCGCGCGTCAACGCATCGATCAAGCTCTCATCCCTGTATAGCCAGTTCGATCCGATCGATCCGGAGGGTACCAGTCGAGCGGTGCGTACCCGGCTCCGCCCCATCCTTCGAGCAGCCCGGCAAGCGCGGGCTTTCATCAACTTCGACATGGAACAGTACGCCTACAAGGACGTGACGCTCCGGATCTTTCGCGAAATCCTGGAAGAAGAAGAATTCCGCGATTGGGCCGACGTCGGCATCGCCCTCCAAGCTTACCTGAAGGAATGCCTGACCGATCTCGAAGAGCTGGCGCGCTGGGCTCAGGACCGCGGCACGGCCGTCTGGGTCCGATTGGTCAAGGGGGCGTACTGGGATTACGAAACGGTGATGGCCGGCCAGCAAGGTTGGCCGGTGCCGGTCTTCACCCAGAAATGGGAGAGCGACGCCAGCTTCGAACAGTTGACGCGCTTTCTGCTGGAGCACCACGACGTACTTCGGCCAGCCCTGGGAAGCCACAATGTTCGCAGCTTGGCCCATACGCTGGCCACGGCCCAGGTACTCGGCTTGCCAGCTGGCAGCTACGAGCTGCAAATGCTCTATGGCATGGCCGAGCCGCTGAAGGATGCGCTGGTGGGGCTGGGGCAGCGTGTGCGGGTCTACACCCCATACGGCCAACTCCTGCCCGGCATGGCGTACCTGGTGCGGCGGCTTCTGGAAAACACCGCCAACGAGTCCTTTCTCCGCGCCAGTTTCGTCGAGCATATCCCCGAGGAGCAACTGCTGATGAATCCCTTGAAGAAGCCCGTAGTCCGTTCTGCGACGGACTCCGGACTCCGGACTCCGGACCAATTTCAGAACGAACCCTTGACCGATTTCAGCCGGGACCAGGCACGTCAGGCGATGCAACGTGCCCTGGACGAGGTCAAGACCCAGTTTGGGCGGACCTATCCGTTGGTCCTTGGCAACGAGCGCATCCAAACCGCAACGCTCATCGATTCGGTCAACCCATCGCATCTTCAGCAAATCGTCGGCCGATGTGGGCGGGCTACGACCGAGCAGGCCCAGCAAGCGCTGGCGACGGCCCGGGCCGCTTTCCCGGCATGGCGCGATACCCCGCCGCGGCAGCGGGCAGACTACCTGTTCCGGGCGGCCAGCATCTTGCGGCGGCGGCGTTTCGAATTGGCGGCGTGGCAGGTGTATGAATGTGGCAAGCAATGGCGCGAGGCGGACGCCGACGTTGCCGAGAGCATCGATTACTGCGTCTATTACGCCCAGGAAATGCTCCGGCTGGCCCAACCGCACCGCTGCGATGTGCCGGGCGAGGAGAACCGCACGTTCTATGAGCCGCGCGGCGTCACCGTGGTCATCGCCCCTTGGAACTTCCCCCTCGCCATCTTGTGCGGCATGACCACGGCCGCATGGGTGACCGGGAATACGGTCGTGATGAAGCCGGCGGAGCAATCGTCGGTAATTGCGGCCAAGCTCATGGAGGTCTTTCAGGAAATTGGTTTGCCTCCCGGCGTGGCCAATTATCTTCCCGGCATCGGAGAAGAGATTGGCCCGGAATTGATCCAGCACCCCGATGTGGCCATGATCGCGTTCACAGGCTCCAAAGGGGTCGGTCTGCTGATCCATCGCCAGGCGGCTGAGACCCCAGCGGGACAGGACCATCTCAAGCGGGTGCTGGCCGAGATGGGCGGCAAAAACGCCATCATCGTGGACGAGGATGCCGACCTCGACGAAGCCGTCCACGGCGTCACGGCCAGCGCGTTCGGCTACCAGGGGCAGAAGTGCTCCGCTTGCTCACGGGTGATCGTGCTGGAAGCCCTGCACGATCCGTTCCTGGCGCGGTTGATCGAAGCGACGCGCAGCTTGAAGATTGCTCCGGCGGAAGACCCCGGCTGCACCGTCGGTCCACTCATCGACGGCGAGGCACGCCGCCGGGTGCTCGATTACATTGCCAAGGGGAAACGGGAAGCCCGCTTGGAATATGCCGGCGAGATTGGGGCCTTGGCCGAGGAAGGCTACTATGTGGGGCCGCACATTTTCTCCGGCGTAGCTCCCCGTGCCACGATTGCCCAGGAGGAGATCTTCGGACCGGTGCTGGCCGTGCTGCGGGCGCGCGATTTGACCCATGCCCTGGAGATTGCCAACGGCACGCCCTATGCTCTCACGGGGGGCCTCTATTCCCGCAGTCCCCAGAACATTGCCCGGGTGCAGAAGGAATTTCGCGTCGGCAACCTGTATATCAATCGCAAGATCACCGGCGCTCTCGTCGATCGGCAGCCATTCGGCGGATTCAAGCTTTCGGGGATCGGTTCCAAAGCAGGCGGCCCGGACTATCTGCTGCAATTCGTGCTACCCCGAACGATCACCGAGAACACCATGCGCCGAGGCTTCGCCCCGGTTGCCGACGTGGAAGGGCACACCGCTCCCTGATGGTTCGTCCGACCGCAAATGGCAAACGGCAGAGCGATGGGCCGCCGTCCATTCGGGAGCCAGTGATCCCGCTTCCGCTTCGGGGCGGCGTAGCAGGACGATCAGGGCCGTCACCAGCACGAAGTGGGCCCAGACATACGCACCATAGACCTGGGCCATCTTGGCCATTTCGTCCACCGTCTCCGAAACGCCCGTTGTGCTGGTAGAGGTCATGAGTAGAAGCGCCACGGCCAAGCTGGCGATCAGGTAGATACGCAGCAGGATCCCCGGCCGGCACGCCGCGAAATAATAGACGAGGACGGCAAAGGGGAGAATGAGCGTGACGCAATGGTGTTTCCAGGTCCGCTCGCTAAACAGGAGCATGCCGAGGATCACCAGACTGAATTCCGCGGCCAAACGCCAGCCGTTTCGGTTGGCGGTCGGCGTCCGGCACGATCCCATGATGAGCACGGCAAAGAGGGCCATGCAGCCCTTGATGATCCACCCGGCCTGGGACGGCGAAAGGGTTGCGAGGTTATCGTAGCGAGCCGGCTCTCCTTTCTCATCGAGGAAGGAAGGGCTGTGCGTGCCAAGGCGAAAGACAAGACCCGGCAGCGATTGGTTGGGGTGGTCGCTGGTGACGGTTTCCTTCAGCACGAAGGGCGTGATCATCTGTCGAGTCCAGCTATTCAAGAGCTGCAAATTGGCTTCGTGGCCCAGGAACCAGCCGGGGATAAGAACCAAAAAAAGGATCAGGCCGGCCAGGCAGCCCGCCAGCGTTTTCCAGGCGCGCTTCCACAGGAAATAGGGCACAAAGAGCGCAGGGGTAATCTTGCAGGCGATCGCTAGCGCCAGGCTCAGGCCGGCCAGCGCATCCCGGCCACGGTGGAATGCATACAGGCCCGCGGCGACCAGGAACAGGATGAACAGGTTGACATTGCCGTGGCTCAGATCCCCCAGGATGGGCCGCAAGCTCAACAGGACCGCGAGGGCTTTGGCCCATGCTGGGAAGGGATGTCCCGGTTCCTCCACGAGCCGAAACACCCAATAAACCGCGATCACGGTCATGGCGAGTTTCAAATAATACCAACACAGGGAGCGGGCCAAGGGGGAAAGGTAAGCCAGTGGCCGCAAGATCAACGCCATGATCGGCGGGTTCGGATAGGCGTAGTGCTGATAGATATCTTCGTCCGTGACATGTTGGAGGGCATCGCCCCAGCGCAGGATAGCCGAGCGGTTGGGATGGGCACCGCTGCCGCGGGCTTTGAAGCCATATTGGACGCTACAGACAACGAACAACAGGCCAAGGCCGAGTAGGAACCAGCGCTGCCGGGAAGGGGAGAAGATGCGTTCCGCGGGGCCAGTGTGCATGAGCGCGCGCGTCCTTGCAAAGCCAGGGCAGGGGGCTCCTGTTGGCGAGACCATTGCTCCAGAGTGCGAAAGGGTAACAGCGATCGGAATTTGGAGCAAGGCCTTTTGGGATGGAAAGCGGAGGCAGCGGATTTCCGTTGTAATAAAGCAGGGGCGCGGTCCAGTGTGCGCCGTCGATCAAGGAGGCCAGTTGCCATCATTGATCAGGATCACCACATCGTTCGAGCCGTAGCCAGCGAGGGCCAGGTCGGGCCAGCCGTCGCCATTGCCCAGCAAGATGCTGACTGCGAATACACTGTTGAACTGGTCGAAGTTGGCCACGGCGAGATCGATATGGCCGTCGCCATTGAAATCTCCGACCGCGACGGAGTTAGGACCGAGTCCAGCGGCGAAGGACCGGGAGGCCTGAAACGTGCCGTCGCCGTTGCCCAACAGCACGCTGACCGTATTGCTACCGGGATTGGCTACGACGAGGTCGAGGATGCCGTCGCCACGGGGCCCATATCCGGCATCGAAGGCCAAGGGGGCGTCGAAGCCGGACCGGAGCTGGCCCATTGCACCAAGGAAGAGAATAAGAACCGCCCAGCGTTCCAGCGGCCCCGTGAACAGCTGCCGCAGTGAACGACGCGCACAACCGCCTGACGTTGAGTTTCGCATGGCTGACCCTCTGAGCACGGGTCCAAGGAGAAGGGTACGCCGCGTGATCGCCATTATCTTTGGCCAGCAACGGAAAATCAACGAGCTTGTGCAGCCAAAGTTCAAGAAGAGTACGGCCAGGAATCTCGGCGAAGTTAACCCGTTGGCCGGAGCTGGCTTCGCCCGTACGGCTTCCATTCGCCACGTTGCTCCAAGGCGTCGAGGCCCATGATGGCCTCGGCATTGTCCGCATCCCAGCGCATGGCGGTGTGCAGCACCGCTGCCGCCCACGCCCGGCCAGCCGTGTCCTCTGCTACCCGAAGCCAGCGCACCGCGTCTTGTGCACGTTGTCGGCGAGGTGGTAGAAGTCCAGCCTGACCGCGTCCACGGGCAGGCTCTGCTCGTATGATTACACGACCACAAAATCAGGTCGTAGGTCTTGGTGATGACAATCAGCTCTTGATCACTGGCCATCGGGGACTATACTCGGCGCGGTACGGGCAATGTGCTCATAGAGCGCATTAAACGATACTGAAAGTATAAAATCTATTTCGGCGCCGAACCCGCCTTCGGCGGGTTAAAGGCTAAAGCCGTAAAGCTACTCAGCAGTAAAAGTCCTCGCCGGACGCAACCCGACAGTATTGGGACGGTGCGTCGGCACGAGCCAGATGCGAAAGGCACAGCGCAAGTTCACTGCAGGATTGGCGAACGAGCCGCCACGCAACAGCCGGCTTTCTCGGTCCGTGACAATTAATGTATCCTCATTATCTTCTATTGGTTTTCCGGCCTTGCCGGCTGCGTAATTCTTGTATCTCTCTTGGCACCACGTAAAGGCATTGCCGTGCATGTCGAACAAGCCGAAATCATTCGGTTTCTTGCTCCCCACCGGCCAACTGCGATTGGCTGCATTGCCCACGTACCAACCGTACTTGCCCAGCAGCTCCTCGGTCTCCCCATAATATCGGCTCGTCACCGCACCCGCTCGACAGGCGTACTCCCATTCTGCTTCCGTGGGCAAACGGTAACCGCGGCGCTTCAGATAGTCGGGAGCCAGCTTCATCCCCTCGGCGTACCGGGGGGCCGCTCTTCCAGGGATCAGTGCCGTGGCCGCAAGCAACGGGCCAGCGCTCAGGGACGATCCCAGCAACGCCGCCGTGCTCGCACCTAAAGCCGTGAGAGCCTGACGGTCCGGAAGCGGGTGGTAACACCACTCCGTTTCCGGCAGCCCTTCCTGGGCACTCAACCAGTTGCAATACGCTGCCGACTGATACCAACTCGTGCCAATCACCGGGCTATCCGGTGTGCGGGCGTATTGCTCAATTTCACCTATGCCATAGCGGGCGTTGAAGTTCCGGTATTGCTCCACCGTCACCGACTTGGCGGCAATGGCAAAGGTGCGGCCGATCCGCCGGCGGTGCAGCGCTTCGGTTGCTACGTGCCCCGCTTCCGTGGGCGGCGATCCCATCAGGAACTCCACCGGACCGGGAAAGACCACCATCGTCTGTCCCTCGCCGTTGACATACCACTGCGGCTGGGCTTGGGTTTTATCCTTCGCCAGCTGCTCTTGGATGCGTTGCAGCCTTTGTGCTCTCTGCTGCTTGTCCTTGGCCCATGCCTGGTTGATCTGCTGGAGGGATCCTTCCTGCTTCCATTGCCGCAGCAGCCACTCGGCCGCGGCATGCAGGCCTGGATCGAGGTCGGCGCGATACAGCTCCAGCAGCCTGGGCAGGAATGCAGTGCGTTCGGCATCGGGAAATTGCTCCTGGTCAAATTCGCCCAGACACAAGAGCAACGCCCGACGGACCGATCCTTCCTGCTCCATGTCCACCTGACGGAGGACTGCCTGGGGATCGGCACCCAAGGGGCTGAGCCGATGGATCAGGTAACTACGCACTCGCGGATCCGGCCGATGCTTCAGCAGCGGCCAAACCGTTTCGTCCTGCCCCATGCGGAGCAACGCCACCGCGGCATTCGCCTGCCGCTTGGCCAGCTTCTCCTTGGCCTCGTCCTTGGCATCCGCAGGCCACTGCTTCGCCACCTCGGCGGCCAGAAGCGTCCGTGCCCGGTCCGTATGATCCTTGAGCCTCGGAAATAACACCGCGAATTGCTTCTCGTCTCCGTCCAGGAGCAGCTCCGCCAACAACTCCGGCTGGCTGGAAGCGTAGTCCGCTACAATATTCGTCGCCGCGGCACGCTCCGATTCCGAGCGCTCTTTACTCCGGCACACGTCGGCCAGCGGGGCCAACAAGTTGCCTTTGACCGGCCGTAACAGGTCGAGCAACGGCACATAATGACTGGGATTCTTCAGTACCGCGGCCAGCAGTTGTTTGACGATCAACGTGCTGGCCGGCTCCCAGCAGCCATTCTCCGCATCCGCACAGCCGGCCAGGGCACACGCCGCCCGCAGCCGCTTTTCCGGATCTTCCTTGGCATCCGCCAGTATCTTTTCCAGCCGCTCCGCCAAGATCCTCGGCTGTTCTTGCAGAGCGTTGCGAATCACTGGCAACTCTTCCGGGCTAGCATCCAGCAACCGTTGATACAGCGCATCGAACTGGCTGGAGTCCACCGGCAGCAGCGCCAGGCGAATGTGGAGCTGTTTGCGCGCATCCCGCTCCTTTTCCGCCTCGACCGCGGCCTGTTGCAACAGCGGATCCGTCCAAAGGCGGTAGCCTTCCATGTCCGCGATGATGCGGGGAACCTGGGCGGTGTTGGCCGCCAGCAGTTGCCGGACCAGGCCAGCTGCATGGTCGGCTTTGCGCTGCTCATCGACTTGCCGCCACGCGCCCCAGCCGGCCAAGGCGACCGTGGCGAAGGCAGCGAACAGCGTCAGCCCGCGCACGCCATGAAACCGAGCCGCCTGGCGCATCATCTTCCGCTGTGGCGGCGTCCAGTTCTTCTTGTGGGTGAACAGGCGGATGTTGGCCCATTCCCACCAGGCCGGCAGATGACGCGCTTCCGGCTTGAGGTTCCAGGCCGCGGCCCGTTCCGCCAAGCGCAGTTCGGCTCGGCCGCGCCGGGTTTCCTTCTGCTTGCGCGTCAGCCAGGCCCGCAACGACGGTACCAAATAGTCGTGAGTGAGCTGGTAGTAAAGGGTGGCGGGAGAAGAAGCATCCGTCTCTGCTCCCTCGTCTCTGCCTCTCTCTCCCGTCCCCTGCCCCCCGCCTCCCGCCACGCTCTCGGGATCGGTCGGCGTGAGGAGGCGCAGTTCGCCATCCAGAATGCGAAGCAGTTCCTCAAAATCGCGTGGCCGAGATGCGTAACCCGAGGCTTGCAGCAACTCCTGATGCGAACGCATGTGCCCCTTGATGTCCGTGCCGGCTTCCGGCAGCAGTGCCTTCAAGACCGCCTGGGCTCCTTTCTGGTGCAGGCGATGCTGGGGCGGCGCGGTCGCGGCGGCAAATGTCTCTTCCAGGAAGGCGACGCCCACCCCTTCGGTGCCGCCGACTTCCTTCAAGGTGGCCAGCGTCCACGGTTTGCCCTTGACCATCTCGGCAAACAACGCCAGCCGCACCGAGATCACCTTCCCCTCCTGCGCCAGACCGGCAATGGCCTGATCAAGGAAGGCGTTCTGATCTTTGCTGGATGGGCCGAGAGAATCGGGTAGCCGGCCATAGGCCCGGCCAAATTCCCCCAGCACCTTGCGGGCATGGAGGAGATCAAAGAGATCCACGGCACAGCAGTTCCCGGCTTCGACCAGGCGAATTTCCAACGCCTGCATGAATCGGGTGGCGGCCATCCAGAAATCGTCCCGGACCATGAGGAGGCACTGGACGCGCTCGCCATCACACTGCCGGAGTGCTTGCACCAGCTCAGCGTTCGATTCGCTGTGCTGGGCATGGAGCCATTGCTCAAACTGATCCAGCACGAGCACCACCTTCTGCCCCGGGTCCAAAAACCGTCCGTGCCGCAATCCGGCCAGTGCTTCCACCAGGCCCCCGTTGCCCGGCAGGTCCGGCACCTGCCGCCGGAGTCCTTTCAGCAGCCGAGCTTCCGTGTCCGCGGCCGTCGCCTCGATATAAACGGCCCGCACGTGCTTCGCCAACCGCGGCAAGAGGCCTGCTTTCATCAAAGACGACTTGCCACACCCCGACGGCCCGTAGATCAATCCCACGGAAAACGTTCGATCCGGGTCGTTCTCCTCGATCCGGATCTTCCAGAAGCGGATGCTTTCCGGCAGACCATCCCGGTCGCGTGGTCCCGGCAGCAATCCGAGGAAGAAATCGGCATCCGCCGCGTCGAAGGAGCGCAAACCCTTCGGCACGATCTTGATGGCCTGGAGATCAGACGGAGTCGGCACGGGACTGGGCATCGGCGTCGCAATTTCCGCGTCGCTCCGCTTTGCTCCCGTAAGCGCCGACTTCTCCGCCACCGACGCTCCGCCCAGGAAATGCCGGAGATCGTCGGCCATATCCCTGGCTGTGGGATAGCGCTCCGCGACCCGTTTCGAGAGGGCCTTCAGGCAGATGCGATCAAGCTCCTTGGGGATCGCATCGTCGAGTTGCCGGGCGGGACGAGCCTCGACGCTGACGATCTGTTGCAGTACCTCCTCCGCCGATTCCCCCTGGAACGGGCGCCTTCCGGTGAGCAGTTCGTACAGGACCACGCCGAGGCTGAAGATGTCCGATCGGCCATCGACCCGATGGCCTTCACCGCGGGCCTGCTCCGGACTCATGTAAACCGGTGTACCCGCGTAGCGAGATCCTTTACCGATATCCTGTTCGCGCAGGGCCAATCCGAAATCGGCGACGAATGGCTTGCCGCTCTGGTCGAGCAAGATATTGCCTGGCTTGATGTCGCGATGGACGATTCTCTGTTTGTGGGCATAGTGCAGTGCATCGGCCACCGTCGCCAGCAATTCCACGCTCTCCTGTAATGGCAGGCGGGCGTAGCGCAGCCGGCTGGCGAGGTCGGTACCGTTGATGTATTTGGAAACCACGAAACAGGGGTATTGCTCGGTGCTGCCGACATCAAAGACCGGCACAATGTTCGGATGGTCCAGGTTGGCGACCAGGCGCGCTTCGGTCAGATAGGCTTCGGCATGGGCTGCCTCGGTCACGAGATGGGGATGCGGCACCTTGATGGCCACGGGGCGGCTTAACTGCTCATCATGGGCCAGGTAGACGAGCCCGAAGCCGCCCCGGCCAAGCACCCGTTCGATCCGATAACGACCGATCTGGTCCGGCCGCGGTGGGGAGTCGGCCGGAACGGGTGAGGCTTGCTCCGCTCCAGGCGCATGGGTCGCATGCGGATCGATCATGGAGTTTTATTTGCCAGGTTGCAGTGCAAGGGATTTCAACATCAGAGGTAGTGTAGCAGGAGAGAGGCGCAGCCTCCACCGCGGCGGCCGAGAAAATGCGTCGGGCTGGTGTTGCTTGGAATTCGGGCTAAGAATTATGGCACTGGCTTCAGTGGGGTCGGCGGCGGCAGATTCTCCGGCGGTTTCGACTGACGCGGGGCCGGGTTCCTCAGATCAAAGGCATTCTCGGCCGGTTCGTCGGTGCTGGGGTAGCGTTGCGGAGATCCGGCCGGCACCACTGCGGAGGGATAAAGACGGCCGTGTCCCAGAATCCCGAGCGGCCCCGCGGTACGCAACCGTTCTTCGTAGAAAACGAGCCCGTGCGTCTCCAGGATTGTGCCGGTCCGCCGTTCCAGCGTGGCCAGCGTTGTATTGTAAGTGAGCAACTGCTGGGCTTCGGAAAAGACCGCGTTTCCCCAGTCGTTGAGGGCCTGGAGCACATTCAGATAAATGGTTCGGCCGGCACGGAACTGCTCGGTCTGAACTTTCAAGTTTTCGGCGGCCGCAGCCCGGGTTTCCTTGTACGCCAGGTACTGCTCATAGGCACTCTCCAGGTCGCGGATCGTCATGGCCACCTCATGGACGGCGGCGTGCAATTGCTGGTCGACGTTGGCCCGATCCCGGGCGACGATGAGCGACTGCTGCCGTACCTGTGCCCGCCCTTGCCGCAATCCGAGCGGCACCGAGAAATTGATGCCGAACGACCAGTCCGGGAACTCGCCAGCACTGGACGACAGGTGTTCGCCGTTAGGCATCGTGCCGCTCAGGCCGTTCCAGCGATACAGCGCTGTTGCATCGAGTCGGGGCAGGGCCTGGTTCTCGGCTTGCAGTAGTCGCGCCTGATCGGCTTCCGTGATGATTTTCAATTCGAGGACGTCGGGCCGCCGCTGTTCGGCGAGACGGACCAGCTCGTCCCAGTTGGGCGTGAGCCGCTGGCTCGTGGGCACCGAGACGGGGATGATCTGCCGGTCGTCGCTGGGGGGCAAGCCCAGGATGTTGCGCAACGCCCCTTCGCGCGTCAGCACATCCGCCTCGGCCGCGATCAAATTGGCCCGGAACTGCTGGTACGTCACCCGCGCCTGGGCCACGGTCCCCACGTCGCTGAAGCCCGTCTTGAGACGAGCGCTTTCCCGCTCATACGCTTCCTGCGATTGTTGCACCTGAATCTTCCGAGCCCAGACGTTAATCCGCGCCTGCACCAAGTTCCAGTACGCTTCGATGACGCCACGGACCATCTCCTGCACGCTGTCCTTGTACTGGAAGAACGATTGTTCGGTATTCAGCCGGGCGATCACAATCGGGGCGGTGTTGAATGAATAGCCGCCTCCCTGGAGGAGCGGCTGCGTATAGCTCAACTCCAGGGCCGTGCTGTTCTGCGGGTTGAGCGGGAACGGGCCATTGCCGCCGAACTGGGAGAGTGTGTCCCTGAAGGTGAGTGCCCATTGGCCGCCAAGCACGTTGGTCTTGTTTACCCCGGCCGTGGCGGTGTAGTCCTGCGTTTCCGAGCTGGTGAGGAATGACCGGGTCGGGTCGAACGGGTTGAACTGAGCAAACGGTGCATCGAGGCGATCAAAGGTGCTCGTGTGGGCAAGGACGGGATCAAAGCGTCCCTGGGCCTGGTCGATCTGGGTGTTCGTGATGGCCGCGTCATAAATGGTTTGGCCGCTCGTCACCGCGGTGGTCCCGGCCAGGATGCGTATGACGCGGGCATTTTCCAGGGAAATACGAATGGCCTCATCGAGCGAGAGCGGCCAGGGAGTTGCCTCGGGCTGAGGCTGCGCGACCGTCCGGGGCGGCACGGTGGCCGGCAGCTCGGCCGCGGGGAGCTGGGAAGGATCGCGGGTGTCGATGGAACGCTGCTCGGGCAAAATGACATTCCGGCAAAGGTCCTCCACGGTGAGCGCACAGCCC
>DATGIQ010000126.1:0-13286 GCA_035295665.1 Gemmataceae bacterium | reverse complement strand
CCCGGTCAGGTCCGGACCGATTCGGTTGCCTTCGGTACCGTGAACATGGCACTTCGCACAGGTGTTCTTGAACACGATTTTGCCCGCGGCTGGATCGCCTCGTTCCTTGGTGATCGGTAAAAACTCTTCCAGCACCCTTTGGCGGTCGGGATTCGGCAGCACATTGCCGCGCCGCAGTAGTTGCTGGGTCAAGGCGCGGATGCCGCGGTTGGGGTGCTGGGCCAACGCCTGCCGCTGATCCAGCGAAAGTTCCGCCAGCTGGAACTGTCCTTTGTTTGCGCCCTCCAGAAATGCCCTCGTCCATTCCGGGCGGGTCAGCACGACACTGAGCCCGGCGGTACGTAGCGCCGGAGTCAGCGTCGGAAGACGTTCGAGGATCAATCGGCCGGCTTCCGCGGATTCACTGGTTCGCATTGCGTCCAGCAGGCCAACGGCCAAATCGGGCGGCGTGGCCGGTGTGATGAGATCGAGAACTGTCCGCACCACTTCCGGGTCGTTGTTCCGATAGCCGATTAACTCCCGCGCCGACGCCAGCCGTTTGCTGGTCGGCAGCGAGTCGTTCTGGACTTCGGTCCGCAGCGTGCGAACGGTCTCGGCGGCGTACTGTTCGAACTTCTTGCTCCCCCAGGCCGTCGCCATCTTGATCAGTACGCCGCGCTGGTCTGGCGCCAGCCGATTGAGGACACTCACTAAATCTGTCTCCAGGCGGTCATCGAGCATCGGTGGCTTGTCGGCAGGCCAGCCTTTCGTCAGTCCGCGCACGACTGCGGCAGCAATTGCCGGCTCGGTATCCTTCAAACCCGCAATGATAGACCGCACCGATTCCACAGGAGCGCCGCGAGCATAATGCTCGGCAACAATCGTGGTCACGGTGAGCAGCTTCGCCGATGGCCGCCCGCTCACGTTACTCGCTCCTCCTGCGGCCGGGGAAGAAGATTGGGAAACGGAGCCGGCCACCGCCGGGAGAAACGAATCACTGTTCTTGGCTGCGGCACAGGTAACCGCGTCAGGGATCCAGCGGTCGTCGACGTTCTTTGGATCATTCAGTACGGCCACGATAGCTGGGCCGGCGGCCGGTAGTGCGGGTTGATCGGCCAGCGCGAGCAAAGCCATCAGGCGAACCTGAGGATCCGGATCCTTGTAGAGACCGGCATCCAAGATGGCCGTCACGGAATTCGCAGTACGCGGCAACACCTGCACGGCATTGCGGCGGACTCCAGCCGACGGGTGCTTCAGTGCGGCTACGGCGACGGCCGTTGCGTCGGCGTTCGTTCCGCTCAGGGCGCCAAGCCCGTGCAGGGTCCACAGGGCGTGGATGGCTCCGACGTTCAAACCGATCTCGTCCACGGAGCGATCGCGGGCCATCTCGAGCAGGGCCGGCACCACGTCCTGCTGCCCGCGTTCGACCAGCAGCCGCTGAGCGTGCCGCCGCCAGAAGAGGTTGGGGTGTTTGAGTGTCTCGACTAGTTTTTGCGGAGAGGCATTCGCGAGGCTGAAGGGGGCCTGCTTCCGCGGGGCGGCGCCGGGGCCGTCGTAAACGATGCGATAAATTCGGGCATATTTTTTGTCGCGGAGATCCGTCTCATACGCCGCTCCTTTGCCCGTCCTGAAACCGATCGGCGTCGGATTATGCTGCACAATGTAGTTGTACCAATCGATCACCCACACGTTGCCGTCCGGGCCAACCTCCGCCATGATCGGGGCGGTCCACTCATCATCGCTGGCCACCAGGTTGAAGGGATTGCTCGAATGAAAATCGCTCCCGTCGTGGCGGATCACAAACGTGCCCGTGAGGTGGCCGGTCGGATCACTCACGAAGGCCGTGCGGTTCCAGTATTCCTTCGGATAGGCGCGGGCCGTGTACAGCGAATGGCCTGCCCCAGCCGTATATCCGCCAAACTGATCGACCTGCCGCACCTTGTCGGTAATGGGGTGAAATAAATACGTGTCGGCCATCGTGTGCAATGTCAAGGACGGTGCCCAGCCGCGCACCGCCTCGTAATAGCGGTTCGGGATCGGCATGTACACACTCGGATTGCGGTTGGCTGTGGAACCGAAAATGATCCCTTCCTCGCTGATGCCGAGCCCCCAGGTGTTGTTGTCTGTCGAACGGATGAATTCCAGCTTCGAAGCGTCCGGCTTGAAGCGTAAAAAACCTTGCCGGAACTGGTGCGTCTCTCCTCCCACAGTGAGCCGCGAGTTGTTGTACCCCTGCATTGCCCAGATCCAATTGTCCAGGCCGTACTGCATGTTGCTCGGCCCGCCGTGCGTATCCGGCATTGCCCAAGTCCCGAACAGGACCTCGCGCGTATCGGCTTTGCCGTCGCCATCGGTATCCTTGAGGAAGATCGTTTGCTTGGCATCGAAGGCAATGACTCCGCCGCGCGAAAAGATCAAGCTGGTCGGAATGCTGAGCTTCTCTGCGAACACGGTGACCTTGTCGGCCCTGCCGTCGCCGTCGGTGTCCTCGCAGACAACGATGCGATCATGCCCTTCGCCGGCCGGCTGGAGTGCGTTGGGATAGTCGTACGTCATCGCAACCCACAGCCGTCCGCGCTCGTCCCAATTCATGCAGATCGGCTTGCCGCCGCCGAGATCCTTCTCGGAGATGAACAGCTCCGGGTGGAAACCCTCCGGCACTACCAGATGCTTGATGGACTCCTCCGGGGGCAGTGGCACCTGCATCTTGCTGAACGGTTCGCCCTGGATGCCCCACACCCGGCCCGGTGTGTAGTTGGGGATTTTCTTGCCGACATCGATGTACTCGAACGGTTGAACATCCGTCCGCTTCGGCGTCATCTTGGGAATCGGGAAGGGGAGCTCGGCCCGATAATCCGCCACCACGCTTAGGTCGTTCCGCGTTGCCCAGCGAATGCCCCGTTCGACCAGATTCTGGAAGCCCGGGTTGCCCCACGTTCGTTGATCATGCCCCCAGGCCGTGTAAAAGATTCGCCCCTTGCCCTGGGTCCGGACCCATGTCCAGGGCTCCTTGGTCGCCCCGTCCGTGCGGTATTCCAGAATCGTACGGTCCTTGTCGTTGTGTTTGGTGTGGACGTACGTCTCGTCCCAGCTTTCGAATCCCTGGAACCCCTTCATGAGGGGATGATCTGGCGCGGCAATGGTGGTGCGAAACGTGCCGGTGCCATGGCTCTTGAACTGGGCACCGACCAACTCGATATACTTGGGCGAATTCAAAAAGCAGTAGGACGCACAGTGGAGGGGGATGAATCCCTTGCCTCCCTCGACAAAATCGATCAAGGCCTTTTCCTGTTCCGGCGTGATCCGCGTGGTGTTAGCATAGATCATCAGGCCGTCGTAGGCGGAAAGGGTCTGTGCGTTGAGCGCCTTGACCTCCTCGGTATAAGTCAAATCGATGCCGCGCTTCGCCAGGATTGGCTGAAGCTGACGGAACCGCTCGGCCGGGTTATGATGGCCCTTGTCGCCGAGGAACAGGATCTTGATGGAACGGCCCGACTCATTCGCGGTGAGTGCGGAGGCCAACAGCCATGAGCCAAGGAGAACAGTCAGAAGGCGTCTCATGAGAAAAGGTCCCACGATCATGGATAATCCGTGTGTGAAAGAATTTACCCGGTACTATCGACTTATTGGCTCTGGCTGCACGCCGCCAGTCTGGGGTAAAAAACCTCATCAGAATTGCGCACTTTCTCATGGCGAACTTTGCACAGCCAGGTAGAATCAGGACGCTTGATTCTCCAGACCCTGCGACGTTGGTATCTAGCGGAGTTCATGACCCGGCGGCTTGTGGGGCCGATCCGGGTGGGGAATCGTTGTGTCCGATCGAGACCATCGTATGGCAGGTCGGAGAAGTGCTTCCTATGCTTTTTTCAACTGAATGGAGGGAGTGACATGCAGATGAGTAAGATTTCTTGGCGCGGATGCGGCTTGGCCGCGATCGCCCTGTGGTTGGCGGTCCCCGCGCTCAGCCAAGCGGATATCATTCACCGCTACAGCTTTACTAATGACGCCAGTGACTCGGTGGGCGGAGAAGACGGTATCCTCATGGGGAATGCCGCCATCACCTCCGACGGCCAAGTCGCTTTGGATGGCACCGCCGGAACGTATGTGCAGCTGCCGATTGGGGACACGTTGGCTGCTCTCTCCAATTGCTCGTTTGAGACCTGGGTCACCTGGGATCATTCTCCGGGACAATCCTGGTCGCGCATCTTTGATTTCGGAACGAGCCCAACGACCAACATGTTCTTCACGCCGCAGAACGGCTCCAATCTGGTCCCGCGGTTTGCCCTCACGGTCGGCGGCGCTGGCGCAGAGCAGCAGGTTCAAGCCGCTCCCGCTTTCCCCGTCCAGGTGGAGACTCACGTCGTCGTTACCATCGATGCCGACAATCAGATCGCCAGCCTGTATGTGAACGGGCAGGTGAACACCGTCGTCTACGGTTACACGAACTCGCCCGCGGCCATGGGATTTACGAACAACAATTACCTGGGTAAATCGCAGTACAACGATCCGTACTTCAACGGCACCATCAATGAATTCCGGATCTACGATCGGCCGCTATCGGCTGCCGAGGTAGCCGCCGACTTCAATGCCGGACCGAATGGTACACCTCCTTGACAATGGCACCGGATCGAGCAGCCGCCTGGCGGAGAGCTTACTTGGGCCATCCTTCGCTCATGTCTTTTTGTGGTGGAGGGCTCGGTAAACGCTGGGCGGCTGCCCTGTCTCTCGTTTGAACGCCACGCTCATGTATTCCACGTGCCGGTAACCGGCACGGTGAGCGATGGCCGACAACGAGAGGTTGGTCTCGGCGAGGAGTTCCTTGACCCGTTCAATTTGCACGCGGGTAATTTCCTCGTGCGGGGTCCGGCCGAGCAGTTTCTGAAAGCGTGCTTCCAGGACCCGGCGTGAAAGAGGGACCGCCCGGAGCACGTCTTCGACCTTGATGCCCAGCGTGGCATGGGCACGAATGAACCGCACCGCAGCCGACAGGTCACTATCATCGGTAGCCAGCACGTCGGTCGAATCGCGCGTCACGATACCGAGTGGTTTGATCAAGTGCGCGGTGGGAAGCTCGGATTTACCGGCCATCAGCAGATCGAGGAGATGCGCCGCCTCGTAGCCCGTGCGCTGTGTGTCGGGGATCACACTCGACAGGGGCGGATCGGCGAGGTCGCACAGGAGCTCGTCATTGTCCACGCCAATGACGGCGACCTCGTCAGGCACACTGACGCCAAGCTGGCGACAGGCATCGAGCACTTCCCGGCCACGGATATCATAGCAAGCCATGACGCCGACTGGTTTGGGCAAGTGGCGAATCCAGTCGGCGATGCTTGCCCGGTCTTGTTCCCATGTGGCACTGCCGCGGCGGCGCGGCGATGAGCGGTAGATGCTGCAATCGAACCCTCCTTCGGCGATCCGCTGTTGAAAATGCTCCTCGCGCCAATTGGACCAATTGAAACGCGGGTCGCCGCAGTAGCCGTAGTGCCGAAATCCCCGCTGCATGAGGTGCTCGGCCGCCAAGCGGGCGATGGCGGCATCGTCCGTTTCGACATAGAGCAGTTCCGGCACATAGCGGGCCGCACTCACATCAATGGCAGGTAGACCGGAACCGACTACGGCTTCTGCAATCGCCGCACTTTCGATGCGGGCAATGATCCCATCGCCGTGCCACTTCTTCAGCCACAAGGGCGCCGGTTCCCCGCGCCGTTGCTCGCCGACGTAAATGGACCACGAACGATGCTCCCGAATGTAGGCCCGGATGCCACGCAGCAACCCCCGCGCATAGGCATTGGAAGTCTCAATGAGAAGGGCCACATCTGGGCGGCCCCTCCGTTTCGCCATTGCTATTCCGTTCCGCTCACCAAGCGACATTTTTCTCATGCCTCTCTTTGGGGCCGGGGCACCGTTGCCGCCCAAACCCCGTAACCAGTATAAGCCTCGTTGTAGGCCGGCTCAAGCAGCGGCGTGTGAAAAAACTCATGAGAATTGCGCGGTTTCTCATGGGATCCTCGGTCGGCGCCCGCTACAATTCAGTCACTTAGCCGTATCCAGACTCTTATGATCCGAGCCGAAATCGTGAGGCGATTGTCAACGTTCATGTTCTTGGTGGCTCTGCTGGGAGGCTGCGGTCCGGCCAAGCCGACCTATCCTTCCGCTCGCCTTGAAGGGACCGTCACTCTCGACGGCAAGCCGATTGCCCAGGGAAGCTTGCAGTTTCTGCCCCAGGATCCCAATCAGGCGCCGATTACCGCGGTGCCTATCGTCGATGGCCGGTACGTCGCTGAAGCCGTTCCCCGCGGCAAGGTGCGTGCGTTGCTGACTGCCACCAAAGAGACGGGCAAAATGGTCAAAGAGTACAGTTCGTCACGGCCCCAGGTCGTCAACCTGATTCCCGAGAAATACCGCGCCGGCATCGCACTTGACGTGACCGGAGACAACCTCAATCAGGACTTTCCTTTGAAGTCCCATTAAGCAGGTTCGGGCCGGCGGTATCGATTGCTCAAGGAGAGTACCATGCGTTCCCGAAGTCGAATGGCCTTCACGCTGATCGAGCTCTTGGTCGTGATCGCCATCATTGCCGTTCTGATCGGGCTCCTGCTGCCGGCCGTACAAAAAGTGCGCGAGGCCGCCAACCGCATCAAATGCAACAACAATTTAAAGCAGCTCACCCTTGCCATGCACAGCTACCACGACGTGAACAAGGTCCTCCCTCCTGGAACACGTCGGAAAATCGACGATCCGAATTATGTCGGACCGGGAGAATGGTACGATGATCATGGGTGGTATAGCCGCATGGGACCCTATGTCGAGCAGGATAACTGGTTTCGGCTGATCAACTACGATAAGTCATTCAGCGACGAGGTGAATGATGCGGCCCGGCGGTTCAAGATGCAGGTGTTTGCTTGTCCGGACGATGGCCTGAAGCAAAATGAGTGGCCCAGCTCCAACTGGGCCCGGATCCGGGGCAACTACGTAGTCAACTTCGGCAACACCAACTACGGTCAGACAACGAAAGCGGGTATCACCTTCGGCGGAGCCCCGTTCAGCTTCGTCAAGAGCAGCAAATTCGCAGACATCACCGATGGGTTGAGCAACACGCTGATGATGGCGGAGGTGATCACGGTTGGCGATACCGGAGTCAACTGGGGCGGACCGCTGAGTGATTTCAGCACATCCTTGGGTGGGCAAACGTTTGAAGCCTGGTTGACGCCCAATTCACCTGTCTGGGATGATGTCGCACGGGTTTGTCCGCCCAACAGCGCCCTGAACGGGATCCCGGGGTGCAATTTCATCGGTGACAACGAGCAGACGCGAAACCAATCGTTTGATTCGCGCAGCAAGCATCCGGGCGGTGTCAACGCTTCGTTTGGCGACGGCTCCGTGCACTTTTTCAGCAACACCATTAACTTGGCCACCTGGCGTGCATTGTCGACATCGCGCGGCGGTGAGACAGTGGATGCAAGCGAGTACTGAGCCGCTCGGTGGGGGCAGTCCTCGCTGAGCCGGGTGGAACCGAGGAGACGATCACGATGGGCGCGGGCACGGGGACAACGTCGGTCGCCCGGATCGGGCTGTTGATTTGCACGGTCGGGATTTGGACGGCCCAGCCGGCCCGTACCGGTGAGCTGAGCCGGTATATTCCCACGACGGAGGAGCTCCGCGAAGCTTATCAGCGGTCGCAGCGAACCGGCCAGGCAAGGGCTGCGGTCTATAAATCCCAGATCACTCCCCATTGGTTTCAGAACAACACCCGCTTCTGGTATCGCAATGACCTTCGCGGCGGGACCAAAGAGTTCATCGTGGTGGATGCGGAGCGGGGAATCCGTGAAGCAGCATTCGATCACCAAAAACTCGCCGCCGCCCTGTCGAAGGCGGCTGCAGCCGAGTACCACGCGGATCGGCTGCCGTTCGACCGCATCGAGTTCGCCAACAACGCCAAGCTGCTCCAGTTCAAAGTTGGCGAAACTACCTGGAAGTGCGACCTAACCTCCTACCAATGTTCCCCGAGTGAAACGAGCCCGTCTGCTGCCCCGCCCGAAGAGGCCACTGCGGATCGAACGCGGACAGCAGCCGAACGCGAAGATTTGGCCCGTTTGGAATCTCCTTGGCCCGAAGGGATGATGCCCGCTTCCGAAGGGGAGGCTCCCCAACCGCAAAGCCGTCAACGCGGCGGCGCGCGTGAGCAGCCCCAGCCACGCTCGCCGAACGGACAATGGACGGCGTTTCTGAAGGACCACAACGTCTTTGTCCGTTCCTCCGAGGACGGCAAGGAGCACCAGCTCAGTCAGGATGGCAAACCCGGCTTTGGCTATGGAATGCTGCAATGGGCCCCCGATTCCAAAACGCTTGTGGCTTTCCGCATCGAACCGGGCGAGCAGAAGGAAGTCTATTTGATCGAATCCTCACCCCCGGAAGGAGGCCGAGCCAAGCTACACACTCGGCCCTACGCCTTGCCCGGCGATCGGTTTACGTCTTACGAGCTAAATCTCTTTGACGTCAGCAATCAAAAACAGATCAAACCCGAAGTGGATCGCATTGATTTGGGCGCGCCACGCGTGCGCTGGCGGAAGGGCGGTCAGGTCTTGACCTACACGAAGGTGGACCGTGGGCACCAACGTCTCCGAGTGATCGAGGTCCACACCCTTACGGGCAAGGCCCGAAACGTCATCGATGAAAAGACCGAGACGTTCATTTGGACCGCCCATGCCGAAAGCGTCCAGCTGAACCCCATCAACTGGCTCGAGAACAGTGAGGAGATCATCCACGCTTCGGAACGCGATGGCTGGCGGCACCTTTACCTCGTTGATGCCGAGGCGGGGACAATTCAAAATCAAATCACGAAGGGCGCGTATGTGGTACGCGGTATCGATCGCATCGATGAAGAGCACCGGCAGATTTGGTTCCGAGCAAGCGGCAAGAACGCGGCTCAGGATCCCTACTTGATCCATTATTACCGCGTCAACTTTGACGGCACCGGCCTGGTGGCCCTGACGGACGGGGATGGGAATCACACCGTCCAGTACTCGCCGGACCGGAAATACCTGATCGACTCCTACAGTCGAGTGGATCAACCGCCGATACACGAGCTGCGGCGTGTTGCCGATGGCCAACGGCTGTGCGAGCTGGAGAAGGCCGATATCCGTGAGCTGCAAGCCAGCGGTTGGGAGCCGCCGGAAGTCTTCGTCGCCAAGGGCCGCGACGGCAAGACGGACATTTGGGGAATCCTATGCAAGCCGCGCAAGTTTGATCCTCAGAAAAAATATCCGGTCATCGAACAGATCTACGCCGGGCCCCAGGGCTCATTTGTTCCCAAGACATTTAGCCCCGCGCAGCGCATTGCCGCGCTCACCGAGTTGGGCTTTATCGTTGTGCAGATCGATGGCATGGGGACCGCCAATCGGTCCAAAGCGTTTCATGATGTGTGCTGGCACAACCTCAAGGATGCGGGCTTGCCGGATCGCATCCTCTGGCACCAAGCGGTGGCCGCCAAGTATCCCTTCTACGACCTCAGCCGCGTCGGGATCTACGGCGGGTCTGCCGGCGGACAGAATTCGACGGCCGCGTTGTTGTTCCATCCCGAGTTCTACAAGGTCGGCGTCTCGGGCTGCGGTTGTCATGATAATCGCATGGACAAGGCGTCGTGGAACGAACAATGGATGGGCTATCCGGTCGGACCGCACTACGCGGAGTGCTCCAACATCACCAACGCCCCGAAACTCCAAGGCAAGCTGCTATTGATTGTCGGGGAAATGGATACGAACGTGCCGCCGGAATCGACGTTTCGGTTGGTCGATGCCTTGATCAAGGCGGGAAAAGATTTTGAACTGGTGGTGGTCCCGGGTGCCGGCCACGGGATGGGTGACCGCTACGGCAATCGGCGGCTACGGGATTTCTTTGTGCGTCATCTTCATGGCGTCGAACCGCCGGACCACAATGGCGTGAATGTGCGGGTTGGGGGATGAGAATGGATCGGTGAGCGGGGTTCCGTCAACGCCCCGAGGACGGGCGGGGCGCCGTTCACTCAGGGCGGTCCCATACTCTCGGGGCGCTGACGGGACCCTAGGTAGCCGCTTGCGCTTTGCGTCGGGTAGCCTTTCCGAGCGTGAATCGCAAGCGGGGAATGATTCTTGCAGATGGCTCCTTACCCTGCGATCAGCCGTTGCCTGGTCGGCTGCCGTTGGGTAAGCGGTTCCCAGGGTGGTCGCCCAGTCTCCAGCCAGGTCACCAGTTCCGCAAGCTCCGCTTGCAGCCGGCGTGTTTCTTCCCAGGTCTGCCGCACAATCGGATCCGCGCTGGCGCTGATGTGAACCTCGGCATAATCGTCGATGATCCGGGCGCCGCGGTCGTCGTCTTTTGCTTTCGACCGTTCCACCGCCGTCGCGATCGTGTCGAGCATCTCCGGAAGCAAACGCAGCGCTGCCACCGGGTCCGTTACGCCGAGTTCCTCGATGAGGATTCGGCGAGCATGCTCCCATCGGGGTTGGCTGCCGGAGATCGTCAGCAACCGGCTGATCGCCGGTTCGCCGTCTTCGAGCGCAGCCTGCACCTGGTTTTTCAAAGCCAAGAGGGCATAGTAGCGGATAAAGAATTGATATGCCTCGATCGCCGGCTGACGACAAGCTTCGCGCAGAAAGTTCTTGCCCAGGCCCGGGATATCTTGTTCCGTGTACACTTCCTTGACGGACGCAACCGCTTCGAGGCGCCGGCAGGCATCGCGCATGAGGTCCACGATCCGCGGACGGAAGATTCTGTAGTCGAACTGTTTCCGGCGTGCCTGGTTGCGGGCCTGGTGTTTCCCCTCGTTGCGTTTCAGGGTGTACAGACTATCGGTCAACAGCCAGGCCGGAATGATTTCGTTGTAGGCCGGCCCGATCCCCGGGTAGTTTGCGGATGGAGTATTGATGAGCGAGAACGGAAAGCGGAGTTTCTGCGGTAATGTGGTAACGCCCGAAGCCAAAATCGAGTACGGCGCCTCGCTCAAATCGGCGGGAAAACGTACATTTACGCCGAGTCCGAGGAACGCGCCTTCGCCGGGCCGAAATTCCTGATCGGGCGCTTTGGAGGTATGATTGGAGCCGACGTTGGCTCCGTAGGCAACGTTGCCCCTTCCTTCCGGCCAAAGCGTGGCGATCAAGAGTGCTTGATGATGGAAGCTGACGAAGGGTCCAAGCAGGCACGATGTGGCCTCGCCACCAGCAACGCCCGTATTGGGCCCGAGAATGCTTGCCGTCACCTTGCCGTGGCCTTCGACGTGAGAATGCTCGGTCAGCACCGACCGATCGACGATGGCCATCGTGGTCGCCCGGCTGCCCCATTGGAGCAGTGAGCCCGTCACACAAGCGCCGGACTCGATCCGCACCGGCTCTTCGCCATTACTCAGGAGCGTGCTGTCCGCGACCAGGGTGGCACCTTCGATGCGTGCGTGTCGGCCTACGTAGGCATTCCGAATCGTCGGCGTGTTCCGGATCACCGCCCCTCGCTCAATCACGCCACGCTGTGAGAGCACTTGGGACGCATAATCGGCAACCGCTTCGAAGTATTTTTTCCGGGGTTCGGAGAGGGCGCCGGTAGAGGCCACCGCTTCCGCGATATCCACATCGATCTCGGCATAGATGGCGACTTCGCGGCCTCCACTCTCGATGCCGACGGGCACGGCGGTGCCGTTGCCAAAAGCTGTCTGGCCTTCGCAGGTCACGGCGCCACAGCCCAAGACGACGGCTCCCTCAGCGACGATGTAATTCGCCAGGAGTTGCACATCGCGGATGAGCACGTCGTTGCCGATCGCGCACTGGACCAGCGTGGAGTGCTCGATGCCCGATGGCAGTTCGAGCCCGGGGGCCAGCGGTACGAGACGGCTAAAACGACCCAGGAGCACATCACCGTGAAAGCGTGAATGACGAACCTTCCGCCAATCGAATCCTTCGGCAACCCAGAGGCGCGACCAATCGGTAGATGAATTGCCCAGGCTTTCCAGTTGCTGAATTTCGTCCCGGTACAGTCTGCGCAATGGGATCGCGCCCAGGGCCAGGGCTCGGCCATTGTCGTGCCGTACCGAGGTAGCGGCCTGAACGATTTCCGAATGAGCCGTGGCCTCACGGACTTGCGCGATGATCTTCTCGTCCACGGGGTCCTCTCTCTGTTGACGTCCTCGTGGCCCCAACGGCGGGTTAATTGAGATGGTACGCCGCCCGCCGCAGATGTTTGGGGCCCTTCCGTTTCGCCGCGAAATACTCAATGCAGGTACGGAGGCACTGTCCGAGATCGGTGCAGGGACAATAGCCCAGCTCCGCCTGGGCGCGGGAGATGTCGGCAAAGCTGTGCCGGATATCCCCAACCCGCGGGGCCGTATGAATGGGCTTGATGTCGGTCCCGAGAATCGCATTGATCCGATCGACGAGCTCCAGCAGCGTGGTTCTTCGGCCGCTGGCAACGTTGTAAACCTTGCCGGAGGCCCGTGGCGCCTCTGCGGCTAGGAGATTCGCCTGGACGGCGTCATCGACATAGGCGAAATCCCGCGATTGCGCTCCATCGCCGTGGATGACCGGGCGCCGGCCGGCAATCATCGCTTCGAGAAAGAGCGGAATCACGGTCGCATAGGGGCTGCCGGAGAACTGACGCGGACCGAAGACGTTGAAATAGCGGAGACGCACGGTCTCCAATCCATACGCATAGCTGAACGCCACGCAATAATGCTCCCCGGCCAGCTTGGCGACGGCATAGGGTGAAATGGGCAGAAGCGGCTCGTTTTCCCGGCGGGGCAGCGGCGCACCGTCTCCATAGGCGCTGGCGCTCGCGCCATAGATCACCCGGCGGACGCGCTGCTCGCGCGCCGCCAACAAGACATGAAGGGTGCCGGTGGCACAGATTTGATGCGTGGTCAACGGATCGACGACGCTGCGGGAAACCGAAGCCAGGTTCGCCTGGTGAAAGACCAGTTCCGCACCTTTCGTTGCCGCGCGCACGACGTCGAGATCACCAATGTCGCCTTCCACCACCTCAATTTTGCTCCGCACTCGACTCAGGTTGGCCACGTGGCCGGTACTGAAATCATCCAGTACTCGTACCTGGTGACCGCGGGCCACGAGGGAATCCACGAGATGGGAACCAATGAACCCACCGCCACCGGTCACAAGACAAAGACTCATGGTGAATAGCTCCCGCCAGTTGGCAAGCAGGGCGGCAATCGGTGTTTCTGTTTTTCGATCACACGACTGCGCGACTTTCCGCTCATTCCACGGTGACGCTTTTGGCGAGGTTGCGGGGTTTATCGACATCGCAGCCGCGCACGAGGGCGATGTGATAGGCCA
>DATGIQ010000125.1:0-16379 GCA_035295665.1 Gemmataceae bacterium | reverse complement strand
GATTCCCTTGCATGCCGCAAACCTTTGGAAGCACTGTAACAGACCAGGTGAGCGGGACCGCTTCGCCAACATCGCGCCGTTCCTGCTGGAACTGCATCGAGGAATCGGTATCTGCCAGGATCCCGATCTCTACCCGCGCTTGCCTTTGCTGGGCGCCCGTGCTCCGCGCCCGGCGCGACTCCAGGTAGGGATCAAATTACTCCAACTGTCAAGTTTCCATGCGTACACCACGCAGATTCTGATTGTCACGATGCCGCCGCCTTCGCTCCGCGGAGCATCGCACCGAAGGCAGCCGCGCATCCGGACCGTTGCCAACGCCGCCACCAGCCGAGAAAGCGTTGCCGTTCCTCGGGCAAGCGTTGTTGATGGTACTGAAGCAGTCCCTGGATGCCCGGCTGGAGCCGTTTCCAATCCCCCGACCGCGTGGCCTGGATCTTGGCGCATAATGCTTCCAGCCGCTGGCTTGCCACGTAGCTGTCATTGGCTCGGCCCAGGATATCCTGCATCTCTTCCACCGTCGGATAAAGCTTTTGCCGAAACGGCGGAGGATAGCAGGCCGCGAAGACTTCCATGGCATAACGCAGCCGCTTGCCAAGAATGCGGACGCGGTGTAGGCTGCTGTACGCGCTCAGATCCGCCCCGGCCGCCTCCTGGAGGTCGCTCAGCAGGGTGGAGAGCATGGGGGATGCCAAATTCGACAGTGTCTGCACGCCGTTGGAAGGTTTCTCCACAGCCGCAATCGTGTCGGCCAGGAACCGATCGAAGGCAAACGGATCATCGGGGCTTGCCTCTTCCAAGTGTCCTTGAGCGATGCTCCGCTGGGCCAAGGCGTAGCCGGCCAGGAAATCGAGGCCGGCCTGCTGCCGGCTGGTTTTCTTGTGCGGAGCCTGCGTCAGGGTCATCAGGAAGACATCCCAATCCCGTGCTTCCCCTGCCGCCCGCCGCAGACGCTTGAGCTGTTTGCGGGCCGACTTGTAGACTTTCTCCGGAAGGCAGCACGAGAAGATCTCGACCGCCGCTCCGGCACGGCGTGTGCCCACGCGCAGTTGATGGACGTATTCCACATCCTTGTCCGGCTCGCGCAAGGCCAGGCCGAGGTAATCCCGTACGACTTCCAGACGGATCGTCAAAACCCGTCGCGCGGCATCGACAATCGGAGTGGACGCACGCAGACCGGCAATCCACTTGCCATCCGCGCCGCGCTTGGCTCTCTGTTCGGTCTGGTGCATGGGAAGATCGAACCTTGGACTTCGATTACTTGCCGTATAACGCTTCGATGCTGGCCGCCTGCTGGCGCTGCTCCAGCCAAGCCGTCACCTCGTGGGTGTCCGCGAGCAATTGCTCCATCTGCCGGCGCTCGAGGCGGAGCCCATCGGCTACCTGCTCGGGGATCATGGTATACACACTGTGCAGCTCCTGTTGGACGCGCCGCTGTAAGCGGCGCTGGAACTCACCCCGGATGGCGACCCAGCGGACCGGCAAGAGCAGCACAATCAGAAGGTGCAAGATGACCAAGACGACCAGCAGCACGATCAGGGGAAGCAGCACATCGGAAACCTGAAATGGATAACCTCGGTTGAGGGGATCGAAATACCTCCACAATAACATGACCAACGCGGCCAGGAAGGCCAGCGGCGGAACCCAGTCGGCCAGCACCACGATCCCGCTCTGTACCCACCGCCGCATTCCCGCCGGTTGCGCCGACTCACGCTCCACCTGTTGCAGGATCTCCACCAGAGCATTCGCATACCGCTGCCGCCAATCGAGCTTGGCCGCGGCTTCCACCGGTTCGGTCAGCAGATTCAGAGGAAACCCTTGCTGATCCGCCTCCACGAGGAGTCGATTAGGCAGGGCACGTCCCCGCGCGTCAAGGTGGCGGTCGCCGGCCACCGAACTACACGTGCGGGTAAACGTGGCCAAGTTCCACGCCGGCGGCGTCTCCACCGCCTGTGGCGATTTTGGCAGAAACGGAATCCGGTCGCGCAGGGTGCTGCCGACGTACCGGGCGCGGGTAAACAAATGCAAATACGCAGCCATCAGCCCGCGGAAGCGGCGCTGCCCTTCCAGGGCGAAATGTTGTTCGATTTCCTGTTGGTAGGGCTCCAGCGTGTTTAACAGCACTTCGACCGTTGCCGCGGCCTCTTCACCGAGAATCGCTTCCCACGTGGAGCGGGTCCGGGCTGCCTGCGCGGTCAGCTCCGGCGGCCGGGCCAGCTCCAGCGCTTGCTGCAATTGCCGCAAGAGCTGGCTCACGCCACGGGCCTTGATGGCCTCGATTTCCAGACGGGTCAATCCGTTTTCCAGCCAGCGGACCAGTTCGGCAAACTGCTCCTCCGGAGGAACAGCAGCGCATCCGTCGCCGGCCGGCGCGCCATCCCGATCGACCCAGTACTGGGCACAGGTACGGAACAGCAAGGGATCCTGGAAACCCTCGGCCTGAAGATCGCGGAGCAGGTCTTCATCGGGTCGGACGCCGCCGTTGCCGTGAAGGCAGCGGTCCCATTTGTTCAGCACAAAGGCGAAGGCTCGCCGTTGACGCTGCTGCACGAACAGATCCCAGCCGAGTTTGTCGTGGTATTTTTCCTGGGACCCGACGTACAGGACGACGTCGGCTACCGGCAAAAGCTGCTGCAATTTTTCGCGGTTGGCCAAGTCGTTGCTGTCCAGGTCCGGCGTATCGACAATGATCTTGCTCTCCAGAGCGGACCGATCATGGGCCGCAAGGCGACAATGCTGCAGAGCCGGATCAAGCCGGGAGGGCGGAATCGAATCATGGTAATAGACGACCGGATCGCGCGTGGTCGGCCGAACAAAGGAAGCCTGTGCGATGGCGCCGCCGGCCAATGCATTGAGCAGTGTGGACTTGCCGACCCCGGTGCCCCCCATCAGCAGGATCACCAACAAAGGCCGTTCAACATCCAGTGCTGTTGCCTGCCGCGCCAGGTCGCTTGCCAGACCTTCCAGCGTTGCCCGTGTCAGCGTGGACAGCGGATAGCGGTGGGCCGCGTCGAGCCAGGTGCGCAAATGCTGCTGGAGCTGGCGCAAGGCCGGTGCCAGCGTACGAAGCAATGGTTCGGTACTGGTCGATGCAGGACTGCTCATTTCCATTGTCCGTAGTCTGTGGTCCGTAGTCCGTAGCCAGCCTGCTACGGACTACGGACCACGGACGGATTGGTGGATG
Source organism: Gemmataceae bacterium (assembly GCA_035295665.1). Taxonomy (GTDB): domain Bacteria; phylum Planctomycetota; class Planctomycetia; order Gemmatales; family Gemmataceae; genus DATGIQ01. Next base: position 13,198 of record DATGIQ010000125.1, on the reverse strand, counting down.
CCGCCGGGATAGCTTGCGACACGGCGAGATCCAGTTGCTGCGCGGCCGCGGGGATGCGACGCAGCGCCAGTTGCAACCGCTCCAGCTTGGTGCCACCGGTCGCCGGCCATTGGGCCAACCATTCGGCCAGGGGCCCAGAGACGTACTGGGTCAGCAACAGCTGCTGGCGCATGCGAATCTGTTCGCGCTGGTTGTCCACATACTGCTTCCCCAACTGCTCGACGATCACATGCTTGATCGAAGCCAGCAATGGTACCAACACGAAATCATGCACGCCGAAGTGGCCGATGGTGAACGCCCCGGCGATGGCCGCCACATCCAGGGCGAAGTTGCCGCTCCGCAGCGTGTTGAGGACCAACGGCTTTTTCTCCAGTGCTTCGTAAATGGCTCGGGCCGTGCGTTCTACCTCGTCGGCCAGGCTGAGCTGGAAATTATGGAATCCTTGCTGAAAGCGTTCTCCTGCAAGGTCGACCAGGCCGGTCGTGAACCCTTCCTCAATGTACGCCCACACGGGATGGCTGTCGGCACGGCGAACTGCTTCCTTGTGCAGCAGGTTCAGCCAGCCGCTCAGCGCCGCCTGCATCACGGGCAGTTCCGGCCGATTGGGCGCCTCTGGCCGACTGAGGGCCTTCCCCAGGACACCTTTGAGCAGCCGGTAGGGGGTACGCACAACCCAGAGCGTCCCGCTGACGATTTTGCCGACTCCGGGCAATTCCAGCAACTCCAGTAAGCGCACCAATGCTTCATCGAAGCTGCGGAACTTCTCACTGGTGAGATATTCCCGGCGATAGCGGTTATCGAATTCGACCTGGCCGGCCTGGACGAGCGAACGCCAGCTCTCTAGCGCTGCCAGATCGTGCCGCGCTGCCGCCAGGAGCCGGTCGTGAGTGGCGAGGAGGAAATGGCTGGCCCCGCGCACCACGCGTTGGCGCGCCACGGCCGGCGCGTCGGTCAACACCGCGATCTGATTGAGCAAGGGAATGCGATAGCTGGCTGCACGGCGTGCCGGGTCGGCCAATTGTTCCGGGGTCAGATGGGGAATGGCCAAGGACGCCACTGGACCACGGGTTAGCCGGCCCAGAACCTCACACTGAAAATGAGCCAGGAGCGTGCCGGCATCCGCTTCCTGCATCTTCATCAGACAGACGATCACTGGCTTGCCGGTTTGCAGCAGCAGGTGCAAAAACTGGGTCGGTACCTCATCGTTGTAGCGCTCATCCGAGGCCACATAGACGAGGACATCCGCCAGCCCGGCCACCTCCAACAGGCGCGGAACATAACCGGTGGCGGCCCAGGTCGTCATATCCGGGCAATCCCAGAGGATCACATCTTTCAGTAGACCGGAGCCCGCGGGGTCCGGGGCAATATGCCGCACCTGATAAACATCTTCATCCAAATTGGCTGGGCCAGCCTGAGAAAGGCGCTGCAACGGCCCGAGGAAACCCGCGTGAGCCGGCCAGTTCAGCACCCCATTGCTGCTGATGTAGGCCATGGGGTGGCGCGTGAAGCCGGCCTGGGGATTGGCCTCGGCCACGGCGGATCCGCTGAGCACATTGACGACGGTGCTCTTACCGGTACCGGCTCCGCCCACCACCGCGACGTGGAGCGGGATAGCAGAGGCGCCGTCCAGGAACGGTCCGATGCAGTTACGGACCAGGGCCGCCGCAAGGCGCAGCTGACCCGCCAGGGTTCCCTGCCCCGCCTGGTGGCGACAATGTTCTTCCAACCAGCTGAGATCCTCGGCTAGCTGGCTGGTCAATCGACGTGTGCTGAGTTGATCCATGCCAATGATGAAATAGCCATGCAGAATGATGCAGCATGCGAGCCTGATGCGCCAGCGAAGGATCGCCGCGCCCTTTGCTGCCGCGTCCAGCGCGCATGCTGCCGAACCACGCGCGCGGATATCGCTGCGACCTTTCCCTGCGCTCCCTCATTAGTTCGTGGGCATCGGCCCGATATTGCGTACGGGACTCTCTCCCATCACGCTCCCGCACCCGTTGATTTTAGCGAAAGCGTGTCACGACTGAAACGCGGACTGGCGTGATCGTGAAGAGGTGCGGTCCAAACGGAAGAACTCCAGCGGGACAGTCAGCGCCTGGCCGAGGAAGAGTTCTTTCAGGACCAGTGCGGTAACGGGGGACAATTGAATCCCTGCCCGGAAATGTCCCGCCGCCACGAAAAGATTCTCGAATCCTGGCACAGCTCCCAGGAACGGCATCCCGTCTGGGCTTCCCGGCCGCAGACCCGCCCAGCAGCGCTCCAGGTGTGCCTCGGCCAAGCGCGGAACGAGACGGTGGGCCAGGCTCAACAAATCGCCGATGGCCCCGGTCGTGGTCCGCTTGTTGAAGCCGGCCTCCTCTTCGGTGGACCCGACCAAGACTCGGCCGTCAGGCCGAGGCACGAGATACCGCGGCCCCCGCAGAAGGACGCGGTGGAAGAGCGGCGTACCCGTGTTGATGAGAGCAATCTGTCCGCGCACCGGATGGATGCCGGGCTCCCAGCCGATAGGTTGCAGCAGGGCTTCGCTCCACGCTCCCGCCGCCAGGAGGAATTTCCCCGCTTTTGCCAGACCGTGCTCGGTCCGGACGGCAGCAACCCGCTGGCTCTGGATTTCAAAACCCAATACGGGACAACCCGGTTGCAAGCGAACGCCGAGCAATTGACACCCAGCCAGCAGCGCACGCAGATGCCGTGGATTGCGCACCTGGGCCATGTCCGGCAGATAATAGGCAGTGCCCAGCCCGGACCGGAGAGCCGGTTCCAGCTGGCGAAGGCGGTTGTCGTCAACCGGCTCGAACGCGATTCCTTCGCTCCGCCATTCCTCAGTGGCGACACCGCTTTCGGGATCGATGAACTCCAGCCCGCCGCAGCGCAGGTAGCCGTTATCCACTCCGGTTCGGTCCCGTAGCTCGGCGGAGAGAGTGGGGAAGAGAGCGGCACTGTGGGCACGCAATTGGCGGAACGGGGTTGGCGCCTGCCCCAGATTCCCGGGCGGTAGGATGCCGGCGCCGGCCCAGGAAGCTTCCTGGCCGAAATCTCCTTTGTCCATAACGGCAACCGAAACGCCTTCGCGGGCCAAGAAATACGCCGTGGTCAGTCCGATCACGCCGCCGCCGATGATCAGGACATCGGGTTGTTTGCTCATACAAATGTTATAGCAATCTGGTGTCAGGCGGGGCCGCTGCCGTAGATGTGTTGGATCGGAGTTTTATGGCCCCAGCTAATCTGATCGCGTGTCGTGCCCAAGACAGCGGCGACCTTGTCGCGCTCGCTGGGGCTCGGCGTCCAGCGGCCCAAAATGATCGCCAGAACGCGCTGCTCATCCAGACCGGAACGTTCGGCCAATTGCTTGTAGTCGATGCGTTGTTCCTCGCACAGCTGCTGGACGTTCTTGGTCGTCTCCATCTTCGTTCCCTGTCAGAAAAATGAGCTCACGGACTTCGGCCGAACTGCGGCCCATGACCGTAGATGTGTTCGACCGGCGCCGTGTGGCCCCACGCGATCTGTTCCGGCCGGATTCCCAGGGCCGCCGCCACGCGCTGCCGCTGCTGAGGACTGGGCGTGTACCGGCCCTGGACGATGGCCGACAAGACTTTGCGATCCAAAGCGGCGGCTTCGAGCAACTGCTCCATGCCGATACCCCGGTCGCTCATCCATTCGACAAGGCTCTTGATCTTGTCCATGGAATGGACCTCTCACAGCGGTTGCCCAAGGCCTTCCGCGAGACCACGCCAGGCAATTCTATCCCAGCATGGAAGGTTCGGCAGCCTACAAGCCTGAAACGCGAGCGAAGAATGCTGCGGTCCTTCGCTGGCGCGTCAGGTCACGCCTTCTGTTGCGAAGATACAGCAATCGGCTCCAGGCGGATGATATGGACCAAGGAGACGACCTCGTAGCGATCAAAATAAGGATCGGTTTTCGGGACGCGCAGACCGATGATGACGGTTCGCTTGCCGACCAGAAGGAGGGGCCGGTCCTTCTCGGTGATCTCGTAGGTTTTGCCGGTCGTGGTCACGATGCGGAAGGGCTGAAAGGGTTCCTTATTCAGCTCGGATTCCAGATCCTGCGGCGCCATCATGAGCGCGCTTCCTCTGGCTGAACCGCCGCTTCGATGAGCGCGGGGAACGTCGGCACCGTGGACCGTCCGTGGCCCGACTCGTGCGCCGCCGGCCGTAGCCATAAACCGACCAGCAAACCGGCCGCGAAAAACAGAGCAAGAAGTACCGCAACGGCGATGACCAAGAGCGTCGCGTTGCGGGCGGAAAGGAAAATGCCAGTCTGCGGGACGGATTCCGCCGTCGCCAACGGGGGGACCGGGTTGATGCGCTCCACGTCATAGGGCGGCTCCGCATGCGTTCCCCAGGCGCCCGGCGGCGGATTGGGTTCCGGAGGGAGTGCGACCGCCGCCTCCGCAGCGGTGAGGCTTTCCTTCTTCTCCAAGGGCACCGCGCTTTCGGTGTTCAGGAGATCCTCAAAGTCGTTGCGCTCAAACACCAAGGGGTTGGCCGGACCGGGATGGACCGAAGCCGCCTCCACATCCGCATTGGGCACCACCACCTGACCGGCGCACGTTGGGCAGCGCACAATGGTGCCAGCTTTGCGCCGGGAAATCCCCAAAAGCTGATTGCAATAGGCACAGCGAAATCGGATTGGCATAGTCGGTGATTGATATCGGGTGTTATCGGCAGAGCCAGGCTCCTTACCCGCCTCCGCTCGTCTGTGATTATTGTCTCGTTTCTGGACGGCGCAAGCAACACTTAACTTGACTGCTTTCGCTAGCCTGGGACAATGAAGCAATCGCCTGCCGTCCCTCGTTGACCGCTTCAAACGGGAGGGGAAGATTCTGGGACCCGCTAGTCCACCGTGTTGGTGCGGGCCTAGCACTGCCTAAGGAAGCGCTTCCGATGCATGTCCGGCTATTCCGTATTCCCCGTTTACGTGGTGCGCTCGGGATCCTCTTATCCGGGGTGCTCTGCCTCCTTTGCAGCTGGAACGCGAACTCGGCCGATCTGGTGATCTTCAAGGATGGCTACACGCTCCAAGGCAAAATCAAGCGTGAAACCACGTATTTCATCGATCCGGCCAGTGGCGTGCAAATGCAGGTGCCGAAGCTGAACGGCTTCTTCACGGTGGATGATGAGGCCCGGAAAATCGCCTTCAGCCCGCTCCAAGTTCAGGAAGTTCCGGACAAGGATCCGGCCCGCGAAGCCGACCCTATCCGCTTAAAAAGTCCCATCGTGCGCCGATCGCGCTTCAAGGTGCCGCCCTGGCAGGTGACCGCGGTAACCGATTGGAATAGCAAGTGGGACCGTGTTCTGACGATTAACACGCCGGACGGCCGAAGACAGGTTCCACAACACCTCACATTGCTGACCCCCAAAATCGCCAGCGTGGACGCCCGTGACTATGAATGGAAGACCTATTACCTGACCCAGGAATTGGACCCGAAGACCGTTCGCACATTGCTGACGCAGCACCCCGAACTGAAGCTGACCGGCGACAGCACCGACGCCGGCAAACGCTTCCGTATCTTCCACTTCCTGGTCCAGGCCGGCTGGTACGACAAAGCTGCCGCGGAGCTGGATGGCATTCTGCGCGATTCGCCTGACCAAAAGGACAAGGTGGAGGCGGCGCGGGAAGAGCTCAAGAAGCTTTTGGCCTGGCAATACGTCGACCTGCTCGAAGAGGCGCACAAGAATGGCCGGCATCATTGGGTGCAGGCACGATTGGCGATCTTCCCGCAACAGGGGCTCGAAGAGAAATTGATCGCGCGCGTGGATGTCATGCGTGGGACCTATGAGACGATCAACAAGAACTTGGTCCTTGCCCGCGGCCTTCTCGACGAGTGCTCGGCACGCCTGACGGATCCTGTCCATGGCAAGCTGTTCAAAGAAGCGGCGGCGGCCATCGAATTGGAACTGAACCCGGATACGGTCAGCCGGCTCGAGGCTTTCCTCAAGCTGGCGGAGCAGGCGAAGCTGGAAATCCAGCGCAACCGCACGCCCGAGCACACTCCGGAGCAACTGCTGACGCTGGCCATGTCCGGTTGGCTGTTGGGGAGCAACTCGGCCGAGGCCAACGTGGAAACGGGCGTGCGCCTGTGGCGGGCCCGGCAGTTCGTTCTTGACTATCAAAAAACGCACAATAGCGGCAGCCGGCAACAAATGGTGACGGCCTACGACTCGAAACAAGGAGTGCCGTTCGATGAGCTGGCGCAGCTGATACGATCGCTTCCACCACCGGAGCCTTTGGAATCGGCCTTCCTGAAGAATGGCCCGTGGGCTGCCGGCGCCCTTCCTTTCCGCCCGGCCGCGCTCTACTGGGCACTCTCGGCCATTTACAAGCTCCTTCCCCCGACGACGCTTTCGCTCCACGCCGAGTTTCCATTGAGTTACCGCAAAGGCCCCAGTTACTTTCTACGACTGCCGCCCGAGTACCACCACGGCCGCTCCTATCCGGTGCTGTTCGTCTTGCATGAAGGCGGCGAAAAGCCCGAAGAGATGCTGAAGCGATGGAGTACTTTGGCGGCGCAGCACGGGTACATCCTCGTGGCGCCGGAATGGCGGACCGGTTCCGGCGACAGCTATGGCTACACCGCTGAAGAGCATCGGGCCGTGCTGGACGTGCTGCGCGACCTGCGCCAGCGCTTGGAGGTGGATTCGGACCGGGTCTTTTTGTTTGGTCTGGGTGAAGGGGGCAAGATGGCCTACGATGTCGGCCTGGCCCATCCCGATCTCTTCGCCGGTGTACTCCTGATGGGAGGCGCGCCGCACTACTTCGCCAAGGCTTACAAGCAAAACGCCCAGTATCTGCCGTTCTACGTCGTCGATGGGGATTACGACGGCGACACCGCCAAGGAAAACCGTCTGCAATTCGAGTACTGGATCGGCCATTCTTACCCTGCCATCTCGGTCCAGTACCGAGGTCGGGGCCGCGAGTGGTTCGAGGGCGAGGTCCCGTTCATGTTTGACTGGATGAGCCGCAAGAAACGCTCTGCCGCCTTCCCGCAGTTGGGCCGCAGCGGCACCGGCGCGGGCTATGGGGAAGAGTTTCGCAGTATGCGGCCGACGGACAATCACTTCTACTGGCTCAGCGGCGACGGTCTGCTCGACCGGCATATCAACAGCGCTCAGAAATGGAGCGGCACCCTTGGTCCGGCCCTGTTGCAGGCGGCGCGCAGCAGTGAAGGCAATCACCTGACCGTCAACGCTCACGGCTTCAAGAAAGTGGCCATCTGGCTCGGGCCGGGGATGATCGATTTCGAGAAACCGCTGATGATCCACTTGAATGGGCGGATCCAATCCTCAAATCGCAAGATTCAGCCGAACCTGGGCACGCTGCTGGAAGATTTCTACCAGCGTGGCGACCGGCAGCGGCTGTTCTATGCCAAGGTGGAATTCGCGCCGTAGGACTCGCTGGGTGCCCCCTGCAAGCGTGAATAATGGAAAACGTGTTGAAGAATGCAAAGGGGGTCCTGAAAGCTACCATGTTCCTCACGAAGTTGAAAATTGCCGCGATGGTGCTCATGATTGTCGGCGCTGCCGGCGTGGCTGCTGCCGCAGAACCCAACGACCTGGAATGGAAGCGGTCGAAGGAGGGTGGCAAATCCGTGCCGGAGCGGATCCGTTCTGCGCATAGCGGCCCGTGGTCGGAGCCGGCAACTTGGGAAGGTGGCAAGGTTCCCGGCGATGGGACCAGGGTCCAGATACGGGCCGGGCACACGGTCACCTATGATGTGCACAACAGCATTCCTGCTCGAATCCGATCAATCCATATTGCCGGCACCTTGACCTTTGCCCGCGATCGCAACACGCTGCTCAGCGTCGGCCTGATCAAGATTCAGCCAGGCGACGATGCCAGCGAGAACGGTTTCGACTGCGATGCGCACTTGCCGGAGATGAAACCAGGGGAGCCCCGGCCTGCTCTGGAGGTGGGCACTCCGAATGAGCCGATCCCCGCCAACCACACGGCCACCATCCAACTATGCTATTTCGAGGGCATGGACAAGGAATCGTGCCCAGCCATTGTCTGTTGCGGCGGCCGCATGGACTTCCACGGCGCCCCGGTCCGGCGCGCCTGGGTTAAGCTCGGGGCCGAGGCCAAGGCCGGCTCCGTCAACGTAATGCTTGCCGAACCCGTACCGGGCTGGCGTGTTGGCGATCGGGTTATCCTGCCGGCCACAGTCCGGCAAGTCAAAGTTGCTCGCCCAGGGCATTTGCCTGGCCAGAGGCCGTTCAAGCCGAGCACCCGCGATGATACGACCACGGAGGAACGATTCATCCAACGTCTCAACGGGACCGAACTGACGCTCGACCGGCCGCTGACCTATGACCATCAGTGCCAGGGCGCTTATCGCGGGGAGGTCGCCAACTTGAGCCGCAACCTAATTGTGGAATCCCAGCCGGGCGCTCCCAGCGATCAAGCCGGCCACACGATGTATCATCGTCATTCGGCTGGGTCGATCAGCTACGCCGAATTCCGCCGGCTTGGCAAGGAAGGCGTCCTCGGTCGCTACAGCCTGCATTTTCACCTCGCCGGCGACACCATGCGCGGCAGTTCGGTGATCGGCGCCTCGATTTGGGACGCCGGCAACCGTTGGCTAACGATCCACGGCACCAACTTCTTGGTGGTGCGCGACTGCGTCGGCTACCGGAGCAAGGGCCACGGTTTCTTCCTGGAGGACGGCACCGAGGCCTACAACGTCCTCGATCGTAACCTCGCCGTGCAGGCCTACACTGCCAAACCATTGCCGAACCAGGTATTCCCTTTCGACAAAAACGACGGCGCGGGCTTTTGGTGGGCCAACAGCCTGAACGCATTTACCCGCAACGTGGCCTGTGAGTGTGATGAGTACGGCTACTTTTTCCAAGCGGCGAAGACGGCCGACTTCGACCCGGTCCTACCCGTATTGCAACCCAACGGCCGGCGGGAGAAAGTCGACATCCGCACGCTGCCGTTTGTCCGCTTCGAGGACAACGAAGCCCACTGCCAGCGGCGGCATGCGTTTAACCTGGGCGGCGGCGTCCCGTTTGGAAAACCCAACGTCGATGGCGTCGGGCCGGATGCGCAGCATCCCTTCGTGATCCGCAATTACAAAGCCTGGAACGTCCACTGGGCGATTCATCCGGTCTCCCCTTCCGTCCTGTTGGACAACCTGGATATTTATGACGCGGACTACGGCGTCTGGCGGCCGGAATATAACCGGCACGCTTACCACGCGCTTCACTTTAGCCAGACTCCCCAGGAGAACCATTATGGCTTCGGAGGAAAGGCGCCCAACGAGGACAAAGAGTATCCCAAACCACTGGATCCTGTAGACGATTTGCCACCTGTCACCGTCATCACGCACGTCAGCGGGGAAAAGGGGAAACTGACCGTGCGCGGAACGGCTTCCGATAATGGTATCGTGAAGCGAATCCTGGTGAACGGACGGGAAGCTCACGCCTTGGCTCCTAACTTCGCGGAGTGGGAGATCGTGCTGGAGGACACGGGGTCAGGCGAAGTGAACCTGGTTGCCCACGCCGAAGACGCGGCCGGCAATATCGAGAAAATGCCGCACGTCTTGGTGCTGGGCCCCTCATAATCCGGTTTTGCCGTCCGTTGCGTGGCGGTTCGCCCAACCGCGCGGGCTCCACGCGGTTGGGCGAACCGCCACGCAACCAACCTACTGCAAATGCTGGAGCCAAGATTGATAGCCACTCGTGTCCGGCTCGCGGTTCAGCACCGAACGATAGGCTGCGTACAACCAATCGACAATGTCGCCGCCCCGCTCCTGGTAGTACTCCTGCGAACTGACGAACGCGGCAATCACCTGTTCGTTCGTCAGGCTGCCGTTCTCCAGCTGGTTGACCCAGCCGTTGATCTCTGCGGGAGATCCGCTGCGGTGTAGGTATTGCTGGTAGTAGGAGGCCACGAGATCCGATTGGCGTTCCACGCTGTTCGCGAAGGCATAGGCCACGCTGGCGGGACTCTCGCCGGCTGCCAATTGATTGAGCCAGTACTGCACTTCGGATGCGCCCGGAGTCCGGTTGAGCAGGTTCTGATAAAGGCTGGTGATCCAGCCCTGGCCGGCACCGCCGTGGTGGCCCAGGTATTCCGCAGAGGATGTGAATGCCGCATCCAGACGCTGGTCGGACAGGACGTGGTTCTGCATCTGGCCAAGCCAGGACGCTAGGCCCACGGTATCCGGTGCCCGACCCAGAAACTGTTGGTAGGCTGTCGTAATCAAGTCCCGATAATACTCCGCGCTCTGCGCCAGTCCCGACGCCACAATTTGCCGACCCGTAATCCCGGAACCCTGGCTGGTCGAACTGGGACCGACGGTAATCGAGACGGTGGTCGAACTGGACAGTGGAGGAGCAGTCGCTTCCGTTGCCGTAACGGTCACATTGTAGACTCCGGGCGCGATGCCGTTGGCTTCGGAAGGCGTCCAGGTGAATTGGCCCGTCTGAGGATTGATGCTCGCTCCTGCAGGCGCACCGGGGCCGAGGCTGTAAGTCACGGGCGCTCCTGTGGGACTGCTGGCCATGACGGTGAATTGCAACATGGTGCCATTGGCCACTGTCTGCGGACTGATGGAGTTGATGACCGGAGGAGCCGGGGTCGTGCCGACGTTGACGGTGAAGCTGCCCAGAGTGCCGGTCGCGACCGCATTGCCGGCGAGGTCGATCGGCGGATTGGAAACCAGGTTGATGATGTACGTGCCGTTGGGCGCGCTGCTCCAGGAGCCGCCGGGCGGGGTAATCTGGTACGTGACGGTGACCGTCTGGGCGTCGCCCTGTCCATCCTGGATTCCCGAGAGCATGAAGTTGCCCGGCGTGGCCATGATGGTCGAACCATTGGGCATCTGCACCTGGACAACTGCGCCGCTGATGCTTGACCCATTCACCAAGACGGGATCGGTGTACGTGACGGTGAAGGTGTACGGATTGAGATTGCCGGCGTTAGTGCTGGTGACGCTGGCAGCGCTGAGCAGCGCCGTCGGCGGCATGGTTTCCGAGCCGACCGTCCCAAAGACGGTGTCACCGAAGCTGGTGCCATCGGAAGCCGGACCGGAAGCCATACCTGGGGTTCCTGCAGAACCGTCATTGCCCATGCCGCCTTCTGTGCCGCTAGCGCCAATCGGATTGCCGACGCCGCCCACCCCGGCGCGACCTCCCTGGCCGCCCATTCCGCCGCTGCCTCCGGCGCCTAGGGCGCCGACAGCTCCGGCCTTGCCCCCCTGAGCGGTGCCGCTCAGGGGCGTGCGGTTCAGGGAGGCTGAAAACCCAGAGGCGGCGTAAACATCTCCCCCTTCGCCATTGCCGCCGTTGCCGGCATGGCCGGCGCGGCCACCATTGCCGCCGTCGCCGCCATCGCCGCCGTTGCCCCCGTTGCCGCCGTGGCCACCGGCGGCTGTAACATTGGCACCGGAAAGTCCCGGTCCCCCATTGCCGCCCGCGCCTCCTGAGCCGCCTATTCCGGCCGCTCCGCCAGGGCCGCCCGCTCCTCCGTTACCGCCCGCTCCCCCGAGCGCCTGATTGTTGGTCATGGAGCCTTGGACAAGTGTGAGGCTGCCACCGGCCATGAAGATGCCGCCGCCCAATCCGTCCCCGCCGCTGCCGCCATCACCGGGGTCGCCCCCATCGCCGCCCATGCCACCGCCGCCACCATTGCCACCATTGCCACCTTGACCTCCGTGGCCGCCTGGACCATGTCCGATAGTCATCCCCATGCGATCCAAATTGGCCCCGCCGTGTCCGGCAGGGCCGCCGGTCTCGCCAAAGCCGCCTGCAGCTCCGCCGAAATGCACGACCCGACCGCCGGCGGTGGTTTCCAAGGCGGCACCGCCGGGGCCACCGTTGGCACCGTTGGCACCGTTGCCACCCAATGCTTTATTGGAATCGAAGTTGGTGAGGAGAATGGTGACCGTGCCTCCAGCGACGTACACACCGCCGCCACGCGCCCCGCCGCCATCGCCGCCAGCCCCGCCCTTGCCACCCTTGCCCGCATCCCCCTCGTCGCCGCCGTCACCGCCGATGCCGGCGTCGCCCCCGGCCCCGCCTCGGCCGGGGGCACCGTCCGTGGTTGCACCATTGCCGCCCGCGCCGGCATTGCCTCCCTGGCCGCCATGCCCACCGGGTCCGCCTGCTCCGCCCGGTCCTCCCGGACCTCCCGCAGTCCCTACTCCTCCATTGCCTCCCTGAGCCGTATTGCTATCCACCCTGCTGGACACAACGGTTAGCATGCCGGAGGCCAGATAAATACCTCCGCCGTCCGCATTCCCGCCGTTGCCCCCGCTGCCGCCATCCCCGCCGTCGGCACCATCGCCGCCGTGGCCGCCGTTGCCGCCCTTTCCACCCTTGCCCCCATTGCCGCCATTACCACCCCGCATGGCGCCAGTGTTGACGCCTGCCATGTTGTGGCCGCCCCCATTACCACCGATGCCCCCCGCGCCGCCGCCGTAAACATCAAAAAACGCGCCGCCCACGATGACCGCCTCGAGGCCGTGCAGTCCGCCGTGCCCGCCTGCCCCGCCCTGAGCGGTGTTGTTACTGATTTGGCTGTTCGTAATCGTCACCTGGCCCGAGGCGACGTAGAGACCGCCGCCGCTGGCGTCGCCGCCATCGCCGCCGTCGCCGCCGCCGCCGATCTTCAGCGGAACCGTCGGAACTGCATCCTGACCATCTCCACCATCGCCACCATTCCCCGCTGCCGCGGCGGCACTGGCAGCTGTCGCACCATTGTCGCCATTGGGGCCATTGGCTGCGTGGTGAGCCATCGTGAGTTGATACGTTCCGTTGCCTCCATTACCGCCGTTACCTCCCGTCGCGCGGTTGCCACTGAGGTTGGCGTTGGTGAGTGTCAGACTGCCGGAAGCCAAGTAAATGCCGCCGCCCTCGGCTGCGCCGCCGTTACCGCCGTGGCCACCGTTCAAGGCGGTTACTCCGCGGCCGGCCACGCCGGGCGCACCTGCCGATCCTGCTGCTCCTCCCGCTCTATTTGCCGTGACGGCCACATTCGTCATCATCACATTGCCGCTGTCGATCAGCATGCCGCCGCCCTGGGCTGTGCTATTGGAATTGGTGCCGACGAAATTGCCGCCCGTGATCGTCAGGTTCTCAAACTTCACCGTCAGATTGCTGCCGCTGATCTCGAAGATGCGCGTTTGCCAGCCAGTACCGCCCACGATGGCGGTGTTTTGCTCCGTGCCGCCCGT
>DATGIQ010000124.1:0-29123 GCA_035295665.1 Gemmataceae bacterium | reverse complement strand
TTTCGCCCCGTGGTCGTCCCCGCCTTGCCAGCGGTTCAGGACAGAGCCTGGGCCCGAAATCCCGTGGATCTTTTCGTGCTGGCGAAGCTGGAAGCGGCAGGCCTTAAACCATCACCCCCGGCTGAAAAGATCGCCCTCTTGCGGCGGATTTATTATGACCTGATCGGTCTCCCGCCGACCCCCGAGGAGGTGCGGGCGTTCCTGGCAGATGATTCACCGGATGCCTATGAAAGAATTGTGGATCGGCTGCTGGCTTCGCCCCATTACGGCGAACACTGGGCCCGCCACTGGCTCGATCTGGTACGCTATGCCGAGACCAACAGCTTTGAGCGTGACGGCACCAAGCCGAATGTTTGGCGCTACCGCGATTACGTCATCCGCGCGCTGAATGATGACAAGCCCTACGATCAATTCATCCGCGAACAATTGGCCGGTGATGAACAAGATCACGTGACGGCCGAGAGCTTGATCGCCACCGGCTATTACCGTTTAGGCCAATGGGACGACGAGCCCGTGGACGCCGTTCAGGCCCTCTACGATGAGCTGGACGATATCCTGGCCACGACGGGTCAGGTATTTCTCGGGCTGACCGTCAACTGCGCCCGCTGCCACGATCACAAGATTGACCCGTTCCCCCAAAAGGACTACTACCGATTGCTCGCCTTCTTCCAGGGCATTCAGCGGTACGGCGAGCGCAGCGCCGATTCGGTGACCAAGGCGTCCTTGCGGCCCATTCCCGTGCCGATCAACCAGGACCAGCAGCGGGCAGAAGTGCAGGCGCACCAAGAACGGTTGCGTACCGTCCGGGATCGCCTCAAAGCCATTGAAGATGCCGTGAGCCCGCATCTGGAAGGCGGCGAGCGGGACGATTTCAAATACGACGTCAATCGCTCCGCGATCTTGCGGAAGCATGTGCCCGACCTGATCAGCCAGGATGCGCTCAACGGCTACCTGGCCCTGCGGAAGGAACTGCGTGCCCTGGAACGCAAGCAACCCTCCGCCTTGGCCCAGGCACTGTGTGTCACCGAAATTGGCCGTACGCCGCGGGAAACTTTTGTCCTGATGCGGGGAAATCCACAGGCCAAGGGAGAGAGGGTGGAGCCCGGGTTTCCATCGGTGCTGGCTACTGGTGGGGCGGCGGGGAAAGAAGGGAGCGAACGCATAACGCAAGCGGGAGCTCAGACGTCGGGGCGACGGCGGCGGTTGGCGGATTGGATCGCGAATCCGGCCAATCCGCTCACGGCGCGGGTCATGGTAAACCGTCTCTGGCAGTACCACTTCGGCCGCGGCATCGTTCGCTCTTCGAGCAACTTCGGCTACCAGGGAACGCCGCCCACGCATCCGGAACTTCTCGATTGGCTGGCCGGGCAATTCGTCGCCCACGGCTGGAAGCTCAAGACGATGCACAAGCTTCTGGTCCTCTCCAGCACCTATCGCATGTCCGCACAGCCGAATGCCGCTGCATGGACCAAGGATCCCGAAAACGATCGCTGGTGGCGCTTCGATGCGCGCCGGCTCGAGGCGGAGGAGATCCGTGATTCGATCCTGGCCGTCTGTGGGAATCTCCACCTTCAGAAGATGGGCGGTCCCAGCGTTTATCCGCTAATTCCGCGCGAAGTCTTGGCCGGACAATCGATGCCGGGGGCTGGCTGGGGAAACTCGCCCCCCGAGGACCGCAACCGGCGCAGCATCTACATCCACATCAAGCGCTCGCTTGCGGTCCCCCTGTTGGCGGCTTTCGATGCACCCGATACCGACGCCAGCTGTCCCGTGCGTTTTACCACCACGCAACCTGCGCAGGCTCTGGGAATGCTCAATAGTAGTTTCTTGAACGAGCAGGCCGGGGTGTTTGCCCACCGGTTGCGGGAACAGGCCGGTCCCGAGCCGGCTGCGCAAGTCCGTCTGGCACTGTGGCACACTCTACAACGCGAACCCCGCGAACCGGAGATCGAGCGCGGGGTGCGGTTCCTGCAACGGATGCGCGCGGAGCATCACGCCACGGCCGAAGAGGCACTGCGTTCGTTTTGCTTACTGGCGCTGAACCTGAACGAGTTTGTGTATCTCGATTGAAGAATCCTGGCGGAGAACAGCATGGCGGATTTCTGTGGCCGAACGCGGCGGGAGTTTCTCTGGGAGGCCGGAGCCGGCTTTACAGCCGTGGCTCTGTCCGTGTTCCTGGGCGAAGAGGGCTTCCTGGCATCGCAGGCCGTGGCCGCCGACGGCACGCGGAGGTTCGTCAACCCGCTGGCTCCCAAGAAACCGCACTTTGCCCCCAAGGCGAAGAGCGTCATCTTCCTGTACATGTACGGTGGCCCAAGCCATATCGACACCTTTGATTACAAGCCGGCGATGAAGGGGATGGACGGAAAAACTATCCAGGTGAAGACCTTTGGCCGGGGCGGCCATAAGAATCAGGGCCGCATTGTCGAGCCGCGCTGGGCGTTCCATCAGTATGGCCAGTGCGGCAAATGGGTCAGCGATCTGTTCCCGCACCTGTCCCGCTACGTCGACGACATCGCCTTCCTGCATTCCATGACCGCGGACTCCCCGATCCATGGCTCGGCGATGCTCCAAATGAATACCGGGAAGATCCTTTCCGGCAGCCCATGCCTGGGATCATGGGTGAACTATGGCCTCGGGAGCGTCAACGAGGATTTGCCCGGTTTTGTGGTCATGCTCGATCCCCGCGGGGGGCCGATTAGCGGGGCCAAGAACTGGTCGAGTGGCTACATGCCGGCCCATTATGAGGGAACGATCCTGCGCTCGGGCGACACACCCATCCTCGATCTGCACCGGCCAGAGGGTTCCAGCGCAGCCGCCCAGCGTGAACTTCTTGATACCCTGCGGGACTACAATTCCGAACACTTGGCCGCGCGGGGCAATAACCCGGCGCTGGCGTCGCGGATTGCCAGCTATGAATTGGCGTTCAAGATGCAGAGCGCAGCTCCCGAGGCGGTCGACCTCCGCCTGGAGGACGAGCGAACGAAACGGCTCTACGGTCTCGACGACAAGCGAACGGAGGTCTTTGGCCGGCAGTGCCTCCTGGCCCGCCGGCTGGTGGAGCGGGAGGTTCGTTTCATCCAGATTTATTCGGGCGGAAACCATAACGATTCCAACTGGGACGCCCACGGCAACTTGATGGCCAACCACAACCTTCATGCTGGGGAAACCGACAAGCCGATTGCAGGCCTGCTCCAGGACCTCGAGCAGCGCGGCCTGCTGGAGCAGACGCTGGTGATCTGGGGTGGCGAATTTGGCCGGCAGCCGACCGCCGAGTACGCGGAGGGCACGGGCCGGGATCACAATGCCTACGGGTTCACGATGTGGCTGGCCGGTGGCGGCATCAAGGGCGGAATCAGCGTCGGGACGACAGACGAGTTAGGCAGTGCCGCGGTCGAGCGACCGTTCCATGTAAAGCACTTGCACGCCACGATCCTGCATCAGATGGGACTCGATCCCGACAGGCTGACCTATTTCTACGGCGGCCTGGATCAGAAGTTGGTCGGCGTCGAGGGGGCCGAGCCGATCCGCGAGATCATGGCTTGAGGCGCGCCTACCGGCTTTTCTTCCCCGCCGCCTTTTTCAGGTGAAAATCGCGTATCTGACTGCCGGGCTGGATATCCACCTTTTCATTGTTGCCTTCTGCATTCGGCGGGATCACGTCGGCGGGATCGATCAAGCCGGAGCCGTCGCCTAGAAACCTGTTTGCCGCGGAGCGTTTCGCCATGTCCTCGGAGTTTCGGGCAAACGGTACTTTCTTGACCGCTTCGACTTTCACCACTTTCTGACCCGGGATGAGATTGTCGACGGCGAAGCGGCCATCCTCGATCTGTCCGCCGGCGGAGGGTCCTTTGCCATCCGCCGGCAGGAATGTGATGAATCCATTGCCTACCGGCTCGCCGTTGTAGGTCACGGCTCCGGAGACACTGGCGGTGCCGCTGCCGCAGCCCGAGATCAGACCGAGGAGCAAAACCAGGAGCAGAAGCAGGGCAATGTTTGTTCGAAACATGGATCGTGTGCCTCTGCGTTACGGAATGTCCGAGATCGCTTCGCCGCCGGCCCGAGTCGCCAACGCGCGCCAGGTCAACAGATCGATCGTGTTGGCAAAGAAATGCACTGAGCCATCGGCCATGGCACCGTTGACCCCGCCATTGTGGTAGCTACGGGCTCCCGCGTGGGCCTTGAGAGCACTGGGGGTCCACCAAGCGTTGCCTCCTAACGATAAGCAGGGGGCCTTGTAGAGTGTATCCCCTTGGTCCTTCGGGCAGGGTCCAATGGGCCGGTCCGGGGAAGTAGAGTTCGGGGTCAGTGTCGCCGAGAACAGCGCACCGCCCATGTTGCCGTAGATCGTCTCCCCCATGGGCCCGCCCCATGCCGTGGTGATGGTCGCCACCACGCCTTCCGAAATCAGGAGGGTATTCGAGCTGCCGTCCGGGATATCGGCGATTCGTACCCCGCGTGTCTGGGGACCCTTCCCCGGATCCATTGTTTGCTTCGGCTGGACGCCGAAAACGCCCTTGCCCCAAGGGCCGTTCGTTGTGTCGGTCGCATTGCCGTACATGTCGCCGCTGCCCACGCATCCACGGTAGTTGCCACGCTCGAACCCGTACGGGGCTGTGTATTCCTCATTCAGTCGTGGTCCGGGATCGCTCGGGCAGAGGTACGGTGGGATGATTGCCTGGCGGGCTGCACGGAGTCGGGCATCATCGCCGATCGGTCCATTCGGCGAAGGATATTGCTGATCGTTCGAGTTATTCGGATCGAAGCCCGTTCGGGGCAAGGTCCAGTAGTCGTTGTAGATGGCCATCTGTTCGATGTAGGGCAGAATTAGCTGCGTCCAGGTGTAGGTGTCCCAGATGTCGTACTTGCGGCCATAGGGCATGCTCTGCTGAACATCGTAGTAACTGTGGCAGGCCAAGCTGAGCTGCTTGAGGTTATTGGCGCACTGGGCCCGCGCCGCTGCCTCGCGCACTTTTTGCACCGCAGGCAAGAGGAGCCCGATCAGGACGGCAATGATGGCAATCACCACCAAGAGTTCAATGAGCGTGAAGGCAGCGCGCGTTCTGCCCCGACAGCCGGAGAAAAGTGGTTGCATGCGAAATCTCCCGGTAAACGCGGAGAACTAGGAACTCCCTCGAGTACGGACCCGTAAGTAACTCAGCGATTCCTGTCACTATACCGTTTCCACTGGCTCTCGGCCAACGATCCCCTGCCCTCGAACCGGCCAGGCGACGGGGTCTCCCCCGGCTGGCCGGACCGACGGCAAGGATCGCAGCATCACGGCGGGGGGACACCGAAATCGGAGAAATCGCCGCCCATGATTTTCAGAATTTGATCCGACGTCAAGCTCTGGTTAAAGACTGCAACGTCGTCCATCGTCCCCTGGAAATACTCACGCCCGGCGTCGTAGGTTCGACCGATCCGAAAACTGGCGGCCGGATTATTCGGTAGCGCTGATGGGCTATCGGAACCTGCCAGGCTGCCATCGATGTAGATCTGCCGCACCATCGTACCGGCATCATACGTGGCGACGATATGATGATATGTGCCGTCGGACAAGTTGATGCCATTGATATCCAGATCTCGGCTCCACCAGTAATGTCGGATCCCGGTGACGCCGGGATTGCCATCATTCTTCAGCCGCAGCGCAATCACCCGCCCGGCATTGCCGTAGAATCCCCAGCCAATGATGCCCAGTTGGCTTTGAAAGCCGTCATTGACCAAGGAGGATGTATTCACCCACGCGGCCAGCGTGTACGAGCTGTGGTCAAACGGATAACCGTTCGGGAGCCGATTATCATCGGGAACCCCCGTGCCATCGTCGATTCCCAACACAGCATCAAAGCCGTTGAACGACAATCCCTGTCCAAATTTCCCATTGGGGTCGATGCCCCATCCTCCGAACGCGGTCAAGTTGTTGCCGGCCGGACTCGAGTCCGCCCCGGGATTGGTAGCATCTTCGAAGCGATACAAGCCTACCAGATCCGCCCGCGCGGCCGGACCGAGCAAAATGATCAGACCGACAATCACACCACTTGCTACTCCCGACAATCGTGCCACTCGCATGGATGTACCTCCGAAACCAATTCTGTGAAACCGTGTCGGGTGGCCGAGCACCGCACCTTGCCGCGCTTCCTCTCCCCCGACCGATGAATTCGACCAGGAGCAGTGTAACACAAGAGCAGAGGCGCGTCACGTATTGACAAAGCCCATGAAGGGAACAATTCTAATTCGTGGCGGTTCTGCGAACCACCGCGAAACAGACCACATGATCCGAACTGGGTATCGGTTCATCCCATGCGGAGCCGCAGTCCTCGGAATCCGCGGCCTGCAATTTCCATCCGAGAAACGAGAGCGCCATGATCTCATCCAAGCGAACCGGGCAAGCGTTCCTTTCGGCAGTCCTGTGCGGAATTCTAACGACGAGTGGACAGACGAACGAACCGGAGCGTGTGCACACGGTGCAGGAGATCCCAGTCAATAACTCCGAGGGACTTTACCTGGGCAACCGGCCGCCGTTAGCGCCCAGCCCGCTGAGAAAGCTTCCAATCGGTAGCATCAAACCCAAGGGTTGGCTCCGCCATCAGCTCGAACTGGAAGCCCTGGGCATGACGGGCCGGCTGCCGGCGATCTCCGCCTGGTGCAAATTCGATGGCAACGCCTGGGCCGATCCTCAGGGCCAAGGACACAGTGGCTGGGAAGAATTGCCCTACTGGCTCAAGGGCTACGGCGACCTCGGCTATGTCCTTCAGAACGAGGCCATCATCAAAGAAGCGCGGCGGTGGATCGAGGCTGTGCTCGCCAGTCAAGAAGCGGATGGCTGGTTTGGCCCACGGGCGCTGAAAACTTCGCTCAAAGGGAAACCCGACCTCTGGCCACACATGGTCATGCTCAATGTGCTGCAATCGTATCATGAGTACAGCCAGGACCCGCGCATCCTCCCATTCATGGCCCGGTACTTCCGCTGGCAGCTCCAGGTTCCGGAGGCGGATTTCCTGGCCGGCTATTGGCCGAAAATGCGCGCCGGCGACAACCTCGAAAGTGTCTACTGGCTCTACAACCGCACCGGCGACCGGTGGCTCCTGGAATTGGGCCAACGAATCCACAAGGCGGCTGCCCACTGGAGCGACGGCATCCCGGATTGGCATGGCGTGAATATCGCTCAAGGTTTCCGCGAACCGGGGGTCTACTTCCTTCAGGCCCACGACAAGCGCTTGCTCGATGCTGCGGAACGCAATTACCAATCTGTCATGGGAATCTACGGCCAGTTTCCCGGCGGTGGCTTCGCTTCCGACGAGCATTGCCGCAAGGGCTTCACCGATCCGCATCAGGGCATGGAGACTTGTTCGTGGGTCGAATTTCTGCACAGTTTTGAAATGCTCACAAAAATCTCCGGTAACCCCATCTGGGCCGACCGCTGCGAAGAGATCGCCTTCAACTCCTTGCCCGCCTCCATGACCGCCGACCAGAAAGCGTTGCACTATCTCACCGGCGCCAACATGGTCCAACTCGACAAAAACAACCATGCTCCCGGCATCGAGAACCGTGGGCCGATGCTTTCGTTCAGTCCCCTCGCCGTCTATCGCTGCTGTCAACACAACGTTTCTCACGGTTGGCCCTACTATGCCGAAGAACTTTGGCTCGCCACGGCCGACCGTGGTCTTTGTGCATCGCTCTACAGTGCCTCCGAGGTCACGGCCAAGGTCGGCGACGATACGCCGGTCACGATCACGGAGGAAACAGACTATCCCTTCCGCGCGACGGTTCACCTCAAGATTTCACTCGGCCGATCGGCTCGCTTTCCGCTCTATCTCCGGATTCCGCGCTGGTGCCAAGCGCCAGAATTTCGTATCAACAGCCAAGCGGTGGCCACGAAGACGGACCCGCACTCCTACCTGGTTATGGACCGCGAATGGAAAGACGGCGACACAGTGACAGTGCGGTTTCCCATGACGCTCGGTGTGCGCACCTGGGCCAGGAACCAAAATGCCGTATCGGTGGAATATGGCCCGCTGACTTTCTCGCTCAAGATCGGTGAAAAGTCCGTCCACTACGGCGGCACGGACGAGTGGCCGGAGCTCGAAGTCTATCCCACCACCGCCTGGAATTATGGCCTCGTGCTCGATGGCAAGAATCCAACGGCCACGCTGGAGCTCGTCCGCAGGGATGGTCCCGTTCCCGCGCAGCCATTCACTCCGGATCATGCGCTGTTGCAGATCAAGGCCAAAGCCAAACGAATTCCTGGCTGGACTCTGGACCGGAACGGACTGGCCGGCAAGCTTCAACCGAGTCCCGTGCGTTCCGCGGAGCCCACGGAAACGATTACGCTCATTCCCATGGGCGCGGCGCGCCTTCGAATCACAACCTTTCCCGTGATCGGCAGCGGCGCGGATGCCCATGATTGGGCGGTTCTTATCAAGCCGGCCGGCGTGACTGCCACCGCATCGCACACCTTTGAGCAGGATACGCTCGATGCTCTCAACGATGGTGAGCTTCCCTCTCGCTCCGGAGATGGAACCATTCCGCGGTTCACGTGGTGGGACCACCAGGGGACCCGCGAATGGGTTCAATACGACTTCGCCAAACCGCGCGGTGTATCCTCGGTAGAAGTTTACTGGTTCGACGACACCGGCACCGGCCGCTGCCGGGTACCGGCATCATGGAGCCTTCTGTACAAGGAGGGAGAGACCTGGAAACCGGTGGAGAGCGTGTCGCCCTACGGCCTAGAGATCGATCGCTTCAACAAGGTCACATTCAAACCGGTTCGGACAAGTGGACTGCGGCTGGAAGTGCAACTGCGGAAGGGTTATTCCGGCGGCATTCTGGAGTGGAGAGTCGGACCTTAGCACGTGACCGCCAGAAGCGGACCGGACCATTACGTTCACTATGCCTCTGCGCGAAACTCTATCCAGGTTGCGCGCAGCGGCGCAGAACACACCGAGAAATTACGCCGGCCGTCGGATCGTCAGGACTGCATGCCGGCCCGTTGCCGCCAAGAGGACACCAAACGACTCGCGACCACTGCCAACAGCTCATTGAGGAGCTGGTAGCCGAGCTCGTGATCCTGTTCGCACTTCTCCCGCAACCATTCCGCATCGAAGGCGATACCACGAACGGTGTCCACGGCCCGGGAATCGAACTGCCAGCGATGCGGAGGCAAGATCCAGGACCAGCCCACGACCTCACCCGGCCCCACGGTCTGCACGATTGCCTCCCCGCCTTTGGCCCGCTGCGTCCCTACCTCGACATGGCCTGACTGGATCAAGTAGAACGCCTTGGCAGCCTCGCCTTCCCGGCCCAGGTATTCGCCAGGCCCGGCCGTGAATGGCTTGGCCCCGGAAGCCAAAAGCATGAGATGGCGATCGCCCAGTCGGCGGAGGAACTCGTGGCTGGCAAACGTACCTAATAGTCCCTCGTTCATGATGTTCGCATCTCCCTGTTGTCGTCGTGGATTATCCGCGCGCTCGTGCCTCCGCATCCAGGTTGCGTCCGCCGTTTCTCCGCCGTGGTGTCTTTGGCTATAGTGTATGGCTCTCCGTGAAGCGTCCAACTCCCAGCGCGCCCCCTAAGCCCGACGACCATCCGCGCGTGTCACCAAGCCGATGAACTTGTAGACGAACTTGGCCAGCGTGTATTCCGAAACGGTAGATTTCGGTAATGGCGCGAGTTCCACGACGTCGAAACCAACCACACGCCGGTTTGCGCACACGGCCTGCACCAAGGTCAAGGCCTCTTCCCAGGCAAGCCCATTCGGCTCCGGCGTGCCCACCGCAGGAACAATACTTGGATCAAAGCCGTCTGCGTCCACCGTCACGTAGACATCCTCCGCCAAGTGGCGTACAACCTCGCCGATCCACTCTGCCCGGGGCCGGCTGCGCAACTGATGGGCATAGAGCGTATGGATGGCCGTGCTGGCGCGGATCCGTTCGGCTTCCTCCCGGCACTGGGCGCGAATGCCAACCTGGACCAGGGGCACCCCCAATTCCTGGACACGGGCCATCACCGAAGCGTGAGAGTACCGGTTGCCTTCGTAATCGGCGCGCAAATCGGAGTGGGCGTCGATCTGGAGGACCGCCAGCCTTGGGAATTGTTTGCGAAAGGCACGGACCGTCCCCAACGTGGCCGTGTGCTCTGCCCCGAGCATGATCGGAAACTTTCCATCGGCAAGGAGACGGCTCATGCGTTCTTCGATGAGTACGACCGCGGCCTCGTCGACCCTGCCGGTGAAATCGAGCGGCGGAAGGGTGCAGATGCCCCCCTGCCGATACGTTTCCTGGTTCAGTTCTTCATCGTACAGCTCAACGTAGTGCGATGCCCGGATCATGGCCTCCGGCCCATCCTTGGAGCCGGTCCGGTATGAGGAGGTGTGCTCATACGGGGCCGGCTGGATGACAAAGCGGCAAGCGGCGTAGGCGGAGAATGCTTCCTCTTCGATCTTCAAAAAATTCTTGTCGGCGGCCAGGTATTCCACAGTCGGCTCCTGTCGGCGAGACGGGGCCATCGCGTCTCCGCTCGAAAATTGAGTTCGTTCCCTTTCCCTTCCGTGCGGCAACGGTTTTAATAGAGGATAGCGGAGCGAGAAGCAAAGGAACCAGTCCTCTTTCCCATCAGCAATCGCTCCCTGGCAAGTCCCGTCTTTGCGGAGGAAACGCCCATGGCTGCTTCGAAGACCATCCTGGTTCTCGACGATGACCCCGAGATCGTCGCGGCCTTACGAACCATCCTTGAACGACACCAGTACCGCGTCTTGACGGCGTCGGACGGCAACGCTGGGTTGGCGCTGGCGGAACGTGACCGGCCGGATCTGGTCGTGGTCGATATGATGATGCCCAAGAAAAGCGGCTTCCTCGTGCTGGAGAAGCTCAAGAGCCGCAAGGAGGCCAGCCCTCCGGTCATCATGATCACGGGGAACGAGGGAAGCCGGCACCGAGCCTATGCGGAAATGCTCGGCGCCGATGAGTATATCTGCAAGCCCTTCGCTATGGAACGGCTGCTCGAAAGTGTGCAGAGACTTTGTCCCCCGGGTGAAGAGACCGAGGCCTGATGTCTGCGAACCTCCGCGAAACCGACCGCATGAACCGGACCGTGGATGAGAGCGGCGTGAGGAGGAAGTTCAGGGTGTCGACTTCTGCACGCGGTTGCGAGTTTCGGCCGCTCCCGCTCCTGGGCAACGCCCATGTCCAGACACTGCTCGGCAGTTTTTGGCGGGGCGTCGTGCCCCGCTTTGGCACCCGCGAGCGGCACGTCGCTTTGCCCGATGGCGATCGCCTGGTTTTGCATGATAGCGTGCCGGCAAACTGGCAACCGGGCCGATGCATCGTTTTGCTCGTACACGGTCTGGGCGGCACGCACCGCTCCGGCTACATGGTGCGCCTGGCAGGGCTCCTGGTGACCCACGGTTTGCGCGCCGTTCGGATTGATTTACGGGGCTGCGGCCGAGGAACAGCCCTGGCCCGCAAGACCTATAACGGTGCTTGCTCTGAGGATCTACGTGCCGCCCTGGCCGAGATGCACGCCTGGGATCCGTCGGCGCCGCTGATCGTGATTGGGTTCTCCCTGGGCGGCAACATCGCGCTCAAGCTTGCCGGGGAGGCAGCGCAACATCCGGTTCCCGGCCTGGAGCGTGTCGCCACCGTGGCGCCGCCCATTGACTTGATCCGCTGCGCGGCTCTGCTCGCCTTGCCACGAAACCGGTGGTACAACCGTTATTTCACGGCCATCTTGGTGCGGCAAGTGCGGCGGCATCGGCGTCATTTCGTCCAGCTACGTCCCGTGCAATTTCCCCGGCGGCTCACGGTTCAGATGTTTGATGAAATCTATACGGCGCCGGAAGGCGGCTTCGCTGATGCGATGGAATACTACCGGCGGGCCTCGTCATTGCCGATCATTGGACGGATTGCGGTGCCCACCCTGATCTTGGCGGCCCGAGATGATCCGTTTATCGCGGTGGAACCGTTCGAGTCGTTAGCGGGCTTGGCGGGCGTGGAAGTGCAGATTGTGCAGCGCGGCGGCCATTGCGGCTTCCTGGGATGGGACGGCGCGGGCGGGATCCGTTGGGCCGAGCGCCGCGTCGCCAACTGGGTCCTGCACTACGGCCAGGAGATCTGAGCCAGACGTGTTCGTTTATCGGCGTAATCTTAGCCCGCGCCCAGCCAGTCGGGAGCCCGGCCAAAAAGTTCCATCAGCCGGTCAAGGAAAATGATGCTGCCGATGAGGGCGGCGACAATACTGGCTACCAGCACCGCTCCCGCCGCGATGTCCAGGCAAGCGCGGACCCGTGGCTTCGTCGCCTCCTCCAGACCACGGAAAATGGTCTCAATCGCGCTGTTGAAAAGCTCGGCCGTGAAGACCATGCCGATGCAGCCCAACAAAATACACCACTCCGGGGTCCGGCAATGGAGCACCAAGGCGGCCGCGACGACGAGAGCGGCAAAGAAAAAGTGAACAAAAAAGCTCGAATGGCCACGGACGCCGAGTTTAAGCCCGCGCAACGCATCGCGAAATTTGTGCCGCCAAGAACGGCGTGGCCTGCTGAAAACCAATCCATCGATCGGATTTCGGATTTCCTCGGGAGCGGTCGGCAACGTCGCCATCGGAGCCTCTCAACATCCCTCTCGGATAGGCGCGAAATCTGAACGCTGCCCCACCGCCATGCCGATAAATGGAGGGTGGGAACTCAGCCGGATTTTACCCAACCTTCCCCTCCTGCCGAGTCGGCGGAGGCTCATTCGCACACTCATGGACATCCACTTCGTTTCCGTGCCGACGTTGGAGAACCTCCGCGCCCATGTGGTGCAGGTGCTGTGTGCTCATGATCGCCTGGATCCCGAGCAGACGCCCTTGTACCAGGCCGTCATCCGGCGTTCGGGCAAGCCATGCGGTTTGCTGTTTCAGGTGCAAGGACCGCGCCTCCTCAAGACCCATGCCGTGTGGGCGGGTCCAGAAAACCGAATTCTGTTTTACGACTCCACGGGTCTGCGCTTCGCAGAGAGTCGGCTCTGCGAAGCGCCTGATCCGCAGGATCTGGCCGCCTAATAAACCAATCGACGCAAACCCCGAGGGTCCGCGACGGGCCCACTGTCCACCTAGCCCGAAACCGCCTTGAGAACCAGACAGGTGTTGCTGCCGCCGAAGCCGAACGAATTGGAGACGGCCACGCGAACCGGCCGCGGTCGGGCCTCATTGGCGACGTGGCAGAGGGCACAGTCTGGATCCGCGTCCTCCAGGTTGATGGTCGGCGGTAGAGCCCCGCGCTGCATGGCAATGAGGCAGGCCAACGCTTCAACCGCGGCCGCGGCCGTCAGGCAATGGCCCGTCATGCTCTTGGTAGAACTCACGGGAACCTTCCAGACGGCGGGCCCTAGCACGGCTTCAAGGACACGCGTCTCGGCAATGTCGCCGACGGGCGTGCTGGTGGCGTGGGCGTTGATGTAATCAATCTCCGCGGGCGCGACTCCGGCGTCGGCCAACGCTTGGCGCATGGCGGCGGTGGCGGGCTCGGGGTCCGGGCTGGGAATGACCATGTTATGGGCATCGCTGCTGGCGCCGCAGCCGGCCACCTCGGCATACACATGGGCTGAACGTCGTCGGGCGGTTTCGGCAGCTTCGAGCACGAAGATCGCGCCCCCTTCCCCCAGGACAAAGCCGTCGCGGCCCCGATCGAAAGGTCGCGAAGCTGCCTCGGGCTGATCATTCCGCCGCGACAGGGCGCGGAGATTGCCAAAGCCCGCCAGGCCCAACGCCGTCACGCCGGCATCACATGCCCCGGCCAGGCAAACATCCACCCAGCCCAGCTCCAGCCAACGACGGGCTTGCGCCAGGGCATAGTTCCCGCTGGCACAGGCGGCGGCGACACTGAGAGCCGGCCCGTTGAGCCGGAGCTTGCGCTGCGTGCTGCTTGCCAATGGTTCGGCGTCCGCTTGAGAACCGAACACGCTCGTTCCGCCCCGGTGCGCGTCCGAATCCCAGAGGGTCAGCCACTCCGCTCCCAGGCCGAGCACCAGTCCGACGCGAAGCTCCTCCCGCCGTTCCCACCAGCCGGCATCGCGGAGGGCCTCGTAGCAACACCATAGGGTAAGCTGCTCGAGCCGGAACAGGCTGTAGAATTCGGCCGGATCCCAGCCCGGGACACAGCGGATCTTGCCGATCTGGGCGGCAATTTGGCTGGGGTGTTGCGAGACATCAAAGCCAGACACGCTGCGGACCCCAGAGCGGCCCGCCAGCAAATTGTCCGCAATCTCTTCGTAGTCGTCCCCCAGGGGAGTCATCGCTCCCACGCCGGTAATCCAGACTGCGGTCCGTGGCTTCACCGTTTGTTCTCCGTGCCGGCCCCGCTTTGCTGAACGTCGAAGCGAACCCGTGCCTCTGCCCGGTGCACGCGCTCCGGCCGGGTTCCGTTCGTCCCGCCCTCGCCCCGGCCAAACTCCATCCAGCCACCGCCCTCCAGGGTCCAAACGACCTTGTGAGGCAATGCATAATCCCCAACCACCGGGGTTAGGAGCCCTTGCAATTGGCTCACCGTCTGTACGCTTTGCCCGGGGGCCATCCGTGTCCCGCGCGCCAGCACGCGCAGCCGAATCCCTGTCCAGCTGGGTCGGGCCGCCACCACAGCCAGCGCCACGGCATGGCAAACGGCCTCGGGAGGAATGCCGCCGTTGGCATCGGGAATCGCCTCCGGCTCCCATTCGGTAGCCACGATCCAGACACCGGGCAAACGATTGTCCTGGAGAAGAGCCGCGCCGGCCAGAAGGGCCTGGACGACGCTCCCTGGTCCCCCACCCGCGCCCAGATTGGGACCGACGATTTTTAAGACCTGGCTGATGGTTCCGGCCACGGCGTGCTGGGAACGATGGGGAATGAAATGAGGAGAGATTCCCCAGGCGCCCTCGGCCGCCAAACGTTGCAACGCGACGGCCAGTGTGGCCCGCCCTAAAAAGCACGGCCCGGCGACGATTCCCCAATCGCGAAAGTCGGTAACATCCATCTGGAAATCATGGATGGCATGCAGGACGGCAGCCAGGCCAGCAACGGTTTGCTCGTCGGCGTGGCGGAGAACGCTGGCGGGAAGAGCAGCGCCCAGCCCCGGTCCGGGCCGTTGCCGCAAGTCCGGGAACTGGTCCATCGTCACCCGGATGCCGGCAGACGCCACCACATCAGCGCAGATCGCCGTCCCGGCACACGGTGCGGAGGGATCTCGAATTGGCGTCACTCGACACGAATCCTTTCACGTCGGCGGCCAAAGAGGGGTTAGGGCCTTTGCCGCTTGCGACCGAAACGCAAGCCAGGCGACCGAACAACTCGACCACTTGCCCAGCTTGCCGCATTTACCACGCGTCCAGCCGGCAGAGTGCAAGGAACACTGCGGTGCCGATTGGTACTGTAAACCCCCTAGCTTTGTCAACAGGTCTTCGCCGTTCCCGCCAGGCCAGCATGATTGCGATTGCCTACTTGCCGCGTTTTTGCTTTGATCGTGCGAGCTGCGGAAGAAGGAGGGGATTGCCTCCCTCTACACTCGGCAGCAGCCAACCGCTCGAGGATAAGGAATGTCCGATCTTCCCATGCAGAAATTGGCCAAGGTGCTTCGCCAGAATGGCTTGATCCGCTTCATCGAACATTACGGCGAACTCTTCCCGCATAGCCACCTCAAGGACCTCGTGGTCGAAGAAATCAATCCTTATCGGTCGATTCGGGTGAATGGCCGCGAGGTCGTCAATTTTGGCTCCGATAGCTTTCTGGGCCTGGATCAAGACTCGCGGGTTCAGGAAGCTCTGCTCCGAGGTGTCCGCAAATGGGGCACGCATAACGGAGCATCACGGGCCTTTGCCAGTGTCCGCGCCAACATCGAGGCCGAGGAAAAAATCGCTCACTGGCTCGGCACGCCGGCCGCGCTGATTTATCCGTCGGTCACGCTGGCCAACATGGGAGCCATCCCGGGCCTGGTCGGCCGGCAAGATTTGCTTGTGGTGGATGAGCACGCCCACAACTCCATCCAGGAAGGGGCCAAGATCGCCAAGGCGAATGGGGTGCGGGTCGTGACCTTTTCACACTGCGATCCCGCCGATCTGGAGCGCGTGTTGCGCGCGGCCCAGCCGTATCGCGTTGCCGTGGTGGCGATCGATGGCGTCTACAGCATGACCGGGGCCTTGCCGCCCTTGGCCGATCTGGACGCCGTGGCCCGACGCTATGCGGCCGTGCTCTACGTGGACGATGCCCATGCCACCGCGGTCCTGGGCCGCCAGGGACGTGGCACGGTACTGGATGCCCTGGGCAATTATGACAACACCTTTGTGATCGGCTCCCTCTCCAAGGGTTTTTCCTGTGCCGGCGGCTTCATCGGCTGCACGCGAGAATTTCAGCTGCTCCTGAAGATGCGCTCGAATACCTACATTTTCGGCGGACCGGTGCCACCGCCCTATCTGGAAGCGGTGTGTACAGTTTGCGAAATCCTCGCCTCACCGGAATACGAGCACTTGAGCGACCAGTTGCGAAGTAATTGCCGTCGTTTAGTCAACGGATTTAGCCGGCTCGGCCTGACGGTCCTGGGCGGAGAGACGCCAATTATCTCGGTGCTGGTGGGTGATGAGGGAGATACGCTGAATGCCGGCAGTTTCCTGTTTGACCGTGGCTTCTATGTGCAGTCGGTGACGTTTCCGGCGGTGCCTTATCACGCCGGCGTGCTCCGCGTTCAGGTCAACGCCAATCACCGAACCGAGTCGATTGATCGACTGGTCGATGCTTTCGCCGCACTCCAGCGGATAATCCTGCTGCCCAGTCCGGAGACGGAAGCTCGCGCCGCAGCTTGAGAAAAGAGCACGCGGAGCAGCGCGGATCGGATCCGCGCTCCTCCGTGTTCGATTCGGGCAATGGCTCCTCCATCCCTCACTTGGCCGGCTTGCCACCGAGCACGAGTTTCTTCCACGCCTCATAGCCCCGTTCGCGCGATTCGGTATCACCGGCCGGATCATACGGGATCTTGGCACCGCTGGGCTCCAGGGCCATCAGCAGTGTGTGCGTCAGTTGCCGGATCGCCAACTTTTCGTGCATCAAGTAATCCACGGCGATCGATCGGGCCGAAGGCTCCGCCCACTGCTCGCGCGAAAAACCATGCACCAATTGCACAATGGTTTGGGCTTGGGCGTCCGAATAGTTTTTCTGTGCCAGCGCCTTGCGCAATTTCCCATCGTTCTTGGCATCCAGGCCAAGCAAATGCCGCAGCTCTTCGATAGCCACCGTCCGCAGATCGGGATGTTTGTCGTCGGCCAGGCAATCGAGCAAGCTGGAGTAGTTGGCCAAGGCTCCCTGGCAGCGCAGCGCCAGCACACGGGCGGCCGGCTCGGGGAAATTCTTGGCCTCGGCAATGCCCACATCGATATTCTTGAGCGCGAGCCGATTGCTGAGCCCTTCCAGCGGGGCCTGTAGTTTGGGCGGGACTGTGCTCGTCCACCAGTCGGGAAGCCGGGGCAACGGCATCGGGCTCCGCGAAGCACCGACGATATTGTCCCAGGTGAGCATCGACGGACTGGGCAGTAAATACTGTTCGTAGCGGACCTTGACCTGAGCCTGCCCCTTGAGGCCGAGCAACGCCAGATGCAGCTCGGATTCGCCGCCACTGGGTTCTTTGCTGTAAGGGAGACAGAGCCCGACCAACTCGGCGGCCACTTCGGTGCTTGCGTCCGGCAACGTCAAGTCCCAGACTTCGTCCATGAAACGAAGGCGGACCCGTGCAGGCCCCTCTTTCTTGTGATTGGAGAGGACCACCCGGCCGTGGTCGAGGGTAAAATCGAGATCGAAATCGGGATTGACGTGGAGGATCACCGCACTTTCCAGCACCGGGGGAAACCGCGAGATTTCGGGCAGATTGCCCCACAGCACGAGCTGGGCCCCGCTGTCCATGCGCAATTCACTTCGGTAGCCCGGCAGACTCACGAGATAGTCGGTGGAAGCGATCCGGCTTTGCGGCTTCAGCCGCTGCCAGGTTTCCCGGTCGGCCGGCCGCTCCAGGAGGACGGCCGGCGATGCCAGGTTCGCCTTTCCAAGCTCGGCCCGCTGGGTGCTGGGGGCGCTGACTGGTTGCGGCACCGAAGGCTTCGGTTTGGCGGGTGGCTCAGCCGGCGTTTCCGGTTTCGGTGCGGGCTGCTGGTTCTCTCCGGTCGCCGGCTCCGTGCCGACGGGGGCGGCGTCTCTCGGAGCCGGCAACAATTCTCGACTCGGCTCGGCCACAGGCCGCGGCTCCGGCGTCGTGGTGAAATCCGCCGCAGCCACCTTCGTCGGGGTTTCCTCGACGGCCCGTTTGGGCGGGATGGTCAGCCGGGAGGGAGAGGCAACGGCCATCCAGATCGTGATCCCTGCCCCGAGCAAGAGACACAGTGCGGTCCCCACCACCAGCCACTGAAGCGAATCTCCGCCGCGGCGAAACAGCGGCAGACCCAGCAACGTCTCTTCTTCCTGGCCTTCACCGATCCCTTCCGCGGTGGCCGCTGCGGGCGCGGCGACCTTGCGGTTTGGAATCGACTCCCGGCCCTTGATCAAGCCGTACATGCGTTGCCGTGCCGTGGGTGGAACAAGGGCAGGCTCGCCCAGGAAGAGCGTGAGCACCTGATGGCAGGCGGCCACCTCGGCCAAATGCACGTCCGAAGCCAGACAGGTTTCTTCGAGTTGTGCGACCTGTTCGGCCGGCAGGACGTTATCGAGGTAGTCGGCGATGGTATTGGGATCGAACTTGGCTCCCGGTCCGGTCAGCGGCGGCGTTGTCAAACGCCGGCGGCGCGTGACTTGCTTGATGCGGCCGATCAGTTCCTGAGCAGCTTCGCTTTCGGCCACCTTTTGGCCAATGAGCTTGGCCTGGGCCGGCTCCAGGGCATCGTCGAGGTAAGCGAGCAAGGTCCGTAGGGTCAACCGCATAGTTGGGTCTCCGCGATTCAGTCGGGGCACATCCAGGGCTTCCGCTGTTAATAGTGCGGTTCGGCGGCCGATTTCGTTCACGATTTTTTGGCCACGGGGTCGGCGGGTGCCGGATTTGCAGAATATTCTGATCGGGACTCAACTTTTTCCCTTCGGCAATCGTCTTGTAAAGCGAGTGCTCACAAGCAAATCGTTCGCCGCACGGCATCGCGGAAATCTCCAGCTGTAGCGCTTGTGGTTTGGCGGAGCCTGGGTGGACAGCGGCATGGAAGTCTCTCCCCCTGCACACTTGGGCAACACAGGCGGCACTAGCTGGCTGACGGAGCGGCAGGGAGGCCGTTCCGTCGAACGTAACTGGCCTCAAATTTGCTCACTTATGAGAACCGTGCACCGAAACTGTGCCATTGCGTCAAACTGCTCCGGGACCATCCCCGATGTCACAAAACACAGTCCTGCTCGCGTGCTTTCCAATTCCCAAGTCCAATCTGAAGCCGGCTGGACTGATTCCAGAGGTCGGTCATGATTAGGTTCCCCGGTCATTGGGTCGAGGCATGGAAGAATGCTGGGACCCGCCGTCCGCGTTCGCCGCTGCGATCCCGCAGGCATTTCCTGGTGCCGCGCCTGGAGCAATTGGAAGGGCGAACGTTGCTCAGCGCCGGCGATTTGGACCCGATCCTTGGCACCGGTGGCAAGGTTGTAATGAATTTTCAGGGCCCAGTCAGCGCTACCGCCTTGGCCATGGCCGCACAGCCGGATGGCAAGATCGTGGTGGCCGGTACCGACCCTGCGGTAGATATCCTGCTCGCTCGCTATAACCCGGATGGCAGTCTGGATCCCAGCTTTGGTTCAGCCGGTAGAGCGAGCACCACGTCGTTTCATAGTGCAGTTCAGCGTCTCGCCCTTCAAGCCGATGGCAAGCTCGTTGTGTTCGGCAGCTCTTCCGGTGGATTTGCCGTGGAACGCTATAACCCGGACGGCAGCCTCGATACCGCGTTCGGCTTGGGCGGCCGGGTCCTCACCAGCTTCGCGGTGTACGTAACGGGCGATGACGGGGCCGTTGAGCCCGACGGCAAGATCATCGAAGTGGGCACGGGTTTTACCGGCGGTCCGCAAGGCATTTACGAAGTTTTCATGACTCGCTACAACCCGGACGGTAGCCTCGATCACAGTTTCGGCACGAACGGGACCGTGACTCACGGCATAGATGCCCTTACCGCCACGGTTTCTATTCAGACTGATAGCAGGATCGTCGTGGCGAGCGGAAAGATTCTGTTGCGTTTCAACCCGGACGGCCAACTTGATCCAAGTTTTGGCCAGGGCGGAACTGTCAACACCGACCTGACTTCGGGCCCTGTCGTTGTGCAGCCGGACGGGAAACTCCTTGCGCTCGAAGGGTCAGGAACTCTCGTCCTGGAACGTTTCAACACCAACGGCAGTCTCGATACCGGCTTCGGGAGCGCCGGCAAGGTCTTCATCGTCAATGTGGGAAGACTTGGTGGGCCCAATGAAGGTTTGGCACCTTTAGCACTTCAACAAGATGGCAAGGTTATCGTCTCCGGAGATAATTTTATAAACTCACAGATGGTCCTCGCGTTGGCTCGATTTAGCGCCGACGGGAGCCCGGATCCGACTTTTGGCACGAATGGCCAGGTCAACACGACCTTTCCGCGTAATTTCGGTCAGCCTCCTGCGCTCGCTCTGGAACCCGATCAAAAAATCGTCGCGCTCCTTTCGCCGTTCGGCGTGGCACGCTTGAACCCCGACGGCAGCATCGATACCGGGTTCGGAACCAATGGCAGTGTGATGACGGCTGGCTTCATCGGCACGCTCTTCAGCAGTGCCAATGAGGTGGTCGTGCAGCCCGATGGCAAGCTCTTGGCCGGGGGCACCGAGGGAAGCAACGCAGTCTTAATCCGCTACAACCCCGACGGGACACTCGATCCAAGCTTCGGCACGGCCGGCATGATTACAGTCCCCAGCAATCAGGGTTTCGCGCTTCAAAAGGATGGCAGGATCATTGTTGCCGGTACTCTCCTCCAGCGCTATAACGGCGACGGCAGTCCGGACCCAACCTTCGCGACCGAGTATCTGAGTAGTCCTCAAAAACCCATCGTGGCGCCCGATGACAAGGTCCTCATTGGCCTTCAGCGCTTCAATCCAGATGGAAGCCTCGATTTCAACTTCGGCATCGGCGGCACGGCGGTCGATCCAACGTTCGCCGCCGGCGGCATCGCAGTTCAGCCCGACGGCAAGGTTGTTGCCGTCGGAACCGGGAGGTACATCCCCCATGTGTTGGTGCGCTTCAACACGAATGGCAGCCTGGATCCCACGTTCGGCTCCGGCGGCGAAGTGAAGCTGGCTGTAACCGCCAACGCACTCACCATCCAATCAGACGGCAAGATCGTCCTCGGGAGTAGTTCGCTTCTGGAGCGGATCAACCCCGACGGCAGTCTCGACACGACCTTCGGTGTAGACGGCCAGGTATCCTACAATCCAAACGCCAGTACCTCTGTGCAGGTCGCCCTTGCCCTCCTGCCCGATACGCGGATCGTGGTCTGGGTGGTCGCAAATCCCACGCAGCTGGTCGTCTTCCGACCGAATGGCAATCCGGACTTTACTGTTGGTGCGGGAGCACAGATTACCACCGATCTCAGCCTGGCCTCCATCTCGGTTCAGGCCGATGACAAAGTGGTGCTGGCAGGCAACGCCAACGACACAAATGGCCTGACTTCCTTTGCCGTTGAACGCTACCTCATGACGGGACCCTCCAAGCTCAGCCCCAATCATCGCTTTGTTTCTCAGGTGTACGTGGATCTGCTCGGGCGGAACGCCGACCCGTCGGGCTTGGCGCTTTGGTCGGGATTGCTGGATCAGGGTCAATCACGGTTGCAAGTGATCCAGGGAATTCAGAGTAGTTTGGAGTACCGGACCCGGATCGTGAAGAACCTCTACCAGCTGGTTCTGCATCGTGATCCGGACAACGGAGGCATGACCACGTGGGTAGATTTCCTGGGTAATGGCGGCACGGCGGAGAACCTGGAAGCCATGCTCCTGGGCTCGGACGAATTCTTTGCGGCCCACAACAACGACCTCAACGCCGGTTTCCTCCCGGCGCTCTACCAAATCGCGCTGCACCGGCCGATCGATGCCGCGGGCGCTCAGGATTGGAGCCAGGCCTTACAATCCGGAAAACTCACACGCTCCGCGGTTGCGGCAGCAGTCCTGGCGAGTGTTGAATCAGACCAGCTGGAAGTCCAGATGCTCTACCACCACCTGCTCCATCGCAACGCCGATCCAGGCGGGCTGAATAGCTTCGTTAGCCTGCTGGAAGGTGGTATGAGTCAGGAACAAGTGACCGGGTTGCTCCTGACTTCGCCGGAGTATGGGTCACAGATCTGAAGTTGAGGTGAATCATGTTTGGATTTTGGTATGTGAGGGTAGGGCGCTGCTTTGGGCATTTGGATCGTTCAGCGGCAGTTCGGAGGACCGCGCGGTTCTGCGCACCCCGGCTGAACTTAGAAGCATTGGAACCCCGGACCCTCCTTAACGCGGGAGATCTAGATCCGACGTTCGGCGTGGGTGGCAAGGTATTGACCGATTTCGTCGGACAGATGATCGCGGCGGTCGCCAAGGCAACCATCATTCAGCCCGATGGCAAGATTCTCGTCGCCGGCTCGGCAGGTGATACCGGGACATTCCGGTCCCTCTTGGGCCGCTACAACACGGATGGCAGTCCGGATGCAAGCTTTGGTACCGGCGGCAGAGTCACGAACACGTTTTTCGCAGCCTCGAACGGCCCAACCGACCTGACGCTCCAGCAGGATGGGAAAATCATCCTCGTAGGCGCCGATCCCAGCAACCCTGCCATCCAAGGTTCCAGCACGTTTGCCGTCGTTCGCTATAACGCCGACGGCAGCCTGGATTCGGCCTTCGGCAAGGGCGGCGTGGTTCATACGGATATCGGCAGCGGAATTTCCTCGGCCACGGGCGTAGTCGTTCAGAGCGATGGCAAGATCGTCGTGGCCGGCAATGCCGCGACGGGCAATGTGGCGGTTGTCCGTTACACTTCGGACGGCAGTCTCGATCCGACGTTTGGCGCAGCTGGCAAGGCGATTACCGCAAACCTACAGGCAGGCAATGTCGCGCTTCAACCCGATCGCAAGATTGTGGTCGCCGGCGGCGCTGCGGTCATTCGCTACAACGCAGATGGCAGCCTCGATGGGCTGCTTGGCGTGGGCTCGGCCTACCGCTTCAGCCGCGTTGGCGTCCAGCCCGATGGCAAAATCCTGACCCTCGCAACCTACACTCAGACCGGCGTGCCCTACGAAAGCTTTACCATGCTCGTCCGCTTGAATCCGGACGGCACGATTGACAGTGGCTTTTCAACTTCGGCCCTGAATCAACCCGTTTCTCAATTCGGCCCCTTCGTGATCCAGGCGGATGGCAAGATCGACCTCCTTACCGTTTTGCAAGCGCCATCGGAAGCACTGACGGTGCTACGCTTGAACCCGGACGGCAGTGCGGACATGACCTTCGGCACGCAGGGGAAAGCTTCGGCGGACGTGGGCGTTCTGGCAGGGTATAATCCGCTCGCGCTTGCCGTGGCGCCTGACGGTAAGATCGTGGCAATAGGAACTTCGTACGGCTCTTCGTTGACCCAGTTTGCCTTGGCCCGCTTCAATCCCGACGGTAGCCCGGACAGCGCCTTCGGCACCGGCGGCAAAGAGATTACCGGGGGCTTTACAGGCAGTGTGAATGCCACGGCCAGCCGAGTGGCTATCCAACCGGATGGCAAGATCCTGGTCGCCGGCAGCTTCCCGACCAGCTTGGCCGTGGCACGCTACAACAGCGACGGAACGCTGGACGCGAGCTTCGGAGATGCGGGACAATTCGCCGATGCCGAGATCGCCAACGGTCTATTCTCCGCCGCCCCAAGCGCACTGGTTGTCCAGTCCGATGGCAAATTTCTGGTCCTGGTTGGGAATCATCTCAAGCGCTACGAGACTGATGGCAACGCCGATGCTACGTTTCAAGCAGATCTGACTTCCCTTGGTGCCGTCAATCTTACGCTTCAGCCCGATGGCAAGATCGTCGTCGTCGGAACATCGAAGATCGAACGGCTCAACCCCGACGGCAGTCCGGATACCGCCTTTGGCACCAACGGGGTGGTTTCCGTTGATTTCACAATTGGAAGTGTCGCGCTCCAGGGCCGTGGCAAGATCATCGTCCTCGGCCATCAAGACTCGAACTCCGCGAATCCGCCTCTGTTGGTGCGCTACAACTCGGACGGCAGCCTGGATACGAGCTTCGGTACCACCGGGATGGTGACGATCTCTCCCGGGGCGCAAACTCCGGGGATTGCTGTGCAGCCGGACGGCAAAATCGTGATCGGTTCCCCCGCGGCCCGTTTTAATCCGGATGGCAGCCTCGACGAATTCTTTGGCATTAACGGTCGGACCCTGCCGATTTTTGCCCAAGGCCGCGTTGCCATCGCCCCCGACGGCAGGATCATTCTCGGAGGAAATGTGTTCACGCCGGCGCGCGGCATCCTATCGGGAGAGATGGTGCTCAAATCCAACGGGACACTGGACGTACGCTTGGGAAGCTCCGCCACCGTCGTGCCTGATTTTGCGAACGCGGATTTCGCCCTTCAGTCCGATGGCAGGATCCTCATCGTTGGCACGACCACGATTGCCGGGCACACTTCTTTCACGGTAGCCCGTTACTTCCTTTCGGGCATTTCCAGCTTAACGCCGAACCAGCTTTTCGTCGCGCAGGTCTTTCCGGATTTGCTCCAGCGCCCCGTCGATTCCGCGGGCCTGGCCCATTATTCCGGCCTATTGGAAAGCGGGGTTTCCCGGATGCAAATCGTGCAGCAGATTGAAAGCAGCGATGAGTATCACAAGCTGGTGGTGACCGACCTCTATCGCCGGATTCTGGGACGATCGCCCGATGACTCAGGGAATGCCACCTATACCAATTTCTTGAACCAGGGCGGAACGGCAGAGCAAGTGGGGGCCTTCCTTCTCGGCTCGGACGAGTACCTGAAGATCGCAGGCGGAAGCAACACGGGCTTCTTACAGGCGATCTACCCGCTCACTCTCCACCGCCCGATCGACTCCAGTGGAGCGCAAAGCTGGGGACAAGCGTTGGCTGGTGGAACTTCTCGGTCGGCGGTCGCCGCGGCCATTCTCGCCAGTCTGGAATCGGATCAACTCGAGACAGAGGTCTTGTACGCGAACTTCCTGCATCGGTCGCCCGATCCGAGTGGCCTCGATACGTTCACGAATTTGCTCCAGCGCGGTGTACCCGATGAAACGGTAAGCGCGATCCTCATTGGTTCCGATGAGTATTTCGCCGAAATATAAACTCCCCTCTTGTTTGTCGCAGGCGGCAAGCAGATTTCCCCCAGCATCCACCTTCCGCACGCCATTCCCACCGGCGGCATCGCGTTTGCAGAGTTTTCTCTCTCCTCGAGGCGCTCCCGCGCGCTGATTCAGGGGTCGGGTTTCCCCGCGTTGGGCTTTTCTTTCTTCGGAAGAGCTTACCATGTACCACCACGTCAAGAAGCGGATGTTCACTGTGTGCCCAGCGGCACCCAAGCCGCCCAGGAGGGATGTCCCGTGAATCCTCCCCGCAACCCGGCGCCGAGCTACTGGCGCCCGTCGATTGCCGGTGCGCGTGTCCGCTCAACCACGGTGGCCCGACCCCAGCTCGATTACAAATGGATCGCGCTGTCGAACACAACGCTCGGCGTATTCATGGCCTTCGCCAACACCAGCATTGTCTTGATCGCCATGCCGGCAATTTTTCAGGGTATCGGTGTCGATCCCTTGGCGCCGGCAGAAACGAATTATTTTCTTTGGCTCTTCCTCGGCTACATGGTGGTGACAGCGAGCCTGCTGGTCACGTGCGGGCGCATTTCCGATTTGTATGGCCGGGTGCGCCTGTACAATTTGGGCTTCGCGGTGTTCACGCTGGGCAGCCTCCTCTTGACCCTCACGCCGGCTTCCGGGAACACCGCGGCGCTCCAGTTGATCCTCTACCGCATCGTGCAAGGCCTGGGTGCCAGTTTCCTCTTCGCCAACAGTGCCGCCATCTTGACGGACGCGTTCCCGTCGAACGAGCGGGGCATGGCAATGGGGTTCAACCAGGTTGCGGCCATCGTCGGCTCGCTCGCCGGCATGATCCTTGGCGGCGTCTTGGCGACGATCCATTGGCGGCTGGTGTTTCTGATTAGCGTGCCTGTCGGAGCGTTCGGCACCGTGTGGGCATATAGGAAGCTGCGCGAAACCGCTCGGCCGGCGCAACATCCACAGATCGACTGGGTGGGCAATGTTCTGTTCGCCGTGGGGCTCACGATCCTTCTCCTGGCGATCACCTACGGGATTCAGCCCTACGGAGCGGAACCGATGGGGTGGACCAATCCCACCGTGATCGGCGGAGTGGTGTTGGGCTTGGCTCTGCTAGCTACCTTTGTCGCCGTGGAGCACCGCGTCTCCCAACCGATGTTTCGGCTGGAGCTGTTCCGCATCCGCATGTTCACGGCGGCCAACGCAAGCAATTTCCTGGCTTCACTGGCCCGGGGCGGGTTGCAGTTCATGCTCATCATTTGGTTGCAAGGCATCTGGCTACCGCTGCACGGCTACTCCTACGAGGAGACACCGTTGTGGGCAGCGATCTACATGATTCCGATGCTGGTCGGCTTCGCGGTGGCCGGGCCCGTTTGTGGCTGGCTGTCCGACCGCCTTGGTTCGCGGGGGTTGACGACCGGGGGAATGCTACTGAACGTGGCCGGCTTTGCCGGGATGATGACGTTGCCGGCCAATTTTACGTATGTCTGGTTCGCTGGCTGGTTGGTGGTGCTGGGTGTTGGGCAGGGGATGTTCGCAGCCCCCAATACCAGCGCGATCATGAACAGTCTGCCAACCGAGCACCG
This sequence comes from Gemmataceae bacterium, assembly GCA_035295665.1. Lineage (GTDB taxonomy): Bacteria > Planctomycetota > Planctomycetia > Gemmatales > Gemmataceae > DATGIQ01. Next base: position 2,284 of record DATGIQ010000124.1, on the reverse strand, counting down.
TGGCGCCGGCTCGGGGATGCGCGCCACCTTCCAGAATGCGGCGATGCTACTGAGCATCGGACTGTTCTTCAGCATTGTCATCGTTGCCCTCGCCCGGCAGTTGCCTCCTGTCTTGGCCGGCGGCCTCGAACGGGAAGGACTGCCCGCGGCCGCGGCTACACAGGTGGCGCACGTCCCGCCCACGGCGGCCTTGTTTGCGGCATTCCTGGGATACAACCCAATGGGTTCGCTCGTGCCCAAGGACATGCTTTCCCAGATCCCGCACCACGCCCGGGCCAAGCTGCTTGGCCAAGAATTCTTTCCACAGTTGATCGCCGAACCATTCATGACCGGCTTGCGGTGGGCGTTTGCCGTTTCTGCCGCGATGTGCGCCATCGCAGCTGTCGCTTCACTGCTGCGTGGCCGACGTCCGCGGCAAATAACCGTGACCCCGCCTACACCAGCCGATCCTGGATGATCACGCCGTCGTAGGGATCGCCTCCGTATGCGGGTTGAATGCTACTCGCGGTTAAGTTGAGAGCCGGCGAATTGGTGAACCCGACCATGTATACAACCCCGTTGGTCGTATCCAGCACCAGGCCACGGTTCTGGTCATCCTTGGCGCCGAAGGCATTGCCCTGGCGATCCAATCCCGTCCCGCCGGTCGGACCCACTTCAAACAAGGCCATGTTCCCGCCGCCGCCATTATCGATGACCGTAGCCATGTAGGCGTTGCCAGGATCGTCGACCTGGATGCCGCGGCCAATCCAGTCGGCGGTGCGCACACCCGTCGCCTCGGTGAGGGACCAGCTCACATGGTGCTTTTCTGAACCGCTTCCCGGTGCGGCGAGGGCTGAGGCAGGTTGGGAGGATTGGCACTGATCCGCGGAGCGGCTCGGGGCATGAGGCGCAGCATGCGCAGCAGCGCGATGAGCAGTTTCTTCGGACGGGCCAGCGAAGTCGCTACCTCCTGGCGCCGATACGGCAATGGCCAAAGCAGTACGGAGCGAAGGATCCGCATCGATGCGGGAAGCTCTCTCCCCACGGAGGTAAAATTCTGGGCGGCAGCGTAGGCCGCGTAGCTGTAGGCCTTTTGCCGAAGGAGGAACCGGTTCCGCAGGGGACTGCTCTTGGCAAAGGTCTTGTCCAACACTTTCAGTGCCGCCGCCTCTTGACGCGCCGGAATATGCGACTTGTTCGATCCGTGGACGCGATACCACCACAGCGGAATCTCTAGTTTTACGATGGGGAAGTGGGAAGCGATCCGGATCCACATGTCGTAGTCTTCTGCGTTGCGGAACTCGGGATCAAAGTAGCCGGCCACCTCGAAGCACTGCTTGCGCACCAGAACTCCGCTTGGAGCGAACAGCGGCCGGAGAACCAGCTCGTCTACGGTGATCGAACGTGCTTTCAAGTGGGTTGATCCATTGAGCATAGGCCAGCTGACGGCGCCTTCGGGAAGCCGGTCCACTGCCACGATGCCCGCCTCGGGATGATTGGCCAGGCAGCGCATCTGAAGCTCGATCTTCTGCGGATGCCAGATATCGTCGGCGTCCAGGAAAGCAATCAGATTGCCAGTGGCGGCGCGGATGCCGGTATTGCGGGCAGCTGCGACACTCTGATTTTTCTGGTAGAGATAGCGGATGCGTTCGCCGTATGGTGCCAGTTGCTCGCGGGTATCATCGTCGCTGCCGTCGTCCACGACCATGATTTCAAGGTTCCGGTAAGACTGGGCCAGCGCACTATCCACGGCTTGGGTCACGAAGCGACCGTAGTTGAACGTAGGAATAATAGCTGTGACCAAGTCGTCGCTCATGCCTCCCTCCTGTTCCTCGGACCGATCTCGACGATCTGCCCAGAGGTTGGTCGGCCAGAGATTGGCCCGGCGGCTCCGACTCGCGACAGAGGGAGAGGACCCGCGCCTCGCGGTTTGCGACCGATCTTCGGTCTGGGCACCGCGCGTAAACCACAGCATGGTGGTCCTGCCCGACCACACCAGGAGTCACCACGGCCACATACTTAGACGGTCGAACTCATGGGAAAGATGGGCCGGGCAGGGTTTTGGACGGACTGGATCGATTCTCCTGAGGTTGTTGAGAATCCTTCGCCATCGTGGCCCCCGGCGAACCGAACTCAGGGGAGCATTTCCATTCTATCCTCAACCGAATGTGCGCCAAGTCCGAGAATACCCTGGCTTGATTAGAATTCCATGAGAAGCCAGGGAGCGTACGGGGAAGCAGATGTGAAGAACCGGCGAAGGGTAGAGGAGAAGACGAGAGGCGGGCGAGAAATGAATAAGAAGATC
>DATGIQ010000123.1:0-19429 GCA_035295665.1 Gemmataceae bacterium | reverse complement strand
GGCGGTGGGCCCCGCGCCTGCGCGCGTCGGCCCGCGTGGTCCGGCCAAGGGCAGCGGGGAAACGCTCCCCGCACCGCAATCCCACGGGCCGGCTGTCCCGGACGCTGTTGGCCGGGCAGAGGCGGCCAAGAGCCGCCCGGCGAGTGACACGTTGTGAAGGGCGACAGGGCCCTACCGTGCGGCCCTCGTGAGAGTGACACGTCCTTCACGCTCCACCAAGCGATTGGGGCGGACAGGGAAATGTGTTTTCGTAGGTGCTGCATGAGAAAACAGGACATCGCACCTGTCTGTCGACCGGTACGATGTCCTGTGGTCGTCCCCGAGCCGAAAGCCGGCGGGGTTAGGCGAGTGGATCGCCTGAACCGTTCGTCAAATCGGCGAAGAGCGCGTCAACGGCTGCCCCCGGCGCCGCCTGCCGGGCATCCCGGATGTGCACGTGCAAAGTGGCAGAATTGTGGAGGAGGGAAAGGAGCGGGGCGCTTGCGCACTCTGGCCCAAGCGGCTCCAGCAACCGATGAGAAAGAAGAATTCCGGAGCTATTCCTTGTAACTGGCCTGATGGAGCAGCTGTTCCCACTCCTTACCGTCGGGGGGCAACTTCTTTCCCGTGGCGGCCTGGAGGGATTCGTAAGCACGGTCGCGCAGAGCGATGTCACGGTCGCTCTGCATGACGCGGACCAACGCTTCGGTGGCCTGGTAATGGCTGAACTTGCCCAGGGCCCGCGCCGCTGCAATCCGCACGTCCAGCGTTTGCTGTTTCTCCAGGTCGGTCCCCTCAGCTGGTGGCTCACGAACGACTCGGGCCAACAACTCGACCGCTGCCGGGTTCCCCGTTTCGCCCAGGGCGGTCAACGTCTGACAACGAATAACCGTGGCCGTCTCCGGTGAGAAGATGCCGGCATTGTAGAAGGCGTCGCTCAAACCTTTGACAGCGCGCGGATCCTTGAAATGGCCCAGCGACTCGATCGCGGCCAGACGGCAGAGCGGCTGCTTCTCCGTGGCCGCGGCGGTGGTCAGGATCTTTACAATTGCATCCTGTTCGGTGTCGCTGCCGCCATACTGTTTCGGCTCGCGCAGGGCAGCCAACGCCTTGGCGCGCTTGTCGCCATCGGTGCTATCGCGCAGCACGATAAAGGGATTGGGTTTGCTGAACCAGCTGTTCCAGGAAAAATCTCGGCTCGTGACATCATCCCAGAAGTTGGCACATCCACACGTGACAAGGCAAAGGGCGAAGGATAAAAGGCAAAAGGCGTCGGGGAAGCGTGACGCGCGGCAGCCTTGAGACGGTTTCCTTTTTCCTTGGCTAAGCACGGCGGTCCTCCCCATTCTGTGAATGGGCCTGGTCGACCTCGGACGGGAAGACGAAACGGAGCCGATTGCATTACCCTACTGGAGGCGGCATGGCTATAACGTGGCGGCCGCTCTTCCACAAGAGCAAATCACGAGGGTCGTCGCCTTGCGCTTGGCAGCGAGCGTGGACAGGGTAAAATGAAACGAACGTGGTGCCTTGGGCGAGATGGCTCCTTCCGGAATACAAGAAATCCATGGCAAACCTTGATGCTTCCACTTTGGCCCAGCGGATGCAGAAGTTAGGGCTGGTTACCGAAGCGCAACTGCAAGAAGCGTGGGAAGAGGTCGGATCCCGCACCGCCGACCCCCAGGCCTTGCTGCGGGTCCTGGAACGCAAGGGCCATCTGACCCCCTACCAGAGTCAGAAGCTTCTCAAGGGAGACATGGATGGCTACGTCATCGGCGGATACCGGATCCTCTACAAAATTGCTTCCGGAAGTTTCGGCCGGGTCTACCGTGCGGATGATCCCCAGTCCGGGCGGGTGGTGGCCATCAAGGTGTTGCGCCGCCGCTGGAGCGAGGATGAGCATGCCATCGACCTGTTCGAACGAGAAGGCAAACTCGGCCTGACGCTGCAGCACCCCAACATCGTCGAGGTCCTGGCGGTTAACCAGGATCCCATCACGAAGCATTACTACATCGTGATGGAATTTGTGGAAGGGGGCAATTTGCGGGACTTCTTGGGGATCCGGAAGAAGCTCAGCCCCGCGGAGGCCCTCAAGCTGATCGAAGATGCGGTGTCCGGCATTGCCCATGCCTATACTTGCGGCGTCACGCACCGAGACCTAAAGCTCACCAACGTCCTGATCTCGACCCAGGGAACCGCCAAGCTCGTCGATTTTGGCCTGGCTGGCATCTTTTCGCGCAAAGGGCTGGAACTGGATGGTGGGGAGAAGGTTGATCGCACCGTGGATTACGCCGGACTGGAGAAGCGAACCGGAGTCCGGCCGGGGGATGTGCGCAGCGACATTTACTTCCTGGGCTGCGTCCTGTACGAGATGCTCACCGGTCGATCGCCCCTGCTCATGACGCGCGATCCAAGGGTGCGCATGAGCCCCCAGCGCTTTGATAATGTGCCGCCGCTGCGCCCCGACGAAGTGGCGGCGCCGCCTTCGGTTTTCCAGCTGGTGGAGCGGATGATGTCACTCGATCCGCAGCATCGCTACCAAACGCCAGGCCATCTCCTCGAGGCTGTCCGAGCAGCGCGCCAGGATCTCGACCATCCAACGGCCGGGCAAGGTGCCAAGTCCGCCACACGGAGCGTGTTCATCGTCGAGAAGGACGAACGGCTGCAAGATGCCTTGCGGGATAGCTTCAAAGAGTTGGGCTACCGTGTCTTCCTGGCTGCTGACCCGAGCCGGGCCATGGATCGGTTTCGCCAGCAGCCCTTTGATGCCCTGGTCCTGGATGCCGGCACCACCGGCGATGAAGGGCGGTTTGTCTTCGAAAACATCCTCAATGAGGCCGGGCGGCTCGCGCGGACCTGCGCCGGCATCTTGATTCTTTCCGAAAATCAAGCCGGTTGGGCAAAGGAGATCGCACCCCGTTCCAGCGTGGCCGTGCTGGTTCGGCCGCTCACGCTGAAGCAAGTGCGGCAAAAGCTCCAGCACCTGGTCCCGCTGCCTGAAAAGGGAGCCAAGAATCCAGTCAAGAAGCCAACGTAGATGGCGGCCTACAAGCCGGAAGCGCGCGCAATCGACCGCAGCGTCCAGCTTGTAGGCCGCGGGCTACTTTCCTGTGCCCGTCAGCTCCAACGTTTTGTTGTTGTCGTCGGGGATCTTCCAGCGCAGGGGCGTTTTCTCGATATCGCGGTAGATCGCCGGGACGAGCCACTTCTTTGGCTTGGCCATTACTTTGGCCGCCGCCGCGTACATTTTTTCGTTTGCTTTGGGGTCCGAAGGATCGGCACGCTGGAGCATCGCCGGGTCGACCTCGTATTTTTGAACAAGCACCTTGTACTCACCCGGCCAGGCACCGTCATCGGGAGCATGCGTGTCCATGTGGAACGACCCGTCGCTCTCGGTGATGCCGCGTGCCGGCTGGCCGTGCCCGCCGATGGGCTCAAACTGCACCATCGCTCGGTCCAGTGGCTTGCCATCCAGCATGACCTTTCCGCGCACCTGGGTCAGGCGGTTGCCACACCCGGACCCCGCTGCAACCACCATCCCAGCGAGCACAATGCAAAACAGACTTCGGCCCATTTTCTCCCCAGGTCGTGTCATCTCAATAATCTCCTACCGGCTGTCCGTCGTTGCGGCAGCCCAGGTACTGGTAGGTCTGGTGGTTGATGTCCTGGCTGATGAAATGGACCGAACCGTCGGCAAAGACGAAATTGGTCCCGCCCCCGTGGTTCGATTTGAAGCCAAACGACACGTTCCAATTGCGCAGGTTGTGAAGCTGGTTCGTGGGATCAGTCGTGCAGGAATTGCCATCATCAAAATCGGACCGGTAATTGATGGGCGTGATGGTGGTCCCGGATGCGTTGCCACCGATGAAACTGAACCAGCCGGCCGGCGGCGAACTCGGCGGCGAGCCCTTCATGTCGCTGTTGTGGTTGACCAGTTCCTCGCCGATCATGAGCGTATTGGACAGGCCATCGGGCACATCAGAAATCTTGACGGCCGGCCCCAGACGGGTGAACATCCCGCGCACCCAGCGAAGGCTGTAGCTACGGTAGCCCGAACCGTTGCCACCGGTATCGGCAGAGCTGGGATTGTAGGTGTTCCCTTGGTTGGGGCTGGTCTCATAGCCGACATAGGTTGGCGGGTTGAGCGCAGGCGGCAGACTGCTATCGCCCGTTCCATCGCCGCCGTTGCAATATTTCTGGTAGGGATTATCCAAACCGCACGGGGGCCCAACGCCGCACTGAGGCCCGTTGCTGGCCACATAGTTGCTGTAGTACGGATACGTCGGCATGAAATTGTCGCTCGGACAGCGAAGGAATGGCAGCGACACCGGGAAAACCTTCAGGTTGAGCGCCAGCTGAATGGAGTTGACTTTCGGCGTGTTCAGCTCAATCCGGGGATCCGCTAGCTGCGCCCAGATGCTGTTCTGCTCCATGTACGGAAGGGTGTACACGAGCCAACTCCCTTTGTCGTTCCAGCTTCCCTCCGGCAAGTGTTTGCCTCCGCGAGGAAAACTTGCGTTCACATCATGGTAGCTGTGCAGAGCCAGACCGAACTGCTTCAGGTTGTTGGCACATTTCATGCGGTTGGCTGCTTCCCGGACCTTTTGCACGGCCGGCAGAAGCAGACCAATCAAGACCGCGATGATCGCAATTACGACCAGCAGTTCGATGAGCGTGAACCCTCTCCCGGAAAGCCAGCGAGGTCGGCGGTAAAACGTGGGCATGATGTTCTCCCTCTCGGTCGGCGATTGGAATAAACTCGCGGACAATCGCTTCGCACTTCCGCCGTGGGGCAGCAAGGAGGATCCTCGGCGTTCATACGGGAGTTGCTTCCGCGCTTATGGATGTGAGCTTATCGGGATCTGCCCCAGATAGCAAGCAAGTTTGGCCAGGTTTTTTCCTGTCCAGTCGCCGCATGCCTCCGCACGGCCCCGTCTGCTTTTTTGATTCGTGACAAACCGTCCGAGGGTTTGGTATTCTTGGGGCGATGGTTGATGGCGACTTGGGAAACCGTGGCTCAACAGGCCGGCCATGCACTGGACCCAGAACTACGATCCGTTCAACTCGCCGCTGCTGGCGACGCTGTTTGCGGCCCTGCCCATCGTGCTCTTGCTCGGGCTGCTGGCCACGGGACGTGTATCGGCACCCGTGGCTGCGCTTGCCGGGCTGGTGGCTGCGGTCCTGGCTGCCATTGTGGTGTTCACGCCGCATGAAGTCCATGTGCCGCAGAGCGGTGGCCTGGGGGGATGGGTCCGCACGGTCATGACGGCCGCCGGCCAGGGTGCGGCTTTCGGCCTGTTTCCAATCGGCTGGATTGTCCTGGCAGCGATTTTCCTGTACAGCCTCACCGTCGAGACCGGCCATTTTGAGATCGTCAAGCATTCGGTCACTTCGTTGTCGGATGATCGCCGCATCCAGGCGCTGCTGATCGCCTTTTGCTTCGGGGCGTTCATTGAAGGAGCAGCCGGCTTCGGCACGCCGGTGGCCATCTCCGCTGCACTGCTGCTGGGAGCCGGCTTTCGGCCGCTGCACGCCGCCGGGCTGGCCTTGATCGCCAACACGTCACCGGTGGCCTTCGGAGCGCTGGGCACCCCGCTCTTGACCTTGGCAGATGTAACCATGCCGCGGGTCGAGGATCTCCCCTCTCTGCCGGCCGATCTCAGCCCGGACGTGTGGTGGCAATTACAGCTCAGCAAGATGGCCGGCCGGCAGCTGCCGTTTTTTTCCCTGGTCGTCCCCGCCTGGCTTGTCTGGACGATGGCCGGCTGGCGCGGCGTGGCGGGGGTTTGGCCGGCACTGCTGGTGTGCGGCGGCAGCTTCGCGCTCGTGCAATTCCTGGTGGCTAACTTTGTCGGGCCGGCACTGGTTGATGTGGCGGGCGGGTTGATTTCGCTCCTTGTCCTGGCCATTTTCTTGCGGCTCTGGCAGCCGGCCCAGGTCTGGCATTTTCCCGATGAGAAGCCACAACCGATGATTCGGTCTGGACCTATCCATTCGCGCAGAGCGGTGGTCCACGCCTGGGTGCCGTGGATTTTGCTTTCTGTGCTCGTTTTCCTGTGCGGCGAAAGCCACATTCGAGCCTGGCTGGATGGCGGTCCCAACAGCGCTCCCAATGCCCTGGCCGGCTTCACTGCCTTAGCCTTTCCGGTGCCGGGGCTTCATGAAAAGGTGGATCGTGTTCCTCCCGTGGTGGCCGTTACGGAGGCCGAGAAAGCGGTGTTCAAGCTCAACTGGTTGTCGGCTACCGGCACAGGTATCTTTGTGGCGGCGATTCTGTCGGCCGTGTGGCTGCGGATTGCACCGGGGCGGTTTGTGCGCATCCTTGCTCAGACCGGTTACCGTATGCGCTGGCCACTTTTTACGATTGCTTGCATGTTGGCCCTGGCCTATGTCACCCGCTACAGCGGCATGGATGCCACGTTGGGATTGGCGTTCACCCGAACGGGTTGGCTCTATCCATTCTTTGCCGCACTACTCGGTTGGCTAGGCGTGGCGTTGACCGGTTCGGATACATCTTCCAATGCACTCTTCGGCAGCCTGCAAAAGATCACGGCCCAGGGACTAGCGCGGAATCAGATTTTACCGCTCTCACAATTGCAAGCCATCATGCTGTTGACCACCGCCAACAGCACCGGCGGCGTGATGGGCAAGATGATCGACGCCCAGAGCATTGTCGTTTCCGCCGCCGCCACCCAGCAGCCGGGCCAGGAAGGCGCCATTCTCCGATTTGTATTTTGGCACAGTCTGGCGCTGGCCGCGCTCATGGGCGTGCTGGTGATGCTTCAGGCGTATTGGTGGACGCACATGATTCCGTAACCTTGCGTCGGAATCCGAGCCCGAAGCGCCAGCGAGGGAACCGGTTGCGATCACCCTTCCCCGCCCGGCTGGCCACACAGCAGATAAAGCACCGCCATGCGCACCGCCAAGCCGTTCGTCACCTGTTGCAAGATGGCCGAATGAGGTCCGTCCGCGACTTCCGGCGTGATCTCGACACCGCGATTGATCGGACCGGGAGCGAGCAACAGAATCTCCGGCTTGGCCCGCCGAAGCCGCTCGTGGTCCATGCCGAACAGGCGTGCGTATTCGTGGATGGAAGGGAACAGCCCGCTCCGCTGCCGCTCGAACTGGATGCGGAGCAAGTTGATCACATCGCACCGCGGCAGAATATCATCGAGCCGATAGGAGATCTCGACGCCCAGCTCCGCCAGGCCCGGCGGGATCAACGTTGGTGGACCGCACACGATGACATGGGCGCCGAGCTTGATCAGCCCGTGAATATTGCTGCGAGCAACCCGGCTGTGCGCGATATCGCCCACCAATCCCACCGTTAACCCATCCACCCGTCCCTTGGCCCGTCGAATGGTAAAGATGTCGAGCAGACCTTGCGTGGGATGCTCGTGGGCCCCGTCTCCGGCGTTGATGACGCTGCAATGCAGGTTTTGAGCCAGCAGGAGCGGTGCTCCGGGCGAAACGTGCCGTACCACCATGACATCGACGCCCATCGCCTCGATGTTCTTGGCGGTGTCGATGAAACTTTCGCCTTTGCTGAGACTGGAGCCGCTCGGGCTGAAATCAATCGTGTCCGCACTCAAGCGCTTGGCAGCCAGACCGAAGCTGGTCCGGGTGCGGGTGGACGGCTCAAAGAACAGGTTGACGACCACCTTGCCTTTGAGAGCGGCCAGTTTCTTTCGCCGCCGCTGGCTAGCTTCTCCGAACCCTTCCGCGACATCGAGGATGGATTCGATATCGTTGCGGCTCAAATCTTCCAGGCCGAGTAGATGCCGGCGGGTCCAGGACACGATCTTCGGTTCCGCGACGGCAAGATCCACACTCACAACAGACCCCCTTCGCTCGGCATGACAAGACGCTCTTTCGCATCCAGCCACCGCCCTCTTGCACTGGTATAGGCAGAATACCGCGAGTCCGGTCGGCCGGACAAGGACATCTGTGCAGCTGCGAGTCGAAAATTGCCCACCAAGGATAACTTATAACGCCGCTTTGTGGCCGGGAACCCATTCGCCGGATACAGTTCCAGCGGAGCCCTGGCTTCGCCCCGCTATGGAAGAGGAAACATGGGCAAATCACAATCCACGAAATATTGCTATGAATACCCGCGTCCGTCCGTCACGGTGGACATCGTGATGGTCAGTAGCGAGCCGGATCCGCGTGTGCTGCTGATTCGCCGCAAGCACGATCCCTTCGCTGGCACCTGGGCCCTCCCCGGTGGGTTTATTGAAATGGATGAATCCTTGGAGGCATCGGCCCGGCGCGAGCTGCGTGAAGAAACCGGTGTGGAGGTCGGGCAACTCGAACAGTTGCACACCTTCGGCAATCCGGGACGAGACCCACGCGGCCGAACCATCAGCATCGTCTATCTGGCCATCGTGGATGCGGCCAAGCTCAAGCCCCAGGCGGCCGATGATGCGGCCGAGGTCGACTGGCATCCCCTGCGGCATCCGCCGGCGTTAGCCTTTGATCATGCCGAGATCCTGGCCTGTGCCCGGCGCCGGCTGGAAGAAGGCGTTGGCAAATCGCGTTGTTAACAGTATCTGCCTCAGCCGGCAGCAGCCAGGATCTCCGCCGTGGTCACATAGTGGATCCCCAGGCTCTCGCCCTCGCTTTTTGCCTTCGTCTGGAACAGGTCCGCTGCGGGAACGTCGATTCCGGCGCTCGCATCTTCGACCATCAGGACCGTGAAGCCGGCCCGGCGCAAATCGCGGGCAGCATAGAAGCAGCAGATATTGGTCGCGATTCCGCAAACCACGACGGTGCCCACGCCGCTGCTTTTCAGCAACGCAGGGAACCCCGGATGCTGAGCCGTCACCGCATAGGCCTCGAAATCGCGCTGAAACCCTTTGCGCCAAATCGTGTGGAAGTGCTCCGTGTACAGGCCGGGAACGAAATCTGCGCCGGGCGTGCCGGCGACGCAGTGGGGCGGATACAGATGGTCGCGCTGCCCGAGGAAGCTGCGGTGGTCCGGCGGGTGCCAATCTTGGCTGGCGTCAATGCGGCCCCAGGGCAGATCCAAGAGTCGATTGACCGCTGGGACGATCTCCAGCCCACCGGGAACCGGAAGCTCCTGCGGACATAAATGGGTGAAGCCTTGCTGGACATCAACCACGAGCAAGCTGCTCTCGGAAAATTGAAGGGGGACCATAATGCTCCTCGGATCGCCCGTTGGAGAGGTGGGCAAGTTCCCGGAAACCCTCCCAAATATATAATAACGGACACTTTGCCCACAACCGGGAGGATCCCAGTCATGGCATTCCGGATGCACCGTGTGCAAGTTTGGTCCGGCGAGATCCCTGATCGGCCCGGTGCCGCGGCCGCCAAGCTGGAGCTGCTGGCCCGCGCCGGAGCTAACCTGGAGTTTGTCTTCACCCGGCCGCATCCCAAAAAAACGGATACGAGCATCATGTTCTTGGCTCCGGTCACGGGCACCGAACAGCTCCAGGCCGCTCGCGAAGCGGACCTGGCGCCCGCGCTGGATGTTGCCATGCTCTGTGTCGAGGGGGATGATCGGGTAGGGATGGGATACGAGATCATGAGCCGCCTGGCTGTGGCCGGGATCGATCTGCGGGGCTTATCGCTTTCTTGCATCAGTAACCGCTTTGCTGCCTACCTCGCCTTTGACAGTGCCGATACAGCCACGCAGGCGACGCAAATCCTTGCCACGTTGGTGTAGATCCACACCGGACGGACGGCCGGCATCCGGCTGAGCCGCCTCCTCCTGCTGCGCCGAACGTTCGGCCTCTAACGACCGTAGCTATTCCGCCAGCGGTACGAGGGACTCTTTGGCTAGATGCACTGCGAAAATGGGGGCGCTGCTAGACATTGAAGTGGCAAACTAGGAGAAGTAGATCAATAGTAGCTAGAGAATCAACAAGCCTTTGGGTCAGGAGCATGGCATGAGCACTCTAATGACGGAGCACCGACGAGAGACCTCGCCCCCTACGGCCCTTGAGAAGGCATCCTATGATGTGAGCTTGTTGACGGACCATGACCTTTACCTGTTCAACGAAGGAACGCATTTTCGACTTTACGATAAGCTGGGCGCCCACCTCCTGACCCACAACGGGGTGGAAGGAACCTATTTTGCCGTCTGGGCGCCGGATGCCGAGCGGGTGACCATCATCGGCGACTTCAACGGGTGGAACAAGACCTCGCATCCCTTGCGGCCACGGGGCAACTCCGGCATCTGGCAAGGGTTCATTCCCGGAATCGGGAAGGGGAGCATCTACAAATACCACATCGAATCGCGGTACCACATGTACTGGGTCGATAAGGCCGACCCGTACGCCTTCATGGATGAGACCCCGCCCAAGACGGCCTCGGTGGTCTGGGATTTGGAATACGAGTGGAAAGATCAGCCCTGGATGGTGGTTCGCCGCCACACGAACGGCCTGGCTGCACCTTTGGCCATCTACGAGGTCCATCTCGGCTCCTGGATGCGGGTGCCCGAAGAAGGACACCGCGCGTTGACCTACCGGGAGCTGGCACCCAAGCTGGCCGCTTACGTCCAGAAAATGGGCTTCACGCACGTGGAGTTCATGCCTGTGATGGAGCACCCCTTCTTTGGCTCATGGGGTTATCAGATCACCGGATTCTTTGCTCCCACCAGCCGCTACGGTACGCCGCAAGATTTCATGTACCTGGTGGACGTCCTCCACCAGCACGGGATTGGCGTGATCCTGGACTGGGTGCCGGCCCACTTCCCGACGGATGAACATGGGCTTGGCTATTTCGATGGCACGCACCTGTATGAGCATGCCGATTCCCGCAAGGGGTTCCACCCCGATTGGAACAGCTTCATCTTCAACTATGGCCGGAACGAGGTTAAGAGTTTTCTCATTAGCAACGCCCTGTTCTGGTTTGAAAAGTACCATGTCGATGGCCTGCGCGTCGATGCCGTGGCGAGCATGGTTTACCTGGATTATTCGCGGCGGGAGGGAGAATGGATCCCCAACGAATACGGCGGACGGGAAAACCTGGACGCGCTCGGTTTGCTGCGCCGGCTGAATGAGGAAGTGTACCGCAGTCACCCGGACGTCCAGATGATCGCCGAGGAATCGACCGCTTGGCCCATGGTCTCTCGGCCAACCTACGTCGGCGGATTGGGCTTTGGGTTGAAATGGGACATGGGGTGGATGCACGACACGCTCACGTACATGAGCAAGGATCCGGTCCATCGCCGGTTTCACCACAACACGCTGACGTTTCGGATGCTGTATGCCTTTACGGAAAACTTCATCCTGCCCTTGTCGCATGACGAAGTCGTGCACGGCAAGGGATCGCTGCTGAGTAAGATGCCCGGCGACGATTGGCAGAAGTTTGCCAACTTGCGTCTCCTTTATGGGTACATGTACGCGCAGCCGGGCAAGAAGTTGCTCTTCATGGGGAGCGAGATCGGCCAATGGAGCGAATGGTATCACGAAGCCAGCCTGGACTGGCACCTGCTTGAATACGCCCCCCATGCAGGATTACAGCGCTTGGTGCAGGATCTCAATCGGCTCTACCGCAGCGAGCCGGCCCTCTTCGAGTTCGACCTGAACCCCAAAGGTTTCGAATGGATCGCGGCCAATGATTCCGATCAGAGCGTGTTGAGCTTCCTTCGCAAAGGGGGAACCACGGACACCGCGGTCGCGGTCGTATGCAACTTCACGCCGGTGCCGCGCATGGATTATCGGGTCGGCGTGCCGCGCGGCGGCTTCTGGCGCGAAGTCTTCAACAGCGACGCCAAGGAATATGCCGGCAGCGGCATGGGAAACGGCGGCGGCGTGATGGCGGAGGCGACGCCATCCCATGGTCAACCGTTCTCGCTGAACCTGACGCTGCCCCCTTTGGCGGTGGTGTTTTTGCGAAACTGAAGGACTGCGGTAGCCCACCAGCCGGGCGCGTCCGCTCCAGATGCCGCGGTCCTTCGCTGGCGTGTCCGGCTTGGACCGCTGAAGCATACACCCAGATTTAGCCTCCCATTTCTTTCACTTTCCTCAGCACCGCTTCCCGCCGGTCGGGATTGCGTATCTCCTTCGCAACCTCCCTGGCCTGAGTATTTTGGCCGTGGGCAAGGAGGAAGTACACGCAGGCCTGGGCCGCACCATCGTGTTGGGTATCATTCCGAATCTCCTGCAAGGCTGCCTTCATGATCGATTCATCGTTTTGGACAGCTTCTTGGACTAGGTTGAACAGGGCGTCGTCCCGTTGATCCGCGTCTGGGATTGCCCGAACCTTATCCAGCTTCGCCTGGAGCACCGTCGTTGGGACCGTCCGAGGCGGCATCGGAATTGGGGCTGGCGCTGGCATCTCCCGGGGAGCCAGCTCAACCACCGTCGCCGCCTCCCTCGCTTCCTGCGCCGATCTCCACGCAAGGAGATATCCCAGCAGCAACAGCGCGAGGAAACTGAAGCATAAGACAAAAAAGATGGCAAGCGCCGTCCAAATGGGCCCGGTCTTGAAAAACGGGTGCTTGTGCTGCACCGCGGCCAGGTGCAGAACCGGGTGTGGAGCGATCTGAATGACTTGAATTTCCTGCGACCCATCTTGCACCTGGAACGGCTTACCACATTGCGGACAGTTCACCACCGGACCAACCATCTTGTCGGGAACGTGCAAATGGCTGCCACACGAAGGACAGATGGTGAGGCTCGTGATCGGCGCCTCGGCTGCCGCGACCGGACGCGGAGCTTTTTCAGCCGCTCCGCCCGGCAAGGGTGTCCAAGCTGCTTGCTGGAGCTGGGCCAGGTGTTGATTGAGCGATTCGGCAACCTCGCCCGCGCTCTGGAATCGATCCGCCGGATCCTTGGCGTGCAGTTTATCGACAGTGGCAACAAGCCAATCGGGGATCTCAGGATTCAACTCCTTGATGGAGCGTGGTGTCTCATCGCTGACACGCCGCAGCACGGCCATGGTGGTGCTGGCGCAGAACGGCGGCCGACCGGTACACATGGCGTAGAGGACACTGCCGAGGCTGAAGAGGTCCGCCCGGTGATCCACCAGCTCCCCGCGCGTTTGTTCTGGGGCCATGTACTGTGGCGTGCCGGCCACGGTGCCGCTCTGCGTCAAACTGGCATCGTCGGCCGCCCGTGCCAGGCCGAAATCAGTGATCTTGACGCGCTGGACGCCGTTTTCCAGCAGGATGTTGGCCGGCTTGATGTCGCGATGGACGAGCCCCTGAGCGTGGGCGGCAGCCAAGCCGGCCGCTGTCTGCATGCCGATGCGCAGGATCTCTTTCAGCTCCAACGGGCCACTCTTGTCCAGTCGTTCTTGCAGCGATTGCCCGGCGACGTAATGCATCACCAAATAGGGCACTCCGTTCGCTTCCGAAACGGCGTGGATGGTGACCACATGGTCATGAGTCACGGCGGCCGCGGCTTGCGCTTCACGAGTAAACCGTTTGCGGGCCGTGCCGCTGGTCGCCAGCTGTGGGGCCAAGACTTTGATGGCCACCACGCGGTGCAGCCCGGGATCAAACGCCTTCAGCACCACGCCCATGCCGCCGCGGCCGATGACCTCCAGGACTTCGTAATGCCCCAATCGGCCGAGATGGCCGGGTTGGTCCGATGGGCTCAGGAAGTCGAGCGCATCGCCATTGCTTGGTGGCAAGGCAGCTTGCGGAGCTTCCTTGGGCGCGTCAGCTTTCAAATCCTCCATGGCCCGTTTCAGAGCCAGGTCATGCGTCATGGGCGATCCCCCCAGGGAAAGGGCTTTTGCCGACCACGGTTCTCTTGCCGCCAGCAGCAAATCGAGCCGATCTTGGCAGCGCGCACACGTTTCTACGTGGTCCGAAATCTCCTGGTCCGGCGTCTTGGCTTCCAAGAAAGCCTTGAGGCGCACCGAGCTGGGACAGGAAGATCGGAGAGCTGCTTGCTTCCGGAGCGATACCCAATGTTGAAAATTCCGTTTAATGGCGGCGATGAATACGATGGCCATCAAGAGCACGAACACGAGCACGGCAAGGATCAGCAAGACACTAAAGGCTTGGACAGGCTCGGCATGCTGTGCCAAGTTGGTAGCCTGAGTTTCCATGTTTGACTCCATCAATGATCGTGCACTTGTTGAAGCTGCTCTTTGAGCCGGGTAATCACCCGGGCCTTGGCGAGATAAACCGCCGCGACCGTCATGCCCAATCCCTTGGCGACTTCTTTGCCGCTCTTGCCCTCCACGGCGGTCTGCCAGAAGGCCTGCCACGTCGACTCCTGGAAGGCGGGACGCACCTGGGCCGCAGCCCAATGGAAGAGCTGCTGCTCATACTCGTGTTCCCAGATCGCTTCCTGATCTTCCTCCCGAGCCGGCAGCTCGTGTAACTGCCGGTTGAGGCCCGGATCGCCGCTGGCTTGGCACTGTCTGGTCTGGCTGGCCCAGAAATCGCGCAAGCGGTTCCGAACTACCGTGAATAGCCAACCGCGAAACGAGCCGCGCTGCGGATCGTACTCCAGTTTCTTGGCCGCGGTGGCAACACTGCGCAAAACATCCTGGGTCATGTCCGCCGCATCCGCGTCCTGCAGGCCGTGCTTGCGGGCAAAGCCATAAACCAGCGGCGCATAGATTTCGACGAACTGTGACCAGGCCCGTTCATCCCGGGCATCGCGCAACCGCACCAGCAGGCTGGGCCGCGTCAACGGTGATTCGTCCATGAGGCAGTTTCTCTTCTAACAAGTACGGCGGATCGCAGAAAACCTATCACGGATATTCTGAATTTATCACCTCTTTGTAAAACTCATGACCGGAACGGCTTGCAATCGAGAAGCTCAACCGTTAGGCTTGGCGACGGCACAACGGTCGATGAGCGGCGGTTCGCAGAACCGCCGCTCAGAGCCAGGCGACACCAGCCGGACGCGCCCGCGCAAGAACAGGATAACGCCTTCTTGCGCGGGCGCGTCCGGCTGGTGTCCCGGAGTTACGACAAGGTTTGTCCGCTCGCGCTAAGCAGGTAACCTCAACCCAGGAGTTAATCGTGACACGATCTTGGACACGCATACTGCTGCTCGGCATCCTTCTGCTTGCAACACGGAATACAGTCCGGGCGGACGCGCAATCGGAATTCACGCGCACCGCCGACGTGATCTACGGCAAAAAATACGGCATGGCCCTGACCATGGACGTGTTCGCGCCTACCAAGAACGCCAACGGGGCAGCCGTCATCGCAGTCGTCAGCGGCGGGTTCGTTTCGCGGCCGGAAATGATCCAGCCGATTTTCTACGCCGAGCTGGTGAAGAAAGGTTACACCGTCTTTGCCGTCCTCCATGGCAGTCAGCCGAAATACACCATCCCGGAGATCATCGGCGACCTCAACCGTGCGGTGCGCTTCATCCGCTTCCATGCCAAAGATTACCGCATCGATCCGCAACGGATCGGCATCGTCGGTGCTTCGGCCGGCGGCCACCTTTCGCTGATGCAAGGGACGGCGGGCGACCAGGGCGATCCCCGGGCCGCCGACCCGGTCGAGCGAATCTCCAGCCGGGTCCAGGCGGTCGCCTGTTTCTTTCCGGCCACGGATTTCATGAACTTCGGCGAGCCGGGCCGCGAACACTATGGCGATGCCGTGGGCCTGCCCTTTCGCTCTGCCTTCGATTACCACGAGTTTGACAAGAGCCAGGGCCGGTTCATCCGCATCACGGACAAGGAAAAACTGCGCTCGATCTCGCGACAGATTTCTCCGACCACGCACGTCACGGCCGAATCCGCGCCGGCGCTGATCATCCACGGTGACAAGGATACCCTGGTTCCAATCCAGCAGTCCCACTTAATAATGGCCAAGTTCAAGGAAAAAGGGGTGCCTGCCAAACTCATCGTCAAACCAGGCGCCGGCCATGGTTGGCTGGGAATGGAAAAGGATGTTCCTGCCATTGTCGAATGGTTGGACACCTATCTCCGCAAACCTACCCCTGCCGGGCAAAACGGCACGCCGTGAGGACCGGGTTATTTCAACTCCTTGATGCGCAGGTTGCGGAAGCGCACTTCGAGCGGCTCTTGCCGTTTGCCGACACCGTGCACTTGTAGGGCGATGAATCCCGTCGGTGTCACGGAATCCTTCAGATCGGCCGCCGGGACGCCGTTGAGCCAGGTCTTGATGGAATCGCCACGGCACTCGATGTGAAATTTATTCCAGTCCCCCTGTTTGAACGCCTTGCGGGCCGGCTCGTTGTTCTTCAAATCCACGAGCCATTTCCGGCGGCCCTCATCGTAGATCCCTCCGGTCCAGGCGCGGTCGGAAGGATCGATCTCCACCTGGTAGCCGTGAACCCGGCCTGCCGCAATCTTGATCTTCTCTCCGTTCAGCTCTACGACCTTGGGCTGATCGAAGCACTCGCTCCGAATCTGGACACCGGAATTCAAAGAAGAATCAACCTTGAATTCCAGCTCCAGGATGAAGTTGGCATAATTCTTTTTCGTGCAAAGGAACGAATTCGTCGTGCCAGGCACAGAAGTCCCCACGATCTCTCCATTCGCGGCGCGATACTTGGCGGTGCCACCGCGCTGCACCCAGCCGTCGAGGTCTTTGCCGTCGAACAGACTTACCCAACCGCTATTGGGCTCATCGGCCGAGCGGCAGTGTGCCGGACAGAATAACACCGAGCAACTCGCGGCCACAGCTACGAGTGTCGGGAAAATTCGTTTCGAAGACTGGAGCATGGGACGGTTCCTTTCTATCTGACCGTTTACAAGCCGGATGTGTCCGCTCAGGATCGCCGCGTCCTGTGCGGACGCATCCGACTTGGAAGCAACAGGATGCCTAGTCATTGTAGAAAGTCCCGCCTTTGACGCTGCTTTGCTCAATCCGTACATTTTCACCAATGCTCTGGACCGCCCAGAACGTAGTGTACCCCTGAGGTTCATGGGGCGAGCAAGCATCAATCAGGAAAAGAGTGACATGGCTAAATACGTTTATTTCTTCGGCAGCGGCAAAGCGGATGGCCGGGCTGATATGAAGGACCTCCTGGGTGGCAAAGGCGCTAACCTTGCCGAGATGACCAACATCGGCCTGCCCGTGCCGGCCGGGTTCACCATCACAACCGAGGTCTGCACCTACTTCTACGCCCATGAGCGGAATTATCCGCCCGAGCTCAAGACCGAAGTGCAGGAGGCGATGCGCAAGACCGAAACGGCGATGGGCGCCAAATTCGGCGACCCGAAGAACCCTTTGCTGGTTTCCTGCCGTTCCGGAGCCCGCGTCAGTATGCCCGGCATGATGGACACGGTGCTCAACATCGGCCTCAACGAAGCGACACTGCGCGGCCTGATCGAAAAGACCGGCAATGAGCGCTTCGCCTGGGACAGTTATCGCCGCTTCGTGCAGATGTATGGCGACGTGGTGCTCGGCCTGAAACCGCAATCCAAACACGAAATCGACCCCTTCGAACACATCATGGACGAACTCAAGCACGCCAAGGGAGTCCATCTCGATACGGAGCTGACTACCGACGACCTCAAGGAACTGGTGCGGCGTTTCAAGAAAGCGGTCAAGGAACGCACCGGCAAGGATTTCCCGGAAGATGCCTACGAGCAGATGTGGGGTGCCGTCGGTGCGGTGTTTGGGTCGTGGATGAACGATCGGGCCATCGTGTACCGGCGGCAATACGGCATTCCGCACGAGTGGGGGACGGCCGCCAACATTTGCTCGATGGTGTTCGGCAACATGGGCGACGACTGCTGCACCGGCGTTGCTTTCACGCGCGACCCGGCCACGGGTGAAAAGGTGTTTTACGGCGAATACCTCATCAATGCCCAAGGCGAGGACGTCGTCGCCGGCATCCGCACTCCCAAGAAAATCGCCGAGCTACAGAAGGATATGCCGCCCGTTTATAAACAGCTCGATGATATCCGCAATATCCTCGAAAAACATTACCGCGATGTGCAGGATATTGAGTTCACGGTCCAGAAGGGAAAGCTCTGGATGTTGCAAACGCGCAATGGCAAGCGCACCGGCTTCGCGGCAGTCCGGTTCGCGGTGGACATGGTCCAGGAGGGCTTGATCTCCAAGGAAGAAGCCCTGTCGGCGTCGCGCCTTCCCCCCGATGACCTGAACCAGCTGCTCCAGCCCATCTTTGACCCGGATGCCAAGCGGAAGGCGATTGCAGAAGGCCGGCTGTTGGCCAAGGGGATCAACGCGGGACCGGGCGCGGCCACGGGGCGAATCCAGTTCCACGCCGAGGACGCCGAAGCTTGGGTCCGCAAGCACAAGGGGACATCTGACGGTCACGTCATCTTGGTCCGCCGCGAAACCAGCCCGGAGGATATCCGCGGCATGCAGGTAGCAGATGGCATCCTGACCGCCTTCGGCGGCGCCTCCAGCCACGCGGCCCTGGTCAGCCGGCAGATGGGCAAGGTATGCATCGTCGGCTGCGGCGCTCTCAATATCGATTATGCCAAGGGCACCGTGAGCGTCGGCAAGCAAGTGCTCAAGGACGGGGACTGGATCAGCATCGACGGTTTCACTGGCGAAGTGCTGGCCGGCCAGGTGGCCACCAAGCCGAGCGAGGTCGTCCAGGTGCTCATCGACAAGACGCTCAAACCGGAGCAGTCGAAAGTCTATCAACAGTTCGCCGAGCTGATGAAGTGGGCCGACCAGTACCGCAAGCTGGGGATCCGCACCAACGCCGACCTTCCCGGGCAAGCATCACAGGCGGTGGCGTTTGGCGCGGGCGGCATCGGCCTGTGCCGGACCGAGCACATGTTTTTCGATCACATCGAGCCGATGCGCGAAATGATCCTGGCCCAGACGCCGGAAGCGCGCAAGCAGGCGCTGGAGAAACTCTTGCCGTTCCAGCGGCAGGACTTCGAGGGCCTGTTCAAGGCAATGAATGGCTTGCCGGTCACCATCCGCACGCTGGATCCGCCGCTGCACGAATTCTTGCCGCATGATGCCAAAGGACAGCAGGACGTGGCCAAGAAGCTGGGCGTCGAGCCACAGGTGGTCGCCGACCGGGTCAAGGCGCTGCACGAGTTCAATCCGATGCTCGGCTTCCGCGGCTGCCGGCTCGGGATCGTTTATCCGGAGATCACCGAGATGCAATGCCGGGCGATCTTTGAAGCCGCCTGCAATGTGCACAAGTCCGGCACGAAGGTCGAGCCGGAAATCATGATCCCCCTGGTTGGTTTCCTGCCCGAGCTGAAGGCCCAGGCCAAGATCGTTCACGAAGCGGCCCAGAAGGTATTTGCCGAGAAGGGGGTGAGCGTGCCGTACCTGGTCGGCACGATGATTGAGCTACCGCGAGCCTGTGCCGTGGCCGACCAGATCGCCAAGGAAGCTCAGTTCTTCAGCTTCGGCACCAACGACCTGACGCAGACAACGCTGGGCATGAGCCGGGACGACTACGGCAGCTTCATCCGCTATTACATGGAGCACGATCTGGTGGCCCGGGATCCGTTCCAGACAATCGACGTGGATGGTGTCGGCGGCCTGATGCGGATGGGCGTTGAGAAAGGACGGGGGGCGCGTTCCGATCTCAAGATC
>DATGIQ010000122.1:0-5408 GCA_035295665.1 Gemmataceae bacterium | reverse complement strand
AAATACCGCTGCGCCATCGGCAGGACCTTTGCTGGCTCACAAGTCAATAACTCGCCATCCGCCCAGACGCGGTACGTGTCCGGGTCGACACGGATGTCCGGGGTGACATCATTATGGGGCAACACGGTCTTACCGATATCGCGGCAGTGTGCCACCGCAACGACCGGCCGCCGCAGGCCGTACCGTTCGGGCACGTTCTCATCGACCGCAGCCTTGGAAACGAACGTCAAGCTGCACAACGTGGATGCCCGGCCAAAGGACGCGAACATGGGCCGGGGATAAACCGGTTCCGGCGTCGGAATGCTCGCGTTGGGGTCGCCCATCTGGGCCATCGCGATCATGCCCCCCTTGAGCACCAACTCTGGCTTGACGCCGAAGAAAGCCGGCTTCCAAAGCACCACGTCTGCCCACTTCCCTGGCTCGATACTGCCGACGTCCCCGGCAATACCGTGTGTGATGGCCGGACAAATCGTGTACTTGGCCACGTAGCGCTTGGCCCGGTTGTTGTCGTTGCGGGTCGTGTCCGTGGCCAGCGGGCCGAATTGGACTTTCATTTTGTGAGCCGTTTGCCAGGTGCGGAGGATCACTTCCCCGACCCGGCCCATCGCTTGCGAATCGGAGCTGAGCATACTGAGCGCCCCGCGATCGTGCAGAATGTCCTCGGCGGCGATCGTCTCAGCCCGAATGCGGCTCTCCGCGAAAGCCACGTCCTCCGGGACCGACCGCGAAAGATGGTGGCAAACCATGAGCATGTCCAGATGCTCATCGATCGTATTGACCGTGAAGGGACGAGTGGGGTTGGTACTCGATGGCAGCACATGCGGCAGGGAAGCCATGCGGATGATGTCTGGCGCGTGGCCGCCGCCGGCCCCTTCGGTGTGATACGTGTGGATCGTCCGGCCCGCGATGGCCGCGATGGTATCTTCCACGAAGCCCGATTCGTTCAACGTATCGGTGTGGATGGCGACCTGGATATCGTATCGGTCGGCAACATCCATGCAGCAATCGATCGCCGCCGGCGTTGTACCCCAATCTTCGTGCAGCTTTAGACCGCAAGCGCCAGCGCGGATCTGCTCCTCCAGCGCGCCTGGCAAACTGCTGTTCCCCTTGCCCAGGAAGCCGAGATTGATCGGAAAGGCTTCGGCGGCCTGGAGCATTCGTTCCAGGTTCCATGCGCCGGGCGTACAGGTGGTCGCATTGGTGCCGGTTGCCGGCCCAGTACCGCCGCCCAAAAGCGTCGTCAGCCCGGCGGCCAAGGCCGTCTCGCACAGCTGCGGGCAGATGAAGTGGATGTGGCTATCAATGCCGCCAGCCGTGGCGATCAGGTTTTCGCCGGCGATGACTTCGGTGCCCGGACCGATGACGAGGCGGGGATCGACGCCCGATTGAATGAGCGGATTTCCCGCCTTGCCGACGGCCACGATCCGGCCGGCACGGATGCCGATGTCGCCTTTGACGATCCCCCAGTAGTCGAGAACGACAGCGTTGGTGATCACCAAGTCGAGCGGCGGTTCGGCGGCATTACCGGGAAGCGGCGATTGGCCCTGGCTATCGCGGATCACTTTGCCGCCACCAAATTGAACTTCCTCGCCATAGACCGCGAAATCTTTCTCGATTTCGAGGATCAACTCCGTATCGGCCAGGCGTATGCGGTCGCCCGCGGTGGGGCCATAATGACCTGCATAGGCCGGCCGGGAAAGCGTGACACTCATGGTGATTTCCCATCATTGCCGAATTTTCCTTGCCGCATCCGTTCCAGAGCCCGATCACGCACGCCAGCATCATCCAGCGCGCCCATGACCAGGGCACTGCCGCCATAGACTTGGCGCAAGCCGCCCAGGGCGACCAGCTGGACAGTTTTGATATCGCCTGGTTCGAAGCGCACCGCCGTACCGGCCGGCAAGTCGAGCCGCATGCCATATGCCGCCGCCCGGTCGAATACCAGAGCACGGTTCACTTCGAAAAAGTGAAAATGTGAGCCCACCTGGACGGGCCGGTCGCCGGTATTCGTAACCCGGAGCGTACAGGTCGGCCGACCCGCGTTCAGTTCGATCGGTCCGCCGTCAAAGAGGTATTCACCAGGAATCATCTTCCTCATTCCGTAGTCCGTGGTCCGTAGTCCGTAGCCGCCCGCAACAGATATACGGACCAGGGACTTCCTCAAGTAATGGGTTGGTGTACGGTGATGAGCTTGGTGCCGTCGGGGAACGTCGCTTCGACTTGCACCTCGGGAATCATTTCGCTGACGCCCTCGAGAACATCCTTGCGGGTCAAGATGGTGCGGCCCAGGCTCATGATCTCAGCCACACTTTTGCCGTCGCGGGCCAATTCGAGCAAATGGCTGGTTATGAGCGCGACGGCTTCGGGGTGATTCAATTTCAACCCGCGGGCGCGGCGCGATTGGGCCAGCTGAGCCGCGACGAAAATCAGTAGCTTATCGCGTTCTTGCGGTGAGAGATGCATGCGGATGCGGCCTTCAAGGCCGCCGCTAAACCTTGGGGATCCGTTGGGGCAAATGATAGAAGGACCCCCGGCCCGGCACAAGCCTTCTTTCGCAGAAACCCCATTTTTCCGGCGCGATCGCTGTTGCTCTTTCAACAGGAAAATCCGCAAAACCCTGTAAAGGCCCCAAACTCGATTTGCCGATTTCTCTTCACGAGGCCGATTGGCCGGCAACCAAGCCAGGGCTCGCCTCCCCTCCCGGAGACGCTGGACGGCCGGCACGCGGCACAGACAAGGA
This sequence comes from Gemmataceae bacterium, assembly GCA_035295665.1. Lineage (GTDB taxonomy): Bacteria > Planctomycetota > Planctomycetia > Gemmatales > Gemmataceae > DATGIQ01. The sequence goes on along the minus strand of DATGIQ010000122.1, from coordinate 2,668 downwards.
GAATGATCCCGATGCGCACGCAATGGATGGCCGCCGGCTTGGCTCTTTTAATGAGCGGGTCGGCCACGATTCAGGCACAATCGCTTCCCCGCCCTACCACGCCTTCCTTGCCATCGACGGCGCTATTCCCTGGAGTCGGCTCAACCCCCGCCGGAATCATCCTGACGACGCCCATGCAGCCTTCGACAGGGGAATCCAACCTTGCCGGCAACGGCTTGAGGCAAGTTCAGGATCAACTTGCGGTCCCCCAACCGGGAGGGGCAGTGGAACCCGCATCGCGGCCGGAGCAACTTGCCGCCAGTGAGGGTGAGGAAGCGGAGCCTCCGAAATGGGGCCCGACACCGCCCGAAGATCTCGGCCTCCTCATGGGGCATGGACGATTCGGCGACTTGCTCAAGGATCGCGGCGTCCGCATCTATGGCTGGCTGGATCAGGGTTACACGTACTCCTCGACCGGTCCCGGCCAGCTCAGCATCGAACCCCGGGAGAATCGCTTCGGCAATGAATACCTCCTCAACCAGATGGCGGTCGTTTTGGAAAAGCCTTTGGACGAACACGAGTTTTCCTTGGGCTACAATGCAACGTTTTATGCCGGAGCCGACGCTGCCCTGCTGCGGCCGCGGGGAGGCTTCGACACGACCAACCCTCGTTTCGGGGCCGATTTCCGTCAGTTGTATGTTTCGTCGCACTTGCCGATTCTTTCCGACGGCGGCGTTGACATCAAGGCAGGCCGCCAGGGAACGATCGTCGGTTACGAGTCTGCCCTGGCACCTTATCGGCCGTTTTACTCGAACAGTTACCAGTGGTTTTACTCCGAAGACGGAGCCTGGACCGGTCTCTTGGCCAACTGGCATGTGACGAAACAGCTGGATGTCATCAACGGCATTACGCTGGGAGCCAACACGTTTTTCACCCTGCGTGGCGATGGCCCCTGCTACATCGGACAGGTCAATTACTGGCTCCAGGAGGAAAAGCGGACGCTGCTCACCGCATCGCTTCAGGCTGGCAACCAGGCGATCTTTGCAGCTCCCGGCTTCGTGGGAAATTTCGTGACGGTGATCGAGTTACGGATGCAGCACGAGTGGAGCAAATATTTGACGCAGATCCTGCAATGCCACATGGGCTGGGAAAAGGGAGCACCCGACGTGGGCACGACCCAGTGGTATAGCCTGTACAGCATCTTGATCTATCACTTGAGCCCGCACATCGATACGAATGCCCGGCTAGAATGGTTCGACGATTCGGACGGCTCACGGACCGGCGTCGCATCTTCCTACGAGGAAATCACGCTGGGGATGGACTTCCATCCGGAACCGTGGATCAGTCTGCGGCCTGAGATTCGGGGCGATTTCGCCGGAACCTCGGCCTTCGGGAATGGCCATAATGCGGCACAGCTCACGTTGGCGATCGATGCCCTGTTGAAGTTTTGATTCCGGCCCGCTTGCCACTTTGGTTTGGCGGTGGTTCGCAGAACCGCGCGGTTCTGCGAACCACCGCCAAACCAAATGCAGCGCAGCCGATCGGAATAAGACGAATTCAAGCCGTGAAGTCGTCCGCCACGCCTGCTCAGAATCATGGCAAGCTCGCTCAATCCACAAGCGTGGGCAAGAATTGCGAATGCAGGGCGGATTCTCAGGCGGCAAAAAACCAGGTCGGCGCGGGTTCTGGATTCTGAATCGCAATTCATTTCTCAGAAATAACTTACAACACAGCATCTAGCGAACGAAGCAAACCACGCCAGAAAGAGTGGCATGGGATTGGCTTCTGGCACTGCCTTTGCTAATGGTGGGTTCCAATTGAAAATCTCGAACTCTCCAACCGCTTCCCGTGCGCCCTTATATTTACTCTGAGGAGGATCAGCATTGAAGAACAACGAACGCCAATCGGAACAGAGCAACCCGTCACGCCGTGATCTGCTCAAACGAGCTGGACAAACAGGGCTTACCCTGGCCGCGGGCCAGGCCTTGGCGCCGTTTCTCCTGTCTGGTTGCGGTTCCAGCAAAACCACCGGAACAGGGGCAACCAAATCGGTGAGCGGCGGCGGTGGCGGTGGCACCATCAAGGTCGGTATCCTGCATTCCTTGACCGGGACGATGGCAATCAGCGAAACCTCCTTGAAGGACGTGGAGGAGATGGCTATCGAAGAGATCAACAAGGCTGGCGGCGTACTCGGAAAGCAAATCGAAGCCGTCGTGGAGGATCCGCAATCCAAGTTCACAGATGTGTTCCCCGAAAAGGCCCGGAAACTGCTTCTCAGAGACAAAGTAGCGGCCGTCTTTGGGTGCTGGACCTCCGTGAGCCGACAGAACGTGCTCCCCGTCTTCGAAGAGAACAACGGTCTACTATTCTACCCTGTGCAGTACGAGGGGAACGAGTGTTCCAAGAACGTTGTCTACACAGGTGCCGCACCGAACCAGCAAATCCTTCCGGCTGTGGAATGGTTGATGAGCCCCGAGGGAGGATCGAAGAAGAAATTCTATCTCCTCGGCACGGACTATGTATTCCCGCGCACGGCCAACCTGATCATCGTCAAGTACCTCGAGTCGAAGGGCATCAAGGTCCTCGCCGAGAAGTACACGCCGTTCGGCCACAAGGACTACGCCACCTACGTGCAGGACATCAAGGCGTCCGGCGCGGACGTGGTGTTCAGCACCATCAACGGCGACAG
>DATGIQ010000121.1:0-4223 GCA_035295665.1 Gemmataceae bacterium | reverse complement strand
CTCCACGGCAAGCACGCCGGGCCCAGGCAGGGTCGGCAGACGAAACGCACCGTCCGCCTGAGTTGTCGCCGAGGACAATCCGTAGGGGGGATCGTAAGAAACTCGCTCGGCTGAGCGCCGGTGGAAGAGCGGATAATAAAGGACCCTGGCCCCCTCCACAGGCTGTTTCGTGTCCCCATCCAGCACGCGGCCTTGGAACGTGAGCCCAGGCTTCAGATTGATATCGACAGTGAGCGGGTCAAGCCCCTCCGTATCCTTGGCAGTCACTACCGCGTTGAAGTACATCTGACCGTCTGCCGGCCGGGCTCCAAACTGGTAGGTGGGCGACTTGGGATACCCAAGAAGTTCGTAGCCACCCTTCTCGTCCGTACGGCTCACGGAGGTTGTGGGTCCCTCCTGGGTGCTAATGATGACGCCAGCCAGCGGCTTGCCGTTCGCCTTATCGCGTACCGTGCCGCGTATAGGCCGGGCCGCGGGGGCGACATACTCGAAGGTTGCGCCATGCACCTTAAAGCCGCCGTAGTAGCTTGTAGTTGTGCCCTGGACCGCCGGTGCGTTCCTGGTCATCACCTGGAGATACCAGTGTTGAATTGAAGGCCCGTCTACGTGGAGGTGGACGAGCCGCTCGCAGCCCAGTCCCGCCACGCGAAAGCGGCCCTCCTTATCCGTCATCACCTCCATCGGCACGCCCGGGAGCGGCCCGGGCCAATGCTTGGAATCATCAATTTCGTAGCCACCTTTGCGGACCAGTTCCAAAGCCCGATCGAGCGCGCCCTCGGTGAAAGCCGAGATCCCATTAACCCGCACTTTGGCCCCAGCCACTGGCTGGCCTTCCGTATTGAGGATTCGGCCCTGGACCGGTACGTCCTTTACCAAGCGTAGGCTCAGCTCCCCACGCTTGGCAGCCTCTTCCAGGCTGAGCCAATCGGGGCCGTAACCGTTGGCGCTCGCGATCACTTGGCTGCGCGCCCACGGCAGCGCGGCAGCGGACGTGGCGAACTCCTTCTGGGGCAAGGCGAATTGAAAGCGGCCGTCCGTGTCGCTGACCGCGACTTCTCGATGGCTGATGTCGCTATAGGGCGCGTTGCCGGTGCCGAATTGGAATCGTTTCCCGGTGGCCGTGGCCAGATATAGCTTGGCACCCGCTAACGGCTTGCCCTCGGGGTCGAGGACGCGCCCGCGAACTTCCTTGGGCTGCTCCGACCGGGACGCCCGGGCATTCTGGACGTCACTCTCCGATTTTGGAGTATCCTGGGCAGTTGCGCCCTCCTCCCTCTGCGCCTGGGCTACCCTTTCGCCTACGGATTCTCTTGGCGGCGGTGTCACCGCCTGCTGTGTTGCCATGCCTAAGCCTGCAGAACCAATGCAGATACCCAGGAGAATAATTACGACCATTTTGATTTTGGCGATGCACATGGATTTGCTTACTCCTTGGACAAGGTGAACAACCCTCTGCGAGACATTCGCCGACACGGCGACAGTCATCAGAGATTTCTCCGCTGTTATCAGGACTGCCGCCCGCGCGGTGGCCGAGACCAGGGAGCGGGATACCGCCGCCGAGGCCGCGCTCGTCGTGATCGCCGCGCCGGCCAGAAGGGCCGATAGGCTCACCCCGCGGCGGGCCAGAGCCTGCTGCAGCAGGGTGCGGGCCTTGAACAGCCGGCTCTTAATAGTGCCCTCTTTGACGCCGAGCTGACGGGCCACCTCCGCCCCGCTTCGCTGCTCCAGACAGCAGAGGACGAAGGTGTCCCGGTAGAGCGCCGGCAGACGCTGGACCTCCTCGTCGAGGACTGTCTGCACTTCCCGCCATATCAGGTCGCATTCCGGGTTCGAGGTGTGCATTGGCTGCGCCCTCCCCTCGTGCCGGCGCCGCCGGAAGGCGGCCCGCCGTGCGTCTTTGGCCATGCGCCACGCAACCTCATGAAGCCATCCGGCCAGCGACTCTGCCTTGACCAGGTAGACCGCCTTGCGAGCCAGCAAGAGGAACGTGGCCTGGAAGGCGTCCTCAGCGTCCTGCACGTGGTGCAGCACGCGGCGGCACACGCTCTGCACCATTGGCCCGTGCCGCCTCACAAGCGCCGTAAAGGCCGTCTGATCATTTGTCGCGACAAAGGCGCGGAGGAGCGCGGCGTCGCTTTGGCCGGAGGTATTCTCGGCGGCGGCGAGGCTCCGCACGTGGCGCAGGACCGCTCCCAGTTGTGCGTGGGCCATAGCTCAGACTCGCTTCAGATTACTGGTCGATCTACATCATAATGGCCGGCCGCGAAAAATGGTTCGCGCCGGCACCTAAGGATAAGCGCTGACCGACCCGGTGATGACATACTGGTGCGGCCGAATCGCGGGCCCCTATCGGTTTCTGACACCTGCCAGCACCCGGTCGGATAGCCGATCTTGGCTTTGCCGGCGGCAAAGTGCTTCTGCCACAGGAGCGTGAGTTTCTCGCCGAGCGGGTCGGGACCCCAAGCATGCGGTAGATCCACCAGCCTTGCAGGCGGCCGCTGTCCCCTGCCAAAACGGCCTCGTTGCCAAGCATATCGCCGAGGTGCGCGAAGTCTTCTGGGGTCGCGTCAGTGCACGCTTTGCCAGAGAGGATGCGGCCAATGCTAGGGCCAGCTCCGTCTGCCAGGTCGCGCTGGAGCCCCTTCCAGGTCGCGGCGAAGCCGGCCCGCCGATGAAGGTGGACTATGCGGCCCAAGTTCCACGGAGCGTGTTTGTCGGGCTCGCAAGGAGCCCATGGATTATTGAGTTCCGGACTTTCCAGTGCATAAGACATTCGCAATTCCCTCAAGGGAGCCGTTTAGTTAACTCTGGCCTCGCCGAGATCCTTAACCGCAACGTCACATGATTGCTGTGAGAATACGTCACCTATTTTTTGTGAGAATCTCCCAGATAGCCGATGCGGATGGAGCGATCGGGGCGCCGGTTCCGGGCCCGCAAATGCCCGCTAATGCGGCCTTGGGTGGTCGGGGCGTCCGCGTCGTTGCTGTTATCCAGAACCCGCTGTTGGACATCGCTGAAAAGGTTCTCCACAGGATTATCGTCCGGACTCCGCTTGGGCAGGGTGGTCCAACGCAGGTGCAACGACCGCATCAGCCGTCGCGTTGCTTGCGCCTTGCAAGGGTGCGCGGGATCGCGGTCGAGGGCCACGCGGACCGACTGCCCAGGATACCAACGCCGCACCCGCCGCAAGAACTGGCAGACGAACTTCGCTCCTTTGCCCGGAAAGAAGGCCCAGCGCGTCTGGCCGTGGTTCACCTCATAAAGTGTGAACAGGTAAAAGCGTCCGCGCGTCTTCTGGTTGCGGGCCAAGACCAAGCGCTGCTGCCGCGTGTACCGCCGCCCCCCATACGCCTTGACCGTGATCGGTTGGACGTCGAAGAATACGAAGATCCCGCCCCGGGGGCGTTGGCGCCACTGCTGCCGCAGGCGGCGGAGGATGGCGGGCCGCTGGGGGTCGTCGCCCAGCAGTTTGCGGCGGACGCGCCGCAGGCGGAACCCCCTTTTTTGAGCACCCGTCGTAAGTGTTCCCGGCTGATCGCCGGGACCAGACGCTGGCGGAGCAGGTAGGCGCGTAACGTGGTCAGCGTCCACCGTCCACCCGGCAATCCCACGTCGGTAGGGCTGCGCTCCGCGAGCCGCCAGATGGCCGCGAGGTGCCCACGCGTCAGGCGCGGACGCGGCCCCACCTGCCGGTCCTGGCGGAGCGACTGCACCCCGTCGCGCTGGAAGGCATGCAAATCCGCATACGTGGTGTTGACATGGACTTCCAGCAGCCGAGCGATGTCCGTGGCGTGGTGCCCCGCAGCGAAGAGCACGAGGGTCTCGGCCCGTCGCCGCTGCCAGGGCCGTAACGGCTCTTGGAGAAGGCGATGGACAATACGGAGTTGGGTCGCTGTCGGCTTCCGGATGTTCAGGGAACGCATGGTGGAGCCTCCTGTTCCGAGCAGAGAGGGCATCCACCATTCTAACAAAAAATAGGTGACGCATTCCTACAATCATTAGGTGACGTTGCGCTTAACCGTCGTGTCACATAAGTCCTGGTAGCATTTGTCACCTAATGTTTGTGAGTATCGAACAGATATGCGATCCGGATGCGGCGATCGGGCCGCCGGTTCCGGTTCCGCAAGTGGCTGCTGATGCGGCGCTGCGTCGCCAGGGCGTTGGGGTCATTGCTGTTATCCAGGATCATCTGCTGCACATCGCTGAAGATGGTTTCCACGGGG
>DATGIQ010000120.1:0-4106 GCA_035295665.1 Gemmataceae bacterium | reverse complement strand
CTGCATTCCTTTCTAATGACAAACGGTAAGAGACAGACCCCAACTACGCGAGAGAACCGCTCACCGTTACAGCCGTGTGCTAACGGCCGACGGGTCCCAATTTGCGGCTAGTTTCGAAGATTGTTCTACCCGTTGGCGCGGCGCAATGCAAGAGTGTAATTGAGCAAAATGCCTGTTTTCCCGCATCGCCTCTCAGATCCCTGATCCTCCCTCAGTCCCTGGGGATTGCTGCTTCTGGAGGCTGACCTGAACGGCGTGGGCCAACTCCTCGGGCAGATAAGGCTTCCGGACAAAACCCTGAACTCGCTCACTCGGCATCTGGGCGATTTCCTCCGCCGAGTAGCCACTGGCAAAAAGAACCCGGGCTTGCGGATTGATCTGAATGAGAAGTTCATATGCTTCCCGGCCGGCGAGTCCGGGCATGGTCAGGTCGAGGATCACCAAGTCGATCTTCTGCCAGTCGCGTTGAAAGATTTCGACAGCTCTGGCTCCGTTCTCGGCAAGCAGGACTTGGTAGCCATAACTTTGCAAGATGTTTTGGCCCAAGGTTCGAATCATCGGTTCATCATCGACGAGCAAGATCGTGTCATGTCCCCCGGCGGCCGTCGGAGACGGTGCAGGGCTTGGCCCGGCCTCTTGCGGCGGCTGAAAGCGTGGCAGATAGATGTCAAACTTTGTGCCGCGGCCGACCTCACTGTAGCAATCAATCCACCCCTTGTGCTGCTTCACGATGCCGAAAACCATGGCCAGGCCAAGCCCGGTGCCCCTCCCGGGCTCTTTGGTTGTGAAGAAGGGTTCAAAGATTCGCTGTCGCACTTCGGGCGGCATCCCCTGGCCGTTATCTTCCACGCGCAGGCGGACGAATTCTCCAGGCCGGGCTTCGGCATGCCCGCGTGCATACTCTTCATCCAGGATGCCGTTGCGGGTTTCGATGCGAAGCCGCCCGCCCTTGGGCATCGCATCGCGCGCGTTCAGACACAGATTCATGAGCACCTGGTTGATTTGACTGGGGTCCGCCTCCACTTTCCACAGATCGGGAGCCGTATCGACCTCAATCGTGATCGCGGGGTCGAGAGTCCGTTGCAGAATCATGACCGTCTCTTCGACACAAGCGTTCAGATTCGTCTCGATAGCACGCAGCGTTGTCCGCCGCGAGAAACCAAGCAATTTACTTGTCAATTCGGCTGCCCGCAGCGCTGCCTTTTCCGTGGCATTTAACAGCTCACTGGCGACCTCTTCGGGCATTCGGTGGGCGCGCAGGAGGGAAACGTTTCCCAAGATGACGGTAAGCAGGTTATTGAAATCGTGCGCGACCCCACCAGCGAGTTGGCCCACCGCTTCCATTTTTTGCACCTGCCGCACCTTGTTCTCCAGGAGTCGTTGCTCCGTCACATCCCACAGGATGCCGAGGACGCCCACAATCGTTCCCTGGTCGTCTCGAACCGGCGTCCGAACCATGCGCACCATGCGGGGCTGCCCAGCGACCCGGGTTTCTTCCTCGCGTTCCGAGCGCCGGCCGTCGCGCAGGATCAAACGATCCTCTGCTTGGTATTTGGCCGCCAGGTGCAGCGGGAACAGCTCGCGGTCGGTCTTGCCCACGATGTCTGCTTCGGAAAGACCGAGCGTGCGGCAGTACCGCTGATTGGCGGCCACGTAGCGAAGCTCTGCATCCTTGAGGCAAACGCCTTGCTCCAAGTTTTCTGCCAGCGAACGATATTTCATTTCGCTGGCCCGCAGGGCTTCTTCCGCCCGCTTACGCTCATCAATGTCGGTTACGACCCCGTCAAGCCGAAGGCCGGAGTCGTTATCTGCTTTGCTGGCACGGACGCTATTGCGGACCCAGCGGACGGTTCCGTCCGGCCAAACGACGCGGTATTCCAACTCGACCGCAGAGGTCTGGCCCTGTCGCAGTTCCCGAAACGCCGCCTCCAGGCGGGGCCGGTCGGCCGGGTAAGCCGTGCTCAGCCACTGTTCCGGGTCGTGGGAGTAAAACTCTGCCGGCCGGCCCGTAATCCGTTCCACGCCGGGAGAGTGATATGCATGAGTGAATCGGCCGTGGTTATTGAATTCCATGCTCCAGAGATACCCCGGAAAGGATGCCAACACCCTCCGCAGTTCCTCTTCCTTCTCTTGCAGCTGAGCGTGTGCTGCACGTTGCTCCCGAATATCGCGTGCCGCCATGAAACCGAGGGGCTTGGGCTGCACCTGAAGCCGGGCTACGGTGAGGTTGATCGGGACCCACGTTGCCGGATCTTTCGTGCGAAGAAGGAGGTTCTGAAACTGATACGTACCGGGCTTGCCGAAGCTCTGGCGAACGCGCTGGAGAGCACCCGGGCTGTCGGAGCGAAACAACGCGCCGGCCTGGCTGCGCAGCAGTTCCTGGCGCGTTTGCCCGGACAGCGTCTCCGCCATCGGATTCACGTTTAGGATCTGTTCCGAATCAAGATCGAAGAGGAAGAGCGCGTCGCCGCTTTCCTCGAAGAGGCTATGGGTCAGCTCATCCTGGCTGTGGGGTGTCATGACACGCCTTGACCTCCCCGCGCCGGGCGCTGAGCTTGTGGATCCTCTGTGATGGGAGCGATCGCAGAGTACGGAGGCATGGGTATCCTTGGACAAGGGAACCAGGAGATAATCGCCCTCTACATGGTTGGAATCGTCGGCAAGCCGGAGCCTGGTCCCAGGAATCAGACGATCCAATATACCCAAACTTCGCATTTTCTCCAGACAGACACGGCGGCAAAGCGCCGAAACCCCACGCGGAGACGCCATTTGGCGCATCATGGAGGAGCTAGGAGCAAAAAAGCGGATGTATGAGTTCGCTCGGATTTTCGACCGCTTTGCCACCGAAGCCACCTCCAAGTCATCTGGCCAGGTGGCTCTGAAATTGCTAGATTCTCTATTTGTTTTCCGGTGAGAGGATGCGGAGCCTGCCATGTATGCGGTTTTTGAAGACGGATCCCGGCAATACAGGGTAAGTGAAGGGGATGTCGTCCGGCTTGACTATCGCGACGCCGAAGTTGGTAGTCGCCTGGAGTTTCACCGTGTTCTCCTCTACAAAGGGCCGGACGCCCTCCAAATCGGAAAGCCCACGATTGAAGGAGCCCGCATCGTAGGAGAAATCACGGATCATCCGTCCAAGAAGCTTTACATCCAGCACTTTCGTCGCCGCAAGAATTACCGGCGACTTCGCGGCCACCGCCAGCACTATGTGGATGTGCAAATTCGATCCATCCTGTTGCCGGGGATGCAGGAGACGACGGCATCCTCCGCGGCACCGGCTTCGCAGGCAACTTCTGCCCCTGCCTCCACACCTGAATCCGGTGGACAAAGGGACACAGGGACCTGATGGCTCCGGACCTGGATGAGTGATTCGTCCATCCTCTTCGCTGCGATTCGCCACAGCAGGGCAAGGAGGCCCAAGGCATGGATTTACGGAGATTGCTGTTCCCGTCTGTGCTTGGCTTGACAGCTGCCGGTTTTGCTGTCTTCTCACTGAGCCGCGGTCAAGATCGTGCAGCCCCGCTCCAACCGGCGCCGGTGAAGTCCGCAGTTTCTTCTGCTCCCACCACAGCGGTGGCACCGGACTCGCTCCGGACAGATTTTGCGAAGCTGCCGCCACTTCAGCAACAAATGTTTCTCGCAGCGCAGCGGGGTGCCGATTGGCTCTGCCGGGCCAACCAATCGGATGGGCGTTTTCTGCACGGTTTTCTTCCCGCCCTGCGGACTCCACTGGAAGGCGACCATTATTTGCGCCAGGTGGGAGCCGCGTTCGCACTGGCACGGGCCGCCCATTTCCTGGGCCAGCAACGCTACGCCGCGGTTGCGCGCCAAGCTGTTTTGACGTTACTGCTCGAGACGGCTCCCGATCCCCAAGATACGGGAACGCGGCATACGATCTTGTCCTCCACCCTCATTAACCGCCTTGGGGCAGCCGGTTTACTGATCCTGGCCATCAATGAATTGCCCTCGCCGGGCGATGATTTGCTGGAACAGTCCGAGCAGCTCTGTGCCTTTATCCGCAAGCAGCAACGAAGCGATGGATCGCTGAGTTACACCGATCCAGGCATGGAGGCGGAAACCGATCCGGAGGGCATCAACTATTATCC
>DATGIQ010000119.1:0-12825 GCA_035295665.1 Gemmataceae bacterium | reverse complement strand
ATTTGCCGCACCCGGACGGCCCACAGATCAACCCCACGGAGAAGGTCTTTTCCGCGTCCGTTTCTTCGATCCGGGTCTTCCAGAACCGGAGGCTGTCGGGCAATCCCTTCCGATCACGAGGCCCGGGCAACAGTTCGAGGAAGAAGTCGGCATCGTGGGCGTCGAACGAACGCAAGCCTTTCGGCACGATCTTGAGGGGCTGCTGGTCCGAGGTCGGCGTCGGCGTTGGGCGAGCGTCGGGGCGCAAGCCCGACGGTCTCGTATCCGAATGCGGAATCGGCGGGCTGACGCCGCGTCGCTCGCCTTGGGAAGCGCCGCTTGCCTCCAGGATACCGGTCTGCCCGGCCAGAAAGTGCCGCAGGTCGTCGGCCAAGTCCTTGCCCGTCGAGTAGCGCTCCGCGGCACGCTTCGATAGGGCTTTCAAGCAGATGCGGTCCAGTTCCTTCGGAATGCCGTCGTCGTACAGGCGCGGCGGGCGGGCCTCGACGCTCGTCACCTGCTCCATCAGCTCGGCCTGCGACTTGGCCCGGAACAGCTGGCGTCCCACCAGCAGTTCGTAGAAGACCACGCCCAGACTGAAGATGTCGCTGCGGCCGTCGACCCGATGCCCTTCGCCACGGGCCTGCTCCGGACTCATATAGGCAGGCGTCCCGGCGTAGCGCGGCCCCGTGCCCACGTCCTGCTCGCGCAAGGCCAGCCCGAAATCCGTCACGAAGGGTTTGCCGCTCCCGTCGAGCAGGATGTTGCCCGGCTTGATGTCGCGATGCACCAGACCTTGCTTGTGAGCGTCGTGCAGCGCCTCGGCTACCGTCGCCACCAGTTCAACCGCTTCGTGGATACCCAGCCGGGACCGCTTGAGCCGCGTGGCGAGGTCGGTGCCGTCGATGTATTTCGAGACAACGTAATAGGGGCAGTCTTCGGTGCTGCCGACATCGAAGACCGGAACGATGTGCGGATGATCGAGGTTGGCGACGGTACGGGCTTCCGTCAGGTAGTCGAGGGCGGCTTCGGGGCGGTCCACCAGCTTGCGGTGCGGCACTTTGATGGCGACGAGGCGCTGCAACTGGTCATCGTGGGCGAGATAGACGAGGCCGAATCCGCCTTGACCGAGCACTTTTTCGATGCGGTAGCGACCGATGTGCTGCGGTTGCGCAGCCGGAACGGCTAGGGCGGCGGGATCGTCGGTACCGGCCGGCTGGCAATCCGCTGCGCTCGAGGGTCCCGTGGCGAGGGCCCTGCTTTCCGGCCGGGGATGACGCAGCGCGCTAATCAGCCCGTTTGGCGCCTGCTCGAGCCGCTGCAGGATCGCTTCACAGGCCGAACAGCCTTCCACATGCGCGGCGATCGCATCCTGCGCGGCGGGAGGGAGGTCGCCCCGATCAAACGCGGACAGCTCCCCTTCTGCCGGGCAAGTCGTACGGCCCATGCCGGTGCTCCTTGCACGGATCGGCAGCTGCTGAGCCCGATGCGCCAGCGAGGGCCCTCGCTGGCGCATCGGGCTCAGGCCGATCACGCGCGGTCACTTCGAGTTCCCCTTGTATCCGGCCACGGCGAGGTGTACATCCTATAGTGAATTCGCCAATGTATGACAGCATTCTTATGAGTATCCCCGATTTGCCGTCCATCCGCAAGCTTGGGGAAAGGTCGTGGAGCGAAAGGAGCGGTCGAGCCATGAGCACGCCGAGCTCTCGTGATGCTCCTTGACCGAGAAATCTCTCGATACGATAACGACCGATGTGTGTGGGGGTGGACGCAGCAGAAAAGGCCGGGCCGGATTCCCCGCCGGGTTCGGCTAGCGTCTGGTTAGGATCGTTCATGCCGACTGTCCATCATGCAGTTGCGTGCGATCCGTACAGATCGCTGCGCAATGAGAACAATTATATCAAGCGTGAACCTACTGGTTCTGCCAGCACACGCATTCGCGCTTCGGTCGGGACCACCGTCGCGCAGAACCCGGCTCCGCGAAACTGCTCCGGACACATCGACAAGCGCAAGCACGAGGATGTCGGTTGCGTGCTCCGTCCGAAACACCGAGGCACTTTCAGAGGTTTCCTCTACTTGAATGGTGGCTACATCAGTTTTCCTACTGTCACACTTGTCGCTCCTTCGTATCCGCGCGCAGCCAGCTCGAGCCGACACGAAGCCTCTCACGCGCGTTGCCAACTTGCACACCATTGACCGACCCTGCATGATTCGTTACAGTGAAGTGAAATTTCCTCCGCTGCCCTAGGGCAAGGAGTGCAGCCGCGCGAGACCTCAAATACCGTGTCATGGCGTTGACCAAGCGCATCATTCCCTGTCTGGACGTGGACCGCGGACGAGTGGTAAAGGGAGTCAACTTTCTCCAGCTGCGCGATGCCGGCGACCCGGTGGAGGTAGCCCGCCGCTATGAGGACGAAGGTGCCGATGAACTGGTGTTCCTGGATATCAGCGCCAGTCACGAAGGCCGGGAGATCCTCCTTGAAGTGGTCCGGCGGGTGTCGGAAGAGATCTTTATGCCGTTCATGGTCGGGGGCGGCATTCGGACCTTGGACGATGCGGCGCGGCTGATTCAGGCAGGGGCGGAAAAGGTCAGTATCAATTCTGCCGCCGTACGGACGCCGGAACTGATCTCCTCCGTGGCGCGAAAGTTTGGCCGGAATGCCACCGTGGTGAACATCGATCCCCGGCGAGTCCACAAGAACGGCGCGGAGGTTTGGGAAGTTCACATTAACGGCGGCCGTGTGCCCACCGGACTGGAAGCGGTGGCCTGGGCCCGGCGCGTGGAGGAATTGGGAGCCGGCGAGATTGTGTTGACCTCCATGGACGCGGACGGCACCAAGGCAGGCTACGATCTGCCCATGACGCGTGCGGTGGCCGACGCCGTCCGCATCCCCGTGGTCGCGAGCGGCGGCGCGGGTTCCCCGGAACATCTATTCCAGGTGCTGACCGTGGGCGGTGCCGATGCGGCCCTCGCGGCTAGCATTTTCCATTACAATGAATACGGCATCCGGGCGTGCAAAACCTACCTGAACGAGCGGAGCGTGCCCGTGCGGATGACCCCATGATAGGAGCCTCAAGAGATGGCCGTTGCGGACCTCGATTCTGATGGCGAAGAAGGCCGAGCACCAGCGGAAGTGCGCCGCGAACCGGAGATTAACAAGCTTTTTCGCATGGTCATGAAACACGAAGGGTCGGACCTCCACCTGAAGGCGGGCTTGCCCCCCATGATGCGGCTGCGCAATGCGATCCGCCAGATGGAGATGCGGGCACTGAGCGGTGAGGACATCGAACGGCTGATTTGGCCAATCCTCAGCGAGCGTTCCAAAAAGCTCTTGGAAGAAGTCGGCGGTGCGGACTTCGCGCATGTGATCGGTCAGGACGAAGGTCGATTCCGTGTCAATTTGTTTCGGCAGCGCGGTCGCCTTAGCCTTGTGGCCCGCCGCGTCATCAACAAAATCCCGACCTTCGACAAGCTCAACCTGCCGCCGGCGATCGAGAAACTGTGCCACTTCGACCAGGGCATGATCATTCTGGCTGGGGTGACGGGCAGCGGCAAAAGCACCACCATTGCCGCCATGCTCGATTACATCAACGAACGTGAGCGGGTCCATATCCTGACCATCGAGGATCCGATCGAATACCTCTTCGCGGATAAAAAGGCGGTCATCAACCAGCGCGAGATTGGCCTGGACGTGGCGGACTGGTCCACGGCTCTTAAGCATGCGGTCCGTGAAGATCCAGACGTGATCCTGGTCGGCGAGATGCGTGACCGGGAAACGTTCGAAGCGGGAATGAACGCTGCCGAGACGGGCCATCTCGTGTTCGGCACCATCCATGCCTCGACCGCGCCGAGCACCATCGGCCGTATTCTGGATCTGTTTCCCGCCGATATTCACTCGGCCATGCGGCAGAGTTTGGCCTTCAACCTCAAAGCGATCGTTTGCCAAAAGCTGCTCCCCAGTATCCGGCCCGGCGTGCAGCGGGTTCCGACCAACGAAATCATGATCATGAATCCGACGGTGAAGGAGCTGATCATCAAGGCGGAAGACAAGAAACTCCCCGATGCCATTCGCATTGGTGCCCTCGAAGGCATGCTCGACTTCAACGAGAGCCTCCGCCAGCTGGTGGAACGTGGCGATGTCGACCGGGCCACCGCCTTGGAGGTCGCGCCCAATCCGGAAGCGCTGAAGATGGCCTTCAAGGGGATCAAGGTGGCGCAGTCGGGTCTCATTTGAGAGGCAGAGGACCGAGGTCTGCATGTCCAGGAAAACGCACGTTGCCCTTTCCTTTCTTTGGGCAGCGGCTTCCTTTCTGTTGGCTCCGAGCCTGGTCCTGGCGGCGGATACGTTTCCGCGCGGGCCCGGGTTCTATTTCAGCATTCCCAAGCTGCTCACGCTGCTCCTCGTTTACTTCTGTTGGGTGCGAACCTGCTGGTGGGTGAGTCAAGATGCGGTCGCCGTGCAAATGCCCACGGCACTATGGAACCCGCTCCTGGTCGGCTGTGGCTTGCTCGGTCTTCTCCTGGTCTGGCTCTTGCCCTGGTACTGGCTGGTATCGCTACCGCTGTTGCTGATCTTGTATCTGACTCCCAGTCTGGTGTACGTGAACCTGCGCAACGGTCGTGTTTCCACCGAGCGCCAGGTTCTGACGCAGCAGCATTTCAACGAACTGGCCCGCAAATACTTGCACCTGAACCTGGGCGAAGCGGAACAAGAACAAGACCTCGGTCCGCCCCTCGAGTTTATCAGCAAAAGCCAAAATCAGACCGAAGACGCCGCCACACGAGTTGCGCGCGTTGCTGCCTCCAAAGGTTTTCGGGCAGCCAAGGAAATGGTGTGGGAAGCCCTGGAACGCCGGGCCACCGATATCCACCTGGAACCGACCAAGGAGGAGATGACCGTCCGCTTGCGCATCGATGGCATCCTGCACGGCACCGATCCCTTTAGCCGATCGATGGGGGATTCGGTCCTCAATATATTCAAGGTCTTGGCCGACCTGGACATCACGGAAAAACGAAAACCGCAAGACGGCAGCCTCTCGGCTCAGATTGATGGGCGGACGATCGATCTCCGCGTGGCGACGGCCGGCAGTGTCGTCGGCGAAAAAATGGTCATGCGGATCCTGGACAAATCGCAGCAGATCATCGATCTGACGCGCCTCGGGTTGCGGGATCGTTTGCGCGAAAAAATACACGCGATTGCCTGGCAGCCCCACGGCATGCTCATCGTCTGCGGCCCCACAGGCGCGGGCAAGAGTACGACGCTGTACGCTTGTTTGAACGAAATCGATCGCTACCAAAAGAACGTCATCACGATCGAGAACCCCGTCGAGTACCAGATCGACAACGTCACGCAGATCGAGATCAATCCCAAGGCAGGGAAAACGTTTGCAAGTGAGCTCCGTAGCATTCTCCGTCAGGATCCCGATGTGATCTACATCGGTGAGATCCGCGATCAAGAGACGGCCCAAATTGCTTGCCAAGCCGCCCAAACGGGGCACATGGTATTCACCACCTTGCACGCCAACGACACGGTAACCGCGTTGGGCCGGCTCATCGATCTCGGCGTGCAGCCGTTCATGGTCGGAGACGCCGTCAGCGCGATCCTCGGGCAGCGCCTGGTGCGACTGCTTTGCCCCAAGTGCAAGGTTCGCTACAAACCCAATCCGGATCTCCTGCGCAAAGCGAATCTGCCGGTTGACAAGATCAAGTACTTTTACCGTCCCCCCGAGGAGGGAGATCGTCCCCGGCCAAGAGAAGGGGAAGCGGTGCCCGTTTGCGATTACTGTGGCGGCACCGGCTATTATGGTCGCACGGGGATCTTCGAGCTGCTCGAGATCACCGACCGAATCCGCGATCTGATTCGCTGCGACAATCCCAACCTGAATGCCGTCCGGCAAGAAGCGATCAAGAATGGAATGAAACATTTGCAGGAAGATGGATTGCGGCAAGTCATGGAAGGGAAGACTTCCATCCAGGAGTTGTTACGAGTCTCCAAGTAAAGGAAGTCTGTAGTCTGTAGTCCGGAGTTCTTTGCTAGGGACTACAGAGTACGGACTACAGACAGTCATGCTTCTCGGTTTCCTCACGGTCGTGATCATGTTGCTGGTGGCCTACGCTTATTTGCGGGAGGGGCTGTTCACGGCCTGCACGATGGCAATCAATGTCCTCTTGGCGGGATTGATTGCGTTCAATTTTTGGGAGCCGCTTGCTGCAATTTTGGACCCAATGCTCGCCGGCTCGTTCCTGCATGGTTATGAAGATGCGTTTTGCCTGATGCTCTTGTTTTCCGTGGTGCTGGGTTTACTGCGCGGGGCGACCAACAACTTGGCGAGGTCGCGCGTCCAGCTCGAAGGCTGGTTGCAAACGGGCGGTGGGCTCGTGTTCGGTTTGATCACCGGCTACCTTGTGTCCGGATTCCTGATCTGTATGCTTCAGACGCTCCCGTGGCATGAGAACTTCATGTTCTTCGATCCGAAATATGAAACCGGACCGGAGCACTTGCTACGGCACGTCATACCCCCGGACCGAGTTTGGCTGGGGCTCATGCACCGCGCGGGAGCTTATCCGTTCTCCAATCGAGAAGATCCCAAGCCAGGTGGCTCGGGGTCGTACTATGATCGCTATCTGACATTTGATAAGTACGGCACGTTCGAAATGCGCTATGCCCGGTTTCGCCGTTATACCGATAACCGGGAACCTCTACCGTATCTCGGCGAATTCGAACGATGAATGTTGAGTTGATGTCCGATGCGGAGCCGGCAAATCCTTGGATGGATGCGATCGATCAATCTTGGAAGAAGGCCCTTACCTCATCCGCTACGCGCTGCGGCTGCGTGACGAACGCCAGGTGCCCGCACCGCGGCAGCCGAACCTGCCGGCAATGTCCAATCCCATCTGTCAAATCGCCGAGGCTCTGCGGGGATACGAGCACATCGCGATCGCCTGCTAGAGCCAACGTCGGTACCCGAATGCGATCGAGCCGCCCGGTCATGTCGAACGATTCCACTAGATGAAAGCGGTGGGCCATCACGCTTTGATCCGTTTGCCAGCACTGTCGAGTGACAAACTCGAACAGGGGGCCCGGACGTTGACGACTTCCGAAAAGGAGGTTGAAGAATTGATTGACAAAGGGATTGTCGGAAGGCAACGGATAGCGTGACAGGACCAGGCCAGCGACGGCCTGAAGTAGACCGCGCTCAAACCGTGCCCCGACTCCTTGAAGGGCGAGGGCGCGGACGCGATGGCCAAAACGAGCCGCGAACTCCAGGGCCAAGACCCCGCCAAAGGAAACCCCGAGCAGGGCGGGACGTTCCAGACAATGCCAATCCAGGAATTCGCCCAGGTCCTGGACCAGGTCTTGCATGCCGAAGCGCCGCCGCAAGGTAAAACAATCGTCTTCGCCGCGGAGCTGATAACTGATCACGCGAAAGTGTTTGGCCAGAACTCGCGCTAGCGGACCCAGCAATCCAAAGCCGCCCGCCAATCCGGGAACGATCACCAACGGCGGTCCTTCCCCCCATTCAATGGTTTCGGCCGTGTAATGCTTGAGATGGCAGCAGCCGCGGGATCCGTCCCCTGCACTAAAATGGGCACCACTGGCCTCCATCCATTCGGCTGATGCCTTCACAGTTCTTCCTCCGACCGCCAAAAAATGTGCCTAGCCCCAATGTTCCGCGTTTGCCGAGAATGTAGAAGGGAGGCACGACTTATACCAAAAGGGGCCGAGTGGGTCAGCCCTTTCTCTAATTAGTCGGCGAAAAGCCACAAGATCTTGTGCGATTACGTCTTAGAACTTGAAATCGCTCGGCCAAGTATGTGCAAGTCAGCTCAAAACAGTATGGGGACAAGAGATATGCTTGTCGATACAGTGATTTCGGCGCTGAGCGCCGAAAATTCGGCGCTGTCTCCGTTCCCTTTTCCTAACCTGCATTGCTAAAGCATTCGTTCGAGACCGCAATTCCCATATACCCTTTAAATTGCGTATCTTGTGTCATTCTGGTGGACACGAGCATCCTCAACCCATAAAGTAGCTGCGAGCTTCGGTGGTCGAGATCATGCTTGGCTCAGGATTATTTCACACGCAAGCTCTCCGTAACCGCTTCCAGCGCTGCGCCTTATGGGGCAGCGCCGAACATTCGGCGATTCTTTCGTGCCTGGTGAAGCTGCCCATTGGACTGCGCAGAGATTGATTTCGTTCATGATACCCCGCGTCATGCCAATTCAGTGGCGGAAGATTGTGCTCGTCCTGGCGGGCGCTTTGATCTGCTCCTACGCTTTGGGGATCCTGTGGTACGTTCATTCCATGCCCGATATCGGACTTCGAACTGCCTTCACCCCGGAAATCCGCAGGGTGGAGGGAAATGCGATCTTCCAAGAGGACGGTGATGCGGAGCTTCCTCAGGTTGGTGATCAAATCGTCCGCTTGAACGGACGGACAGTTAGCACGTGGCCCCACTTGTTGCAGGCCGTCCGTGATCTCCGTCATGATTCCCCGGTGGTGGTGGACACACTGCCCCGTTCAGGTTCTCCGCAGCACCCGTTCCTGCTGCCCGACGGTACCCAATGGGTGCGTGTACGGTTCCAACGTCCCGGGGGGGAACAAGCGGAATGCTGGTGCCGCGTTGGCCCACCTTCGGAGGAACTTCTCGCCTCGATCCTGTGGTTCTTCTTGAAGCTCGGATTGTTTGTCGTCGGAGCGCTGGTCTGCTGGAAACGGCCGACAGATCGCTCCGCGACCCAGTTTTACGTGCTTTGCATTGTTACCCTCGGTGCTTACATGGGTGGGTATCATTGGTCGCGCATCGCCAGCCAGCCGATCCTTATCCTGGTCTTCATGGTATGCAGCGTTGCTCTCCCTGCGGTGCTCTTGCACTTTTACTCGATCTTTCCCCGTCCGAAACCGTTTCTGCAACGATCCCGTGGGCGGGCGGTTGCGGCCATCTACGGCCTGCCGCTTCTCTTCTTGATGGTGATGGTCGCCACGTATGGTCGTGCTCTGTGGTTGGCACGCGGGGATGCTCCGGAAGACACCGTCAATTCCGTTCTGATGATTCTCCTGGGCGAGATCTACGTTTATCTGGGCGTCGCTGCCCTCTGGTATTTGGCCAGCGTGGTCTGCCTGGTGCACAGTTTTCGCACGGCCAGCGACGATACCGAACGGAACCAGGTGAAATGGATTCTTTTGGGCTCGCTAGGAGCCCTCGTGCCAATCGGCACGACGCTCTACCTGGCCACGGTAGAGCGGAACGCCTTTGCGGGGGGCGCTGCTACCTGGCCCATGTTCGCCGCCTCAGTCTGCTTCACCGCAGCGTTCGCAATCAGCATCACACGCTATCGGCTGATGCAACTCGACCAGTTGATCAGCTCCGGCATGGTTTACTTTGCCATCAGCTTTGTGGCCGGTTTGGGCTATTACGCCGTTGTGTTTGTGGGCATGTTCGTGGCCGGCCGCCACTCCGGGTCGCTTCTGTCCCAGGCACTCTCGGTCAGCACGTCAACCTTGGTGCTGCTGTTCATTCTCGATCTGGCGCGAAGCCGGCTCAAGAAGGCCTTGGACCGCCGTTTCTATCGTGAGAAGCATCAACTCGAGCGGACCCTGCGGCGCATGGGGCGGGCCATTGATCAATTGGTGGACCCGCCGACCCTGGCCCGGCAGTTATTGCAGGCCTCCGCGGAGGTGCTAGGTGCCCAGCGCGGCGCCGTGTACCTTCGTGAAGGAAATCCGCCGCTGTATCGACTGGTGGATACCCTGGGAGAGTCGCCGCCTTTGAGCGAGCTTTCCTCCGGCTGTCCGTTGATCGAGGCACTGGCCGTTCAGGGCGTCGTGGTAGTCGCTTCCGGACGGGGAAGTATGGCCGATCCGGTGCAGCGGCAATTGCACTTCCTCGGTGGCGAGGTGGCGCATGCCCTGGCCCATGAAGGGCAGCTCCTGGCGCTATTGGTTCTCAGTTCCCGAAGCTTGGGCAATTATGGGCCGGAGGACCTAAACGTCTTGGCGGCCTTCAGTCAGCTTACCGGTCTGGCGCTGAAGAGTGCGGAACGCCACCGGACCATTGACGCTCTCAACCGCGAATTACAGACCAAAGTCCAGAAGATTTCGGAACAGCAGCGACGGATCCTCGCTCTTCAAAGCCAGCTCACGCACCAGGCCGTGCCCACGGATGGAGTTCTGAATGGTACGACGGCCCCGGCCGCTTCACCCGGCGGCATCATCGGCTCGAGTAGCGTGGTGCAGCGGCTGCTTCAGCTCGTCCACAAGGTTTCTGCGAGTCAGTCGGCGGTCCTGCTCCGCGGTGAGAGCGGTACTGGAAAAGAGCTGCTCGCACGGGCCTTACATGAAAAGAGTCCCCGGGCGGGCAAAGCATTTGTCAAAGTCCACTGCGCAGCACTCTCCACGGGGCTGCTGGAGAGCGAGCTGTTCGGCCACGTCAAAGGCGCGTTCACGGGCGCGCATCGGGACAAAGTCGGCCGGTTCGAATTCGCGGACGGCGGCACGCTCTTCCTCGACGAGATCGGCGACATCAGCTTGGAAGTGCAGACGAAGCTTCTGCGGGTGCTTCAGGAAATGACATTTGAACGGGTCGGTTCGAGCGAACCGGTACAGGTCGATGTCCGGCTTATCGCCGCCACCCATCAGAACCTGGAGGCGCTCATGGCCCAGGGTCGCTTCCGCGAGGACTTGTATTACCGGCTCAATGTGATTTCGGTCTGTGTGCCTCCATTGCGTGAGCGCCGCGAAGATATTCCGGAACTGGCGTTGCACTTTCTGCGGCTGCATGGACAACGCTCGGGCAAAAACGTCACGCAGATGGACGATGATGCCCTGGCCGTGCTCAAGGCCTATGCTTGGCCTGGCAATATCCGCCAGCTCGAAAATGTCATCGAGCGGGCAGTGGTGGTAGCGGAAGGAACAGGTATCACAATTGCCGACCTACCGGCCGAGCTGGCAGAAGCGCACGAGCCGGAGTTGGTGCCCGCCGGGTTGAATGGAAAAGCAAAGGTCCCTTTCGAAGAGATCGGTATCCACGGGGAACGGGCCGAGCGTGATCGCCGCGAACGCGAACGGTTGGTCCGGGCGTTGGCGGCGGCAGACGGCAATAAAGCTCGAGCAGCTCGGGCGCTCGGCTTGGCTCGCAGTACGTTGGTCAGCCGGCTCAAGAAACTCGGGTTAAGTTAAGGTCGTCGCGACAGGAGCAGGACCGTGGGAACGCCAACGAACAGGACGGAAACGCCACGGATCGCTTCGTTCGCGCGCCGGCCGGGGCCCGCTCAGGCTGAGATGCCCCCCAGGATTCGCCGCTTCCGCCAGCCGTAGGCCAGGATGCCGAGCACGCCGATGCCCAAGAGCACGAGAGTGGAGCGTTCGGGTGTGGGCGTGGCCAGGAAGGCGTGTTCATTGAAGAAGGGTCCATCAATGTCACAAGCACCTACGATTAAGCCGGCGTCGTTCCGGCGCCGGGGACGTTGAGCGTGGTATACGTGCCATCGCTCAGCAGGGAGCCGTGCATCCTCCCCGCAGCATCGATGTAGTCTCCCACAATCTGGCGCGCATTGTTGATGCCATAGGCTGCCGTGTAGGTCGAGCCGGGCACGTCGAGCGTCGTGTAGCTGCCACCGCTGAGCAGGAAGCCCATGTTCCTGCTGCCGTTAAAGTACTGTCCCACAACCTGGCTCGCATTGTTGATGCCATTGGCAATGGTCGCAGCCGAGCCGGGCACATTGAGCATCATGTAGCTGCCACCGCTCAGTAGGAAGCCGTAGGTTTTGTTGCCGCTAACATCAGAGAACCCGACGATCTGGCCGGAGGAGTTAATCCCCTTGGCTACGGTGTCGGTCGAGCCGGGCACGTTGAGCAGCGTGTAGCTGCCGCCGCTGAGCACGAAGCCGTGCAACGTGATCGTGCCACCACTGGTGTACCCTCCCACGATCTGAGCGGAGTCGTTGTTCCCAACGGCAAAGGACGCCTGTGCGCCGGGCGGTTCGACCGTGGTATAGCTGCCTCCACTGAGCAGGAAGCCGTGGTTCCCAGCTTCCGTGTACTCACCCACGATTTGGGCGGAATTGTTAATTCCACTGGCTATGGAAAAGGACGCTCCGGGCGGGTCGAACGTGCGGTAGACGTAGTCCGCTTGCGCAGGCACACCCTGGTTCAAGACCAGGCTGAGCACCACGACGCTGACAGATTGCCATTTCATCGTGGACACCCTCCGGTGAATCGGTCCATCCGGGCACGCGAAGTACCAGCATCCTCCCCCTGGAAGCGAAAGTCAATGACAAGGACCGAAGGACCAGATGGGAAGGATTTGCTCCGTTTCCGTGTTTATGCTGTTCATTCTGTGTGCACGCTTCCCGAAACGGCGTGGCACCCCCCTCAAACGCAAACTGGAACCTCTCCGGCACGCGTCTTGATGGCACGTCTCATGCTCCACTTCGCCCCGTCCGCGAAGGTGGGTGCGCTCTTCCCCTTCCAGAAATTTATTGCGTTCGCGCATTCCCCCGAGGGAATGTCGCAATGCCGTTCCGATCGATTGCGAACCCGCACGAGAAGTGGACCCGTCCATGATGCCTACCAATGGCAATGCGCGCCGCAGAAGCGACTTCCACACCCGCCGGCAATGCCGCCCCTACCTGGAACGTCTGGAGGATCGCCTCGCTCCGGCTCTCATGGCCGGAGACGTCCTTGTCGCAAGCTCCGCGAACGCTTTAACGCGTGCTGCCTTGGCCGCTGTCGGCGGCGAGCGAGACGCACACGATCTCTTTGTCATTGCGGACAAACATACACTTGTCTGCAAACGCCGGGTGCGACCATACCACCAGGCGCCCGGGCATCCGATTGGTCGGCT
>DATGIQ010000118.1:0-12889 GCA_035295665.1 Gemmataceae bacterium | reverse complement strand
GCTTGTCGGTACGTTTACCATTTTCATCCAGATCACGGATGCGAACGGATTTCCTGGGCTAGCGTTGACCCTGGCCACGGTGACGACTAAGGTTCCGGGTGGGGCAACCCGAGGTTCCGGCAAGGGGCCAGGCGATGCTTCCGCCCTGACGATGGATCCGCAGATGGAGATGAATGGTACCCAGCAACGGGTGGTCCAAAACGTGGGCGCCGAGACCGTTGTGCCTAGCGTCGCGCTGGTCACAAGTCCACCGCCCACCCCCGGAGCGTGGGGCGCCTTGTTGGGGGACGCTTCCGTTTCTGGGCTGGCTGCATCTCCCAGCCAGCTTCAGGACGCTTACTGGCAGCTTTTGCACGAGCAGGCTGCGGACCGCCTTGCCGTTCCCACGGACTGGGTCGCCTATGAGCTGGCGTTGGCCATGACGAAACCTATGACTTAAGGAGCGATTCGGCAGGAACGACGCGATCCGTCCGGCCACTCGGCCGCGATCGTAGACTTTGGTCTAAAAGGCAACGGAGCACCCGGGATGCTCAGGCAGTGCGCCCGCATCCCGGGTGTTTTTTTGTCGCTGCTTGCGCCACGCGGCAATCGAAGGTTGAGCAGGCTCTCCAAGATGCGAAAAACCTAGCGGCCATCAGGGTTTACGTGGCGGCAAAAAAATCGAAAAACGGCTTGACATTCCCAGCCTGTGGAGTATAGTCAATCTCTGCCATTTTGGTCGGATTACCTACATTCGCAGTGGGTTTTTGCGCATGGAGGGCGCTGAATTGAAACTCCACGCGAACGTGAGACCAGGTGGTTCGTCGCTGATGACGAATGGGAGCAAGTAAGGGGCTTAGACTTTTCTGGGGCAGATAAGAGTCGAGGTTTGTAACCATACCGCCACGGAAAATTCTCCCCGGTTCCCTCGCGCTGCTGATCTCCGGTCCCCTGCCTGGAATACTTTCTGCTGCGCCTAGCCCTTTTGCGATTCCTTAACCGGGAGATGGAATTCCCCGACGAAAGTGATTCGCTGAACCGCAAGAGGCCCCCTCTCTGGCCTGAAACGTTGCCCAATCATGGACACGTTGTCAAATGACCGCGGCCGGTGCCCCCGAAACACTCTCTGTTGGAGTGCTCGGTGCACGCATTTTCTTTTCTCTTGCCCGCAAAGGACCGAATCATGAGACCGAACCTTCTCCAGCGTTACGGCTCCCGTGCATCCGCCCCTCGCGCGCATTCCCGCAGATCATTCCTCCCGTTCCTGGAATTGCTGGAATCGCGCCTGGTACCGATGGGACTCACGGGGCCCCCGCCCACTCTCAGTAGCTTGTCCGCCAATACGGCCCAGGAAGGGAGCGGCCCGTTGACGATCACTGTCATGGGCGCCAACTTCGTGCCTGGAGCCGTCGTGGACTGGAACGGCATCGATTTGCCAACGACCTTCGTGAGCAGCACACAGCTGACGGCTACCATCCCTGCGGCGCTCCTCGCCGAGGAATCCGGAGTGGAACATGGCGGACCTGCTCAGATCACCGTGGTCGAATTCAACACACCCTCCAATGCCCAGCAGTTCGTCGTCACCGAGGCCCCCATCGTGGCCCAGGGAGGGTTCTTCTTCACGGGCCCCAACCTTACCAATGTCACGGTAGCGACGTTCAAAGATACCGGTGGCCCGGAACTCCCATTCCCTCAGGACTACACGGCCCTGGTCAACTGGGGCGACGGCGTCATCGACATGGGATTCATTTCTGGGCCGGACCAGAATGGGGTCTTCTCCGTTACGGGCAGCCATACCTATGCGTCCAACAACCCCTTCACCATCTCGGTGACGATTACCCACGAAACCGCTCCGCCGGTCACGGTCACCGACTTCGTAAATGGAGGTGGCCCGGTGTCGGCGGTCGGCGGCTTCCAGGTCAATGGCGTCGAGGGCCAGCCGATCAACAACGTCAAGCTGGCCACCTTCACCAACCCGACGAACCCGGGCGAACCGTCCTCCAACTTCTCGGCCAGCATCAATTGGGGCGATGGCACGACCTCGACGGGTACAATCAGTGGCCCGGATGCAGGCGGGGTGTACACGGTATTCGGCAGTCACACGTATGCGGAAGAAGGGACAGCAGAACATGGTGGCCCCTTCACGATCACGGTAACGATCTCTCACCTGGGCATCTCCTCGGTCAATGTCACGGACCCGACCAATATCACGGATGCACCATTGTCCGCCGCCGGTGGGTTCAGCTTTACCGGTCCGACGCTTACCAACGCCACCTTGGCTACGTTCACGGATACGGGTGGGCCCGAGCCATTGTCGCATTATTCGGCGACCATCAACTGGGGTGACAGCACGACCAGCGCAGGGACGATCTCCGGTCCCAGCGGCAGCGGCGTGTTCACGGTCACCGGCAGCCACACCTACTCAGGCACTGGCGCCTTCACGATTTCGGTGACCATCAATCACGAGACGGCTCCGCCGGTCACGGTCACGGACACGGTCAATAATGTTCCCGTCGTTACGATCACCGCGCAGGGCGGCTTTACGATTTTCGGCGTGGAGGGCATGCCGATCTCCAATGCCACAGTGGCCACCTTTACGTCCTCCAACCCGACCTTGAAGAGCGGCGATTTCATGGCCACCATCAAGTGGGGTGATGCGCCCTTCCAGCCCGTCAACGATATTACGACTGGCACGATCAAGGGTCCTGATCAGAACGGCGTCTTTACAGTTACCGGCAGCTACACGTACATCGAAGAAAGCGATGACGTCGGGCAAAATGCGGATACCCTCTCCGCAACGCCGTTCTACATCATCACGGTAACCATCAAGCCGGTCAGCGCCAGCGGAGCAGCGGCGACGGCTCTGAGCCAGGCGCGGATTTTCGATGCCCCGTTGAACGCAACGGGAGGCTTCAATATCGCGGCCACGGCGGGGCAGTCCACGGGCAGCGTGGTGTTGGCAACCTTTATCGACACAGGTGGGCCGATCGAAATTGGCACCAATGTTTACATCGCCACGGTGAATTGGGGCGACGGCACCTCGCCGGACCAGGCCAAGATATCGGGTCCGAGCGCAGGCGGGGTGTTTACGGTAACCGATAGTCACACCTACGCCACGTCCGGTGTATTCACGATCACGGTTACGATCAATCACGAATTTGCCGCGCCTGTCACCGTTACCGACACGGCATCGGTTGCCAACATGGCACCGCCGCCAGGAGCCGCTCCGAGCTCGAAGCCGGTATCCCCAGCGCCGCCGGCCGACCCGTCGCCGGGTGCGGGTCTGCTGCTCGGCTCGCGCTTGAGCGACCAATCGTCCGGACAATCCTCCGACGGAGGAAGCGGCGTGGCCGATCCGGGAGTCCAAGCGACTGGTCTGTTTGCCGTCCCATCGTCAGCCTTGCTGATGCGGCCGTCTAACCAGAATGCCGACAATTATTGGCAGACATGGAATGAGCTCGGATCGACCACCATGATGGACTTGAACCAAGGGGCCGCCTCCGATCTGGCCCTGGCGCTGAACAACATGGCGCCCAGCTACATCGGCGGCTGGTCCGCACCGAGCTGACACAAAGCTTGAATGAAATGGTTACGACAAGCACGAGACCCGGGAGGGCGGATCAATCCGCCCTCCCGGGTTTTCTTGCTGGATGTCGGACTTCAGGGCACATTCAACATCAATGTGCCGTTTCCGTCGTTGTAGTTCAGATTGAAGCCCGCAGGCCCATTGGCAAAGCTGGTCGGCGGGTTGCCGCGGGAAGCGTAGGTCACCAAGGTGTAGCTGTCCCCGCTTTGGGGTACGAAGCCGTTCAGGAGCGTGACCGTGAGCGTGCCAGCCAAAGACGCCGTGCCGGCGACATTGAGCTGACCGAACTGCCCCGAGGACGACGAGCCGGCCACCTGCACCTCAAGCGTTGCCAGCGGATCCTGGTTGTAGTTCCCGCTCACCGTAAATACGCTGCTTGCACCAATTGTCAGCGTTCCGGAATTGCTGAAATCCCCATTCGTGCTGAAGGTCTGACCGTCCAAGAAGCTGAGCCGGCCGCTGTTCGCGGCGAGGCTGTTCAAGTTTAGGAAGAGCGCATTCGGACCATCCAAAACGACGGTGGCGTTGTTGGTCGTGATCGGCGTCCCATTATTCAGAATAAGGCTTGCCGGGTCGGTGACACTCCAGGTGCCTCCGGTCAGCGTCCCTCCGAAAAGCTGGGCAACGGAGGACAAATTGAGTGTGCCGGTTCGGGCTTTCACGCTTCCTCGATTGTCGAAGAAGGCGGTGATGAGAGAACTGCCCGTGCCAGATGCCTTTGCAAACGTCCCTTCATTCACAATGGCTCCGGCGCCACCTTTGGTGCCATCGACGCTGCCGTCCCCAATGAGGGTATAGCTGCCCTGATTGTCCAGGGTGACCGCCGAGTTGCCGTCCCCTTGAAGGAACAGGGTGTTCGCGCTCTGGTTGACCGCGCCTCTGTTGACCAGCGTACCCCGGCCGGCAAGGGTAAACGAATTGGAAGCGGCCAAGGCGATCGTGCCATTGTTGGTCAACCCGCCGATGCCCAAGCTAATCGTGCCGCCGGTCCATTGACTCAAGCCGCCAACGGTCACAGCCCCATCGCCTTTCCAGCTGCCGCCGGCCACGTTGAAGCCATTGGAGATGGTCAGCGAGCGATTGACGCTGATGGTCCCGCTCCAACTGGGATCGAGGGTGATGCCGGAAACCACGCCGCCGAACGCGGAGTCGACCACGGCTGTGGTGCTGCCCACGCTGCCCCCGGCGAAAAAGATGGTGTCCGTGGCTTCCGGGATGACACCCAGAAGCCAGTTGGCGGGGTTGCTCCAGCTCGTGGGATCGCCTGCGGCCCCGCCTCTCCAGGTTTGCAGGGCTCCCGATACGGTCTCGATCAGGATCGGCGACGAACTGCTCGCGAACACATTGTCGCCGCTGTAGGCTGCGCTGATGGTATGGGTCCCGATATCCAAAACCGGCGTGCTGAATCGGGCCTGCCCATTAGCGTCTAACGGGGAGGCGCCCAGAGTTGCGCTACCATCACTGAAAATGACGGTACCCGTTGGCGTGCCGCTGCCCTGCGCTGGACTGACAGTGGCGGTAAACGTGACCACCTGACCGTGCGTCGAAGAGCTGGCATTGGAAACGAGTCCCGTGTTGGATACGCGGGGCGGGGGCGGTGCAACGTACGTCAAGGCCTCCACCGTACTGAGGGGACTGGCGACCGAGCCGCCGCCGATGGCATAAATCCGGCCGTCCGGGCCCAGAGCGGCTGCAAGCTCATTGCGAATCGTGGGCATAGGGGGTAGCGATGCCCAGGCGTTGCTGTTCGGGTCATACGCCTCAACGGTGTTGACAAGGCCGACCGGGCCCAATCCGCCGATCGTATAGATTCGGCCATCCGTGCCGGTTGCGGCACCGAAGGAACTGCGGGCCGTCGGCATGGCGGCAGCCGCGGACCAGCTGTTCGTAGCCGGGCTATAGGATTCGTTGGTTCCGATAGTCTGGGTGACGACCATCTCGCCGCCCATGGCATAAATCCGGCCATTTTGGCCGGAGGCGGCGCTAAGATCGAACCGGCTAGTCGGGATATTGGCCACGGTGGACCAGCTATTTGTACTCGGGCTATAGGCTTCAACGACATTGCCGCCGCCCGCTCCGCCCATGACATAGATGCGGCCGTCTGCGCCGGTTGCTGCGGCCAGGGACTGCCGTCCACCGGGTAGACTGGCAGCCGTGGTCCAATTGTTTGTGGTCGGATTGTAGACCTCGACCGTACTGAGCAAACCGCTGAAATTTACCCCGCCGATCGCATAAATGCGGCCATCGGCACCTGTGGTCGCGGCCAGATCCGCTCGGGCCGTGGGCATGGGGGCCACAGTCGACCAGGTATTCGTGATCGCATTGTACGCCTCTACGGTGTTCACAAATCCGCCGTAAGCGCTGAATCCGCCCATGGCGTAGATGCGGCCGTCGAGTCCGGTCGCGGCTGCCAGGGCCGCGCGGGCCGTGGGCAGCGAAGCCACCGTGGCCCAGGAGGAGAGCAAAGTTCGATCCTCCAATGCTTCGAGCCATGGTTTGCGGGCGGTGCGTCGGGCCCGAAGAGTGTGTCCCGATCGTCCCTTGCCGTGTCCATCTTGCCGAAGCCATGATGCGAGCCTGGAAAACATCGTTGTTCCCTCCCGATACGGAATGAAGTAAGAATCTGTGGGATGCGCGCGGCCTGCGTGGGCCACCGGTCGGGCGCATGCCGGAACCACCGGGCAAGCCACCGCGACCTTTGACCGATGGGGCGATATCCTTCCTGCGCAACTGAATACAGGGAGCCGGCTTGGCCAGAATGGCCTTACATGCTCACAGTCGCGGTACTAGTACGGAGAACAGATCGCCCTAGCGGCGGGCGAAGTCCCGGAGGATAAAGGTCTAAGAGTAACAGACCTGCGGGCTGAGTCAAGCACAAATCTCCTCTCCGGCCTAAATTTCCAAAATACCCAAGTTTGGTCCCTTTGGGGCGAAGCGCCGGTCCCGATCGGGATGCTACCGGCCCCAAGAAGGGCCACTCGCCGGGGGATGCGAGTGGCCCACGGTACAGAGGGTAAGGATGGACGGGATTTCTGGCAGGAAGAAACGTGGCCCCATGTTCATGTCTGGGCCGGACCAAGAACGGTCGAGGGTCGGGAGATCGGGACCTCCACCGACCGTTCTCGATCCGGGCCTGCGGATCGGGGAATCCGCTCAAGCTGTCGGGGGAGCAGCTTGTTCAGGACACGACCACGAGGCTGTCGTTTCCGTTGGAGTGGTCAGGTCGCCGTTGATATTCGCAAAGCACGTGCCAGGTTCTTGTCAGTTTCGCTCGTCGGCCGCAACCCATAGTCAGGACATGGTTTTGGTCTCGCACGGAGCGCCACGGGCCAGGCGGGATTCTCGACGACTTTGTAAAAACGGCATCTTCGCTGTAAGAATTACCGGAGGAATGTGGCGATTTTATGATTCGAAGGAGCAAACATGGCTTTCACCAAAGTTGCCACGGTCGCAGAAGTGACGCCGGGCCAAGCGAAGCCCGTAACCGTTCAGGGCCGCAAGATCGCACTGTACAACATCAATGGCACGTTTTACGCCATTGAGGATGTCTGCACCCACCGCGGCGCATCCCTCTCTGAGGGTGAATGTCAAGGGAACATCGTGATTTGTCCCTGGCACGGAGCGGAGTTTGATGTGACGACTGGATCGCATTTGTCTCCGCCAGCTACGCGCGGGGTGACCAGCTACAAGGTGCAAGTAGTCGGCGACGAGATCCAGGTTGATGTGCCATGATCGTGAGCGAATGGGTACGGATTCAGACGCAGCATCCCTGGCCAGTTAGAGATGGCGGGGTGAGGAGCCGGGCCTACCGTTGTCGATTGGCTTCCTGGAAGTGCCACAAGGGCACGCAGGGGGGCAGATTCCCGCTATAGTAGGAATCCTCTCCGACCAGTTCGCGGAGGCGCTTGAGGGCGTCACGCCGCACGGTCACATAGTAGTACGGGCAACGAGCATCGCGCACCTTATCCCACACCTGATAGAGGTGGTCTGTCTCCTCGACCACGATGCGCAGTTCCCACCAGTGGACGAGTTCGAGCGGCTGCCGCACATCGATGTGTTGACGATAGCTGCGGTTAAACGCCAGCAATTCGTTGACCGTTGCGCGTTCGGGAAAACGAAGTGCGTCGGCAAGCGCGGGGGCGGTGGCCAATTCCTGATAGCGGCGCTGGAGCAAGGTTAAATCGGCGGCAAAATCCTCGGGACGGGCCAGGATATAACGGACTTCACGCGGGTCTAGAATTTCCAATTCCACAGCCAGCGCCTGCAGAGGCAGCCGCAGCGCCGGAAACATCCCCGGCATCTCTACCGACGGCGGTGACCCGGGCGGTGTGGTCAACAAGACCACGGCCAAAAGATAGTCAAGCGGTAACATGCTCTAATCCCTCCTGAGCCGGCGCGCCAGCGCTTGGTCTGGATGCACGCCCCATTGGGCGATTGCACTGCTCCATCTACATGTTCAAGGGCAGGCAAACGAAGACACGTCAAGGAGGAGACACCGGAAGGTCGGGTTCTTGAGGTAGGTATCGAGGGGAGCTGTACTCAAAACAACCCGCACAGGGATTTCTGGGGAGGCATAGGGCCAGTCTCGAAGCAGCTTGGATTTCAGCCTCTTTCTGTTCCGGCGCTTCTCTTGTACCCTGTCCACTCTGGAATGTTGTTGCTGCCCTGGCGCCAAGTCGTGGAGTCTCTCCGCTTCACGGCTCATGGCACACGACACTTTACAATCAACGGGGTTGCATATTGCATGCCAAAGGGAGGACGTATCGACATCCCTGCCAATGGTCACCTGGTCTCATGCCAATGTGCGATTCGGGCGGATTCACCGCAACGCGTTGATGGTCACAAGCTAACATTGCTAGAAAGGGGATCGAGGAACGACCTGCGGGATTGAAAAAGAGACTGGGGAAGGGGGGAAATATTGGATCAACTACAAGGCAGACATGCCTAGCCAATGGGCAGATTTGGCCATTCGCGGCGATGCTGCGGCAAAACGCTGCTCTCCACCGATCCGCCGCCCAAGCACGTGAGAGAATCGTTTCCCTTGCTTGGGCGTCGGATCGGTGGCAGCTGCCAACCGTTGCGTCGAGGGGAGGCGGCGCTTACTGCTTCACCTTGACATGAAATCCTGCGTCGTTCAGGGCCTTGATTAACTCTGCGGCATCGAAGTCACCGGTTACCTCAAATGAATCCTTCTTTGCCGTGGCCGTATTTCCCTTGACGCCATCGACTTTTTTGAGTGCCGCTTTGATGGCGTTATTGCACGAGTTGCAACAATCGTGAACCCCGGCGACGGTCAGCGTTTGAACCTTGCCCTTCTTCACGCCGCTATCGTCCTTGATGGATAGCTCTTTATTCGCCGTTTTTCCGTGGAACCCGCCCTTTGCCAGCGCGTCCAGTGCCTTCTGGGCGGTCTTTTCGTCCGCGGCGGTAATGGTTACCGTTTTACTCTGCTGGTCACATTTCCCCTCGACTCCGGGGATTTCCTTGAGGATATTCCCCACGGCCGCCACACAGGCGCGGCAGCAGAGGTGGACGTTCGTCAACTCAACCTTCGTTTCAGCACGGCTCACACCGGCGCAAGCCAGCAGCGCCATTAGCCCGGACGAGACCATCCATCGCGAAAACTGCATACATCTCCTCCCATTCTTGACAACAAAGGCGAACGCGAATCCTGGAGAGCAAGAGCGCTCGCGGCACTCTTCGAACCTCCATCGGCACGACGCAATCGAAAGTCGATTCGGTTTTCGCCAGTACACCACGGTGGTAGACGTTGGGTAAGGCACACTTATTCGTTGGCCGCAAGGATGAATCCAAGGCGAGCTCCTGCGCCGTTTCGGCCCAGACTCGTGTACAATGAGGTGGGCTTGGTCGCAACGGAACCCGCACCATGGAAAACCAATTGCGGATCGGGATCGTCGGACTTGGTGGGCGTTGGCACAAGCGCTACAAGCCCGCTCTCTTTGCCTTGCGGCGCCGGTTCAAAGTTAGCGTTCTGTGCGACCAAGTGCAAGAGCGAGCTGTTCTGCAGGCGAAGCAATTGGCTTGTGCTGTGGCCGCCGGCCCAACACAGTTGCTGGAGCGGGATGATGTGGATGCCGTCATGATCCTGGACGGGCAATGGTTTCGCCTTTGGCCTCTTGAACGCGCCTGTCACGTGGGCAAACCCGTCCTTTGCAGCATTTCACTGGAGATGGATGACCCTCATGCCGATGCCTTGCATCGCCACGTTGAAGAGCGTCGACTTCCAATTATGATGGAAATGGCGCCACGGTATGCGCCAGCGACGGCCCGGTTGCGCACCCTCTTCGAGGGTGAACTCGGAAGACCGCGTCTACTCCAGTGCGAGATAACGCATCCTGTGAAGCAGCCGACGCATCTCCGGCTAAGGCAAACCTGCGACCCGAACGCGTTAGCCGAGTGGATGGGTGGAGCGGGAATCCCACTGCTCGATTGGTGTGCCGGACTGCTCGACGGGGAACCTTTGAACGTCACGACCCGGAGTGTGCCGGGAGCAGGATTCAGCAGCCTGTTCCTTGAATTCCCAGGTGGGCGAGGCATCCAGATCACGCGCCGGCGAGGCTTTGGCCATCGACCAGCAGTGCGCCTTGAAGTATCGGCCGAGAACGGAATGGCTTCTGTCCAGCTTCCGGGCCAAGTATCTTGGACGACCTCGGAACGTTCTTTGACACAGACGCTCCGCCGTCGATGTCCCTGGGTTAGGCTACTGCTCGAACACTTTCACGACGTTCTCCAGGGTAAAGCCGCGCCCTCGCCGACGTTTGATGACGCCTATCGGCTGCTTCGCTGGCTGCGCATCGCCGTGAAGAGCCGCGATGAAGGCCGCCTCCTGCTCTTCCCAACGTGACGAAATAATCGCGTTGGAAACCATCCCTTTCCGTGAAGGGGCCGGGAGATCAACGGAACGCTTTCACTTTGATTATTATTACACACTTGAGCACCAATCGGGTCGGCGAGTATTCTAATGAAAGAGAAGCAAGGGTCGGGAACGCATTTCGCCGGTGAACGAACGGCCGGCCCTTGCTCGAGCCATTAGTTCGCCCAGAAGTTGAGTGAACGCATGCGCGCGAGCCTCACAATCGAAGCTGGACAAGGGGAGCCGCGGCAGTCTTTGTTGCCGTTAGACCGGACCGTTACTCTGGGCCGGCATCGCAACAACCTGATTGTCCTGCACGACGAACACGCTTCGCGCTGGCACGCGGAAGTCTTTCAGGAAGATGGGCATTGGTTCATTCGAGATTTCGGCGCCCTGAATGGCACGCGCGTGAACGGAGAACCGATCGTACGCCAGGCCCCGCTGGAGAACGGCCATCTCATCAGCATCGGGAAGACCTCCCTTCGCTTCACCCTTGATAGCGAGACGGATGGTCTACCGACGGCCCCCGATGTACGCAATCCCGTTCGAGAGGAGGAACCAACTCCTAGTTTGTCCGAACTGAACCAAACGGTCCTCCGCAAGGACGAGCTGACTGCCCTGTGCCAGTTCATGGCAGCTTCGGTCCGCGAGTCCGATCCGCGCATCCTGATCCAGCACGCGCTCGAAACCATTCGCAGTCAAACAGGGGCCTCGGTGACTGGGTTTCTCAGCCTCGACCCTGAAGAACCCCTTCCCAAGATCATTCTGCCCAAACTGGCCCGCGTGGATATCCACTTGAGCCGACATCTCACCCAACTGGTCCAGAACGAAGGACGCGCTGTCTGGCTCGGGTCTCAGCCGAGCCGAGCCGTCGCCAGTGAGAGCCTGTTGGCGTTCACCGACGCCATCTGCGTGCCCCTTCACTCTGGCGAAACTCCTCTTGGAGCCGTCCATGTTTACCAAACAGGCCAACCGTTCAGCGAGCGCGAAAGCCACTTTTGCCAAGTGCTTGTTGGCCATCTGGCGAACTGTCTGCAACTTCTGCGAGCACACCGGACGCTGAAGGCCGAGAATCTACGGTTGCGCATCCATTCCCCGGTAGGCGATCAGCTCATCGGCAACAGTCCAGCCATGGAGAAGTTGCGGCAACGGATCGCCCGCCTTGCCGTGCACCCGTCCACGATCCTCATTCTGGGGGAAAGCGGCTCCGGCAAAGAGTTGGTAGCCCAAGCCTTGCACTATCAAAGTCCGCGCCGCGATGGACCGCTCGTGGGCGTTAATTGTGCTGCGATCGCCCCAACCCTGCTGGAGTCGGAGCTGTTTGGCCACTGCAAGGGTGCCTTCAGCGGCGCTCTTCACGATCATCCGGGATTTTTTCAACAGGCGGATGAAGGAACACTTTTCCTGGACGAGGTCGGGGAGCTCTCTCTGGAGTGCCAGGCAAAGCTGTTGCGCGTCATTGAGGGGAAGGGCTTTCGGCCCGTGGGCGGCACGTCGGAAATCCAGGTGGATGTGCGGACCATCGCTGCGACGCATCGCGATCTCGACGCCCTCGTGCAGACCGGCAAATTTCGTGCGGATCTATACTTCCGGCTCCAGGGTTTGCAAATCCGCGTGCCCCCCTTGCGGGAACACATCGAGGACATCGACGACCTGGTTGATTACTTCCTGAAAACGTTGACGATTGAATGGGGCCGCCAGATTAAGTTGAGCCCGGCCGCGCTCCAGCGGCTCAAGGAATACGCATGGCCCGGCAACGTCCGGCAATTGCGCTCGGTCCTGGAAAATGCGGTTGCCCTGAGCGAGTCGGACATGGTTGCACCTGAAGACTTGCACCTGTGCGCGGGACCCAATCCGTCGGAGCCGCCAAGTCTCAATTTGGAGGAACTGGAAAGTTGGGCCGTACGCCAGGCCTTGCGCCGCACAGGGGGAAACATCAGTCAAGCGGCCCGGATGCTCGGTGTCGTTCGGGATACGCTGGCCAGCAAGATGAAGAAGTACGGAATCAAGCGGGAGGAGTCCTGATTGACCGGAATCAATCAAAAAACCCTCTTCTCAGCCGTGGGCATTCCCCACGGCCGGGAAGAGGGTGATCAAATGGCCGGCGGCAATTATCGACTTTGCGATTCCACCGGCTTGACAACGACGGTCGCGGGGGCCGGTTCTGCCTCCGCTTTGCCGTGGATTGCATCATAAACTTCCTGTCGATGCACGGGAACTTCCTTCGGAGCCACAATGCCCAGCCGGACTTTGTCGCCCCGGATCTCCACCACCGTGACGGTGATGTCGTTATTAATGACAATACTTTCGTTCTTCTTTCTTGACAGTACTAGCATCGCCGCCTATCCTTCTCGGAGACAACGGACCATTCCAGTGAATCTGGTTCCCACGCGCTTGGATGGCCGTGAGTGAAAGCACAGAAACGCGCCGGTGAAGATCCCCTTCCCCTG
>DATGIQ010000117.1:0-11701 GCA_035295665.1 Gemmataceae bacterium | reverse complement strand
TCTGTTGCAAAAGGCGCAGTTCGTCCGCAGGCAAATGAATGCGAATCAAGGGTCTGTTCCGGTTAAAGATCGGGCGAGCTTCCCAGCACTTAGATACCGGACACCCTTAAAAGGATTCTGAATGAGAGCGTTCCAGCACATTAGTCAGTTCCCGGATGTTACCGGGCCAGTCATAGTTCAGCAGGGCGCGTCAGGAAATGCTCGACTAGCGCGGGAAGTTCGTCGCGGCGCTCCGGGAGCGGGGCGGAGGTCGATGCTGATGGTATTGTGGCGGTAAAAGAGGTCCTCGCGGAAGCGGCCCGACCTCTGCTCTGTCTTCCAGCGGCTTGTTCGTGGCCACGATCACTCGCACGTCGGCTTGACACTCCTTGGTGCCGCTGACCCGGCGGCAATGATAATCCTCCAGCACCCGTAACAGGTTCGCTTGCAGGGCGGGAGCCATCCCCGGAACTTCGTCAACGAAAAGCGTTCCAAGCGCCGACTCTTGGCGTCGAATCCGGGAAGGCCGGAGGACACGCGCGCTTCCGTCCTGCGAGCGCCTCGATCGGCGTCCCGCCCTACGGCGAGCCGCTGGACAGCCAGCGCTCGTTTCGATTTCGAAGCAACATTGCGGCGCCGGCTCCATCTGGCAACGCTCCTGGACGGGCAGCCCCAGTACATCGGCCAGCAGCGCCTCCACGAGCCGACACACTTGCGGGTAGCCCATGACCATCAGCCCAAGGAGCACTCGAAACAGCGAAGGGTGATCTCCCGTCTCCGACTTGCAAAACCCTTCTAACTCCCGCAGCACGCTAATCGCTTGATCGACGCGCTTCTGCGGCTGCTCTGGCGGGACGGCGGAGCGGTAGGTCGGGGCAAGGCGGTGTCCGACGGTCCACTCGATCCGCCCGTCCAAGTCCGGCTCGACCCCATTGGCTCGCTTCGACCCTGAACGCCCTATTTCTTCTTCGTTTCGCGGAACGCAGGCGACTCGGCAAGGGTGAAAACCAAGAGCTTCTCGCCGGTCACGGTGCTGATGTCGCGGTGCATGCTCACCACCTTGACGCCGGTGACCTCTTGGACCATCGCTTCCAGGACCGGCCGTGCCGTCTCGATCAGATGAGTCCGTACCAGCTTGAGCAAATCCCGCCCCTTCTCAGCAGGCAGCGTCTTGACCATCTGCTGCTCGGCAGCCGTCAGGACGCCGCAGAGGCGGACCACGAGAAGGTCACCGATCAGGTGGGCGAGAATGTCCTCGGGTCCCCGGCCCATGTATTCCTGTTCAAAGCGCGTGATCCCTTCGCAGACGGCGGCTTCGATTTCTCCTTGCGTTTTCATGGTGACCTCGAACTTCTGCCGAAAGGCACTGCCAAAACGAACGACAATTGCCACAACCCACAGCAGCCTAGCGACTTGCGAGCATCGCAAACGGTGGCAGCGCGAAGCGGTCGTTTTTTTCATTCTACTGGTTGCCATTGCCGCTGGACCCGCGTAAGATTCCTAGTGAGGGCCGGCGTGAACCGCGGCTCTGAAGGTCGGATGACTAGGCGAAGGGCAATTCGCCGAGCGCTGAAGCGTCGAGCGGTGGGCCTGTTGACGAGTAAGCCGACGTGGCGGAATACCCCAGGGTGTTCCGCCACGTCGGCTTTTTTTCGTCCTTCGTAGCCCAGGACGACCGCAATCATCAGGGACGCACCCGGTCGGGAAGTTCATGAGAAATCACAGGAGAGGCAAATGAGTACCTTAGCTGTTAGCGCCACCTATCTGCCGAAACTCAAGGGCCGCGAGGAAGTGGCGGAGCAGACAATGGCCTTCCGCTTTGAAAAGCCCGCCGGCTTTACGTTTACGCCCGGCCAATTCATCGATATGACCCTGCTCAATCCACCGAAGACCGACGCCGAAGGCAATGGGCGCGGATTCTCGATTGCGAGCGCTCCCTATGAGGACTTCCTCATGGTGGCGACCCGTCTGCGGGATACGGCTTTTAAGCAGGTGTTGAAGAGCCTCCCCCTGGGGACGGAAGTGAAAATGGAAGGCCCCTTCGGCGACTTGAGGCTTCACCATGACAGGTCCCGAGCTGCCGTCTTTC
Organism: Gemmataceae bacterium; assembly: GCA_035295665.1. Classification (GTDB taxonomy): domain Bacteria; phylum Planctomycetota; class Planctomycetia; order Gemmatales; family Gemmataceae; genus DATGIQ01. The sequence goes on along the minus strand of DATGIQ010000117.1, from coordinate 9,633 downwards.
TGACCGGCGGGATCGGCATTACGCCCTTTCGAAGTATTCTCTTGAACGCCGCGAGGGAGAAGCTGCCTATCCCCATATTCCTCTTTTACGGCAACCGGCGTCCAGAGGATGCCGCGTTTCTAGACGAACTCCAGGAACTGGAGAAGCAGAACCCTCATTACAAATTGATTGCCTGCATGAGCGAGATGGAGAAATCTCATCGCCCCTGGAAGGGTGAGAGGGGCGTGATCGACGCGCCGATGCTGGCCAAGTACCTGAAGGGAGTCCTTTCGCCGATCTACTACATCACTGGACCCCAAGGCATGGTCAAAGCCATGCACAAGATACTCGAGGATACAGGAGTCGATGACGACAACATCCGCACCGAGGAATTTGCCGGCTATTGAGGAGAGCGACCGATGAGCATCTGGCACGAGATAACGCAAGGCGTACAGGCGGTCGTTCATCCAGGCCCAGGCAGGTTCATCGCTGGCGGCCAGCCGGTGCGCTGCCCTCACTGCCAGGCCGAGGCATTCATCGAGGGTTCGGCCCTGCTGAGTACCGTGGGCATCTCGTTCGCTCACCTCAACTGGGCGACGGAGAAGAAAGTCACGAACTTGATGTGCGACAACTGCGGCCTGATTCAGTGGTTCGGTGTAATTCCGCAGAGGGAGTGAGATGGAGATTCCGGCAAGCGAACGGCTTGCCGGCCAACCACTTTGGGAGGTTCCAGCCATGTGGATGATCGATACGGCAATTGGCCTGGGGAGCGCCCTGGCCCTGGTCGTTCTGTACCTGTTGACCTGTATCCGTGTCCTGAATGAATACCAGCGCGGTGTTATCTTCCGCTTGGGCCGGGCGATGCCCAAGCCCAAAGGACCGGGACTGATCATGGTCTTCTGGCCCGTCGATAGCATGATGCGCGTGGACTTGCGGACCATAGCGAAAGTCATCGAGCCTCAGGACATCATCACCCGGGACAACGTCTCGGTCCGTGTCAATGCCGTGCTCTATTTCCGGGTTGTCGATCCCATGCGGTCCGTCTTGGAGGTGGCGGATTTCTTGTTCGCCACCTCGCAGGTGGCCTTGACCACCTTGCGCAGCACGCTGGGTCAGGCCGAACTCGATGACCTGTTGACGGAACGGGATAAAGTGAACCGCCGCTTGCAAGAGATCATCGATGGGCACACCGAGCCGTGGGGGGTTAAAGTCTCGGTCGTGGAAGTCAAGGATGTGGACCTCCCCGAGCCGATGAAGCGGTCGATGGCCCATCAGGCGGAGGCCGAACGGGACCGGCGCGCGAAGGTCATTAACGCCGAGGGGGAGTTCCAGGCAGCGGATAAACTCCGGCAGGCCGCCCAGATCATGACGCCTTATCCTATGGCGATGCAGATGCGCTACCTCCAGGCCCTCGCGGAGGTAGCCTCGGAGAAGAATTCCACCATCATCTTCCCATTGCCGCTCGAATTGCTGGCGCCGTTCCTGAAGCACGGCCGGGACGATGCGAGTGCCACCGCGCTGACAAATGGGAAAGTCGAGGCCCCATCCCTGGGAGTGAAGGATTCGGCCCGATCCGAGAAGATCACCGAAGTCGGAGTAACTCCGGCGACCGTGGAGGAAAACAACCGGTAGCACGCTCATGCCCGGCGCGTAATTCGAGTGTCGTAAACGCCAACCACGAGGAGGTCCGAACCATGCCCGTAGGAGCACCGACGAAACGCGAGGCAAATGCCCGCAGCGCTGCGAATGACAAGCCGACAGCAGCGGCCGTGGACCAACAAGCTCTTGTCGATGGCCTCAACCACGACCTGGCCGGTGAGTACCAGGCCATTGTGATGTACATCCAGTACTCGGCCAAGCTGACGGGACCGTATCGCAGGGAGTTGCGCGCCCTCTTCCAGGCTGAGATTGCGGACGAGCAGGGACACGCTCAGTTTCTGGCGGACAAGATCGCTACCCTGGGAGGCGAACCGACGACCGAGCCGCGCGCCATACCCCACGCCAACCAGCCGAGGGAAATGCTGGAGCAAGCGCTCGCGGCCGAGAAACAAGCGATCGCGGACTACGACGAGCGGCTGCGCCAGGCGGATGCCTTCGGGGACGTCGGCCTCAAGGTGAGCCTGGAAAACCAGGTCGCCGATGAGACGCGGCACAAAGAGGAGATCGAACGCGTTCTCGCCGGCTGGGACGAGCGCTGAAAGCAAGCCAGTACTGTGCCCGGGTTGCCGGTGCGCAATCGCGCCTCCGAACCTTGCTGGAGAAGGTTCGCCAGTTAGCCCGATAAGCCTCGACGTTCCCGGCTGGTCCAACAGCGACATTCACTTGGGCCGGTTTGAGGAGGGAACATGAAAGACACCCCGCCACCAGCGGTTCCGGATTCGACCTCAACACCGCCCCTTCCTCCGGTGTTGGCACCCACACTCATGATGGTGTTCTGGATGCTCCTGGGAGGAGCCGCTGGGATCAAGATGATGGAGAGTATTTGGCGATTCCGCGGCGTGGCGGTTGGTGAGATGACTATTGCAGTACCGGTCGGAGGCGCGGTGGCAGCACTGGCGGGGGCGATCCTGGGTTTGATAAAGAACGCGCGTTTGCTGGTGCTTCTGATAGCGGTATTCGCCGGCGCCTCCGCCGGTGGGGTTGCCGGGCAGCTCCCCCGGGGAGATGTCGGGCAAATCGGTGGCCAAGTCTGCGGTGGCTTGGTAGGAGAGATTGCCTGGGCTATCTGGCTGCTGTTGGGCCACAGCAAGGAGCCAAAAGTTTGAGCCGAAGTAGTCTTGGCTGAGCTACCTGATAGAGCCCTCCCGTTTCTCGGGCTGAGAATGGCGAGCACAACGAGGAGTGCAGATTGGAGGAGAATCATGGCCATTGCAATACGTTCGACGGCGATCGGGGCGTTCCCGTCGCGGGCCGAGGCCGAGCAGGCAGTCTGCGGCCTGCTGGGAGCCGGGTTCGGTCCGGACCAGGTCGGGATAGTGCTGCCCGACGCCGCGGCCCGTGCCGCCGGGTCGAAGGACGCCGGGCCGACCGCGTTGTGGGCCGGCGCAATGTTTCGCTCGCTGATCGGAGTGGAAATCCCCGACGACGAAGTCCGCTACTACGAGGAATCCCTCCAGGAGGGTCGCACACTAGTGATGGTCCAGGCTGGGGACCGCTATCCCGAGGCGATGGACATTCTCCACCGCTGCGGCGGAAAGTACATGGCCGCGTTCTAGACGTTCCGCCTGCTTGATGTTCCGTCGGCACGGTGGCAAGGACTGAATCCGATGGAAGACAGGAGTACGGTGCTTCTGTTTGAGGATCCACGTACATGAACCTTGGCTTTTACCTCTTCTCCTCCACGATGCTTCTCGTGGTCTGGCTCATCACCGTTCTCATCATCGACCACTTGAGCTTCTGGAGGTTCCGGCCGGGCCAGATCACCCACGAGTATCTTGGGGGTGTCGTGGATAAAAGCTATGGCACCGACAACATCGCCTTGTTGAAACGGCAGGGCGACCTCTTCCGACACTGGATCATCGGCCTCGGGTCGGGTGACCTGCACATGCAAAGGATGGGCGGCGGGGGATTGGAAATGGACATGGCGAATTGTCCTGTTTGTGGGCGCCAAGATGTTCGAGATCCAGCGCTTGATCGCGAGCAAACCCGATGTGCCCCAACAAGCGTGACGGGAAGCCACTCATGATTCAGAAGGAGAAAGCAAGTCATGGCTATGTTTGAAACGCGCGACGCCAGAGAAATGACGCGGCGCCAGCGCGAGGAGGAGAGGTCGGCCGACGGCCTCGACGAGGTGCAGGAGCCGTCCGAGGAATCATTTCCCGCCAGCGACGCGTCGTCTTGGACGCCGGTCCCCGGCGTCGGCTCGCCTACCAGGGAACAGATGCTCCGGCAATGCGGCCGTTTCAAGCTGGTCCGGGATACGCAAGGTTTGTGGTGGGTTTTCATGAGCAGAGGCGGGTCTGTCTGGTATTGGCACCCCGAGGTCCGACTCTGGTTCGCTAACTGCCGCCCTTACCACACCGAGCAGGAGGCCACGGCTGGTCTCGAAAAGATACTAGCCCACGAACAGGCCGAAGACCTGGAGAAGCAGCACGTACCAACGTGAAAGAGGGATGCCATGAATTCGGACGATCAGCACGACCTTGTTCGCCTTGCCGCAGCCGCGAATCCGTTTCAGGCCCACATCTGGCAGCAAGCGCTCGAGCAAGAGGGCATTCGCTGTCAAGTGCTCGGCGACTACCTCGACGCCGGCATCGGCGACATTCCCGGCATGACGGCCGAGGTCTGGGTCGAGTCTGCGGACCTTGCGCGGGCCGAGGCGATCCTCCGTCAACATCGAGACCGTTCCGAAGAGGCGGCTCAGCCGGATGAAGAGCCGTAAGTTCCAGGTACTCCTGGCCGGCCACCTCCCCCTGCCGAGGATGCAGCCGTGCCGCTGGGTAACGGGAAATCGAGAGGGGGAACAGGAATGGCTGGAGCGTCCGAGGTATTCGATGCGGCCCAAACAGAAGGAACGGGCAACCCCATGAGCACGGTCCAGTTTCGTTGCTGTTTATCGGAGAGTACGGGAGCACTCCCGCATTTCTGGGAGCATACCGTCGGCAGCAGCCACGCAGCCATGGCGCTGCGGGCAGACTGGCAGGCCCAGCTGCGACGCTGCCATGAGGAACTCGGCTTCCGCCACGTACGCTTCCACGCTCTTCTAAGCGACGACATGGGTACGCTCGTGGATGAGCAGGACCGCTTGCTTTACTCTTTCTTCAATGCGGATCAGATCTGGGATTTCCTGTTGTCGATCGGCATGAAGCCTTTCGTGGAATTGAGCTTCATGCCGACAACGCTCGCTTCCGGCGACACGACCGTGTTCCATTATCGCGCCAACGTCACACCGCCCAAAGACTATAAACAATGGGCGGCGCTCGTCCACAAGCTGGTGGCCCACTGGGTAGAGCGCTACGGCATCGACGAGGTTCGCACCTGGTTTTTCGAGGTCTGGAACGAGCCCAACCTGAAGGCCTTCTGGTCGGGCACGCAAGAAGATTACTTCAAGCTCTATCGCTGCACCGTCCAGGCGATCAAGGAGGTCGACGACCAGCTGCAGGTCGGCGGGCCGGCCACGGCCAAGGATGAATGGATCACGGAATTCCTCGATTTCTGCGAGAAAAACCACCTGCCCGCCGATTTCGTCAGCACGCACCACTACCCGACGGATGCCCTGGGGTGGGCAGAAGAAGATACCGTGACGCAACTGGCCCACAGTCAGCGCGGCATCCTGCGCCAGTGGGCCCAGGATGCAGACCGCCGAGCGCGCGGGCGGCCTCTGTATTACACGGAATGGAACGCCTCATCGAACCCGCGTGACCCGCTGCACGACGAGCCCTACACAGCCGCGGTCGTCGTCAAGACCATGATGGAGGCCAACGGCTTGGTGGAAGGCTACAGCTTCTGGACGTTTACCGACATCTTCGCGGAGAATTATTTCCCCGGGAAACCCTTCCAAGGCGGCTTCGGCCTACTCAACCTGCAAGGGATCGCAAAACCGTCCTTCCGCGCGTTCGAGTTACTGCACCGCCTTGGCACCGAACTATGCCTCGTGGACGGGCTGCATGACACGGTGGACGCCTGGGTTGTTCGGCAGCCGCGAGCCGCGACCGTCCTACTCAGCAATCATGCCTTGCCGCGCCATCCAATTGAGAAGGATCAGGTTCATGTCCGGCTGACCGGCGGCCCACCGCCGCGCAACGTGTCCGTCGAGCGAATTGACGCGGACCACGCGAATGCCAAGCGCCTTTGGCATGAAATGGGCGAGCCGCCGTTTCCCAGCGCACGGGAGGTGGAACAGTTGCAGGCGGCATCGCAAATAATGCGGGAGCCGCAACCCTGGAAGTACGAAGACGGAACGCTTCATCTGAAACTTGCCCTGCCGCCTCACGCGGTGGCGGCCATTACCGTGGAATTCGCGCCTTAGCCATCGAGTGGAAGCCTGCGTACATGAACCAATCCAAACCATCTGCGAAGACACTGGAGGCACTCCAGCGCCAAACCTTCGACTACTTCGTCCACGAGGTCAACCCCGTCAACGGACTGATCGCGGATAGGGCCCGAGGAGGCTCGCCTGCCAGTATCGCTGCCGTCGGGCTGGCCCTGGCAGCCTACCCAACCGGCGTGGAGCGCGCTTTCATTACTCGCCCTGAAGCCGCCAAACGGACGCTCGCGACCCTGCGGTTTTTCCGGAACAGCCCCCAAGGAACGGAAGTGGACGCGACGGGCTACAAGGGCTTTTACTATCACTTCCTGGACATGACAACCGGGAAGCGTGTCTGGAAGTGTGAGCTGTCCACCATCGATACGACGTTTTTGCTGGCGGGCATGTTGACGGCTGCAGCCTATTTCGCGTACGAGACGGCGGACGAGCACGAAATTCGTACGCTGGTCGATGAGCTGTACCGGCGGGTCGATTGGCAGTGGGCGCAGGACGGCGGGGCGACGGTCACGCACGGTTGGAAGCCGGAGAGCGGCTTTCTGCCGTACCGGTGGCAAGGCTATGACGAAGCGTTGCTCCTGTACCTGCTCGGCCTGGGTTCGCCAACGCACCCTTTGCCCGAGGAGAGCTACGCCGCCTGGACCTCCACCTACCAGTGGAGAAAGGTCTATGACCAAGAGTTTTTGTACGCCGGCCCGCTCTTTATCCACCAGCTCTCGCACGTGTGGGTTGACCTCCGCGCAGTCCAGGACAAGTACATGCGCGGCAAGAGCATCGATTACTTTGAAAACAGCCGGCGGGCGACTTTTGTACAGCAGCAATACGCCATCCACAATCCGCGCCAATTCGAGGCTTATAGTGCGAACTGCTGGGGGATCACGGCCAGCGACGGTCCCGGCTGGGTGACCCTTCAGATCAAGGGCAAAGAGCGGCGTTTCTTCGATTATCTGGCGCGCGGCGTACCCGACGGCCCCGACGACGGCACGATTGCGCCCTGGGCCGTGGTCGCCTCGCTTCCCTTTGCGCCGGAGATCGTGTTGCCCGTCCTCGGCTGGTTTGACGACCTGAAGCTGAGGATTGCCAACCCCTATGGCTTCAAGGCTACCTTCAACCCCACCTTCCCGACAGAGCCCGGCCAGGGGCCGTTGTGGGTGTCTCCTTGGCACCTCGGCCTCAACCAAGGGCCGATCATTTTGATGATTGATAATCATGTGTCCGGCTTGCTCTGGCGTCTTATGCGGCAATGCCCTTACCTCGTCACCGGGCTGCGCCGGGCGGGGTTTACGGGCGGCTGGCTGGGCGCGTACGGGACCGACGCTCCCGTTGGTGACATAGGACAGGCGACGGGAAGAACGCCACGAATTGGATGCAAAAGCGGCAAAGCAGAGCAAGGGCAAGCATAGAGGCACCTGATGAAGAGACCACACCGGGTTGTCATTGTTGGGGGCGGCTTTAGCGGCCTCTTCGCGGCCCGTGCCTTGAAACGGATCCCGGTCCAGGTGACCCTGATCGACCGGAGGAACTTCCATCTGTTCCAGCCGCTGCTCTATCAGGTCGCCACCGGCGGGCTCTCCCCGGCCAACATCGCCGCCCCTCTGCGCGTCCTGCTGAAACGCCAGAGGAACACCGAGGTGCGCCTCGGCGAAGTGGTTGATATCGATGTGACCAACCATCAGGCAATGCTCGCGGGCGGCGGGGAGATCGGCTACGACACGCTCATCGTCGCGGTCGGGTCCGCCCCCCACTATTTCGGACACGATGAGTGGCAAGAGGTGGCCCCGCCGTTGAAATCGATGGCGGACGCCGACGAGATCCGGCGGCGTGTCCTGCTGGCGTTTGAGGCCGCCGAACTCGCGATTGATCCCGGCAGCCGCCGCACTTGCCTGACGTTCGTTGTGGTGGGGGGAGGAACGACTGGAGTGGAACTGACCGGCTGCCTCAGCGAGCTGGCCCACCACACGCTCAAGCGGGACTTCCGGCATATCGACCCCGGCAGCGCCCGCATCGTGCTGGTGGAATGTGGCGAGCGCCTGTTGCCATCCTATCCCCGCAAGCTTTCCGCCAAGGCGGCAGCCGCCCTGACTCGGCTGGGTGTCGAGATCCAGACCGGGGCGATCGTGACCGGAGTGGAACCGAACGCCGTGACGATCCGCAGGGGGAGTCGGACAGAGCACGTTCCTACCCGGACGATCTTGTGGGCGGCAGGCGTGCAAGCTTCGCCCCTGGGCCGCCTGCTGGCGGAGAAAACCGGCGCCGCGGTAGACAAGGAAGGCCGGATCGTCGTGCAACCGGACCTGACGGTGCCCGGCCACTCGGAGCTATTCGTCCTTGGCGACCTGGCCCACTTCGACCACCAGGACGGCAAGCCCTTGCCGGGTGTGGCGCCGGTGGCCATGCAACAGGGACTTTACGCCGCCGACCTGATCGGGTGTCGGCTCCGACGTCAGAGTTTGCCCCCCTTCCATTACAAGGATAGGGGCAGCATGGCCGTGATCGGCCGGAATGCGGCAGTGGCCGACCTGGGCTGGCTACGCCTCTCCGGATTCCTGGCCTGGCTGCTGTGGTTATTCATCCATCTGCTGTACCTGGTTCAGTTCCAGAACCGGATTCTCGTGCTGGCGCAATGGATGTGGAACTATATCACCCGCAATCGGTTGGCACTCTTAATTCCGGAGAGGAATGCTGATGGTTCGCCGGAGAAGGTTTCGGCTGCGGGTCCGTCTCAGCTCGCGGCGGACGGGGAGAACGGGAAGAGGTCGCTGGCCGTTAAGAGCTCCATTGCAACAAGAGGAGGCATAGCGCGATCATGACACTTTCGACCACCCTCGCTCCGCCCGAGCTGGATGAACTGTGTATCAACACGCTCCGTTTCCTGGCCGTGGACATGGTGCAGAAGGCCAACTCGGGCCATCCCGGGCTGCCCCTGGGCTCGGCGGCCATGGCGTATACCCTGTGGGACCGTTTCCTCAGCGTGAACCCGCGTGACCCGCAGTGGCCCGACCGCGACCGCTTCGTGCTGTCGCCGGGTCATGGCTGTGCCCTGCTGTACGCGCTCCTCCATGTCACCGGCTTTGACCTTCCGCTGGCGGAACTGAAGCGTTTTCGCCAGTGGGGCAGCCGGACTCCGGGCCACCCCGAATACGGCAAGACGCCCGGCGTGGAAGCCACCACCGGCCCGCTGGGGCAGGGCTTCGGCAATGCCGTCGGCATGGCCATCGCCGAGGTGGCGCTCGCAGCCCGGTTCAACAGGCCGGATCATGTCATCGTGGACCACGACACCTACGTTCTGGTCAGCGACGGCGACCTGATGGAGGGGGTCTCCTCGGAAGCCGCTTCCCTGGCAGGCCACCTGCGGCTGGGCAAGCTCATGGCCCTCTATGCCGACAACCTCGTCACCCTCGGTGGCAGCGCCAATTTGTGCTTCACCGAGGATCGCTCCGCACGCTTCGCCGCGTATGGCTGGCACGTCCAGCGGGTCGAGAATGGCAACGACGTCGCCGATCTCACCGCGGCCATCGAGGCGGCACGGGCGGAAAAGGGCCGGCCGTCGTTCATCGATGTCCACACCCACCTCGGTTACGGCAGTCCCCACAAACACGACACGTCGGCGGCCCACGGCTCGCCCCTGGGCGTGGAAGAAGTGCGCCTGACCAAGGAAAACCTGGGCTGGC
>DATGIQ010000116.1:0-9664 GCA_035295665.1 Gemmataceae bacterium | reverse complement strand
TCATAGTGGGGTCTCCGTGCGGGTAGACAGAATATCCAGCTGCAAAACTATCCGCGCGAGGCCCCTTTGCCCAGCCCAGCTGACGCAGCAACCCTCATAAAGCCAATGCGTTATGCATATGCGGAAGGGCGGTTACGCCCTAAATCTTAGGCTGATTGAGGGTACTGATCATGGTCTGGCCCGTATAAATTCGGAAGGATTCGGGCACTGGGTCAGTTGCGTCACGATTGAGTGCCCAGGTCCTAGTTCGCTTTCCTTTTCGCGCGAATTCAGCCTCTAATGTTATGTTATGGTCGGGCCCATCCGCGCTTTTGCGGCGGCTGTGATATCCGGCTGTTTGCGAGGCGCGTAACGTGTATTTGATCCACACGGGATTCAGTTGATTTTCCCGTGTTTGATAGGCCTCGTAGATGTCCTTGAGAAGCTTTTGATTGTTTTGGCCTTGCCCAAAGGCAGAGTGGCCACCATCGTTAACCCCTAGCACAAGCAGCGCACAGAGGCAAACCAAGGCAAGGAATGCCGGCTCAGGGGTCTCCCGTTTCATCATTGTGCCCTCTCAACGGGAAGCGAAATCCGGCCGCGGGAATCAATTACCTCCACCTGGTAACCCGCCCGGGCAGGTCTGCCCAGTCACGGTCGGGATCTGACTCCCACAGTTTCCGTCCCGCGATGGGCAGTTCCCTGGGCAGTTTTGGTTCATTGTAGTCTCGAAAAATACCAGGCCGCAATAGGGGCTGTTAGGGCCGTATGTTGCTTGGCAAGTATAACCCTGTTGGGTTGTTGTCCCGCAATTCATCCAACTGGTACCGTTCATGCTGCAATAATTGCATTCCTGCGCGGTGTCATCCCAAGTGCAGCTGGACTCATAGTACCAGTCCGGACATGAATAATTGGTATATATGCAGAAAATCGTCTGCCCTCCGAAGATCTGCGCACGCTCTTCCTCGCCTAGGATTCTCACACTTCGCGCCGTCGCTACGGAAGAAGCGATGAGGGCAAAAACAGTGCAGAAAGCAGCAATCAGTAGCCCGCCGGATCTTGCGCCCGACATTGGATTTCTCCTTGTAAATGAGGGTGGTTGTGCCCGCTTGGCTTCGATCCCCGTTGGTGAGGGTTGACGGCCCCGCGCCCTTGCCAGCTGGGGTGGGGACGTCCGGATTCTTCTTTTCAGGTATTCTGGCGGCTTTTCGCTTTTGTTTCCGATTCACTGTGGGCGTCGAAGCTTGCCACAAAGGGCCGGCAGCGGAGCGCAAATGGAATTCTTCTAGGGAACAGGGTTCTTGGAGTTGCGGCAGTTGCGACGAGGCGAACGCTTTCCTTCAGGATGTTCACATTCGGATGACAAGTTCTGGGAATTACATATCTTGGCACCGAATACAGCGAGATTAATGCCGGGGGGGGAGGGGGGACCGATGACCCTCAAATGAAAGGAGAGTCGAGGCAAAGAATAGATGGCCATGCCTACATTCTCCCACGGGGCTGCTTCTACCGGTGAAAAAGCAAGGCAATCGGCTTAAGGCGACTTCTTTGCTCCGATAATGAAAGTGCAAGCGAGAATAGCAAGTTCTCCTTTTCCTGTCGAGCCCAAAATGAAGGTTTTCTGATTTTCGAAGTTCTTCTCTCCTTTCCTGCTTGTTGTTTTTGGGCTCTTGTATTTTTCTTGTCTTTCCTCGTCGGTTGGTTTTTTCGGAGCAAGCATTGAGGAAGACAATACGGTCCACTTTCCTTTTTCCCTTTTTCCTTGGCCTGCACAGCTGGTAGGATCTTGTGCCAGAGTTCGCCCTGCGCTTCGCCTGGCCGGTTTGCGTGGTTGGGTATGCCTCGGATTCAGCAATTACCTGCGTCGGTGATCACGAAGATCGCAGCGGGCGAAGTGATCGAGCGGCCGGCCAGCGTTGTCAAGGAGCTTTTGGAGAATTCGGTCGATGCCGGCGCACATCGCATCGATATTGCCATCGAGCAGGGAGGAACAGAACTCATCCGCGTTGTGGACGATGGCTGTGGGATCGTCGCCGACGATTTGCCGCTCGCGTTTGCCAGCCACGCCACCAGCAAGCTAGCCTGCGCGGATGAGCTGTTCCAGATTCAGAGCCTCGGTTTCCGCGGCGAAGCCCTGGCCTCAGTCGGCAGCGTGGCCCAGGTCACCTTGCAATCCCGGCCGGCGGACCAGGCCTGTGGTGCCGAGATCCACTGCGATGGCGGGAAGATCGCTCCGATCCGTGCCTGGAACGGCGCCCCCGGCACCCGCATCGAAGTGCGGCATCTGTTTTACAACACGCCGGTGCGTCGCAAGTTCCTGCGCACGGCGGCTACCGAGGTGGGTCACATTTGCGAAGTCGTCACACGGCTGGCCCTGTCGCATCCCACCCTGGAGCTGACGCTCCGCCACAACGGCAAGGACGTTTATCAGGTGCCGGCGTCGGCGGGCCTGGTCGACCGGCTCGCGCTCTTCTTTGGCCCGGAAGTGCGCGATCAGCTCTACGCGGTGGAAGCGCGGCACGGGCCGGTCCGTTTGTGGGGTGAGATTGCCGACCCCGCCTGCGAACGGGGCAACGCCAAGATGCAGTACCTGTTCGTCAATCGGCGCTGGATTCGCGACCGGAGCCTGGGACACGCCTTGCAGGAGGCTTACCGTGGACTGTTGATGACTGGCCGTTATGCCGTCGCTTTTTTGTTCTTGGAGCTGCCGCCGGACCAGGTCGATGTCAACGTGCATCCGACCAAGGTCGAAGTCCGCTTCCGGGATGCGCAGGCTCTCTACCACCTCGTGCTGGCCACGGTTCGAGACCGTCTCCGCGCCCAGGATCTCACGGCCCGGCTGCGTTCTCCGGCGGCAGCCAGTGGCACGTGGGAAGTGAGCCGCGAACCGCCGGCCAGAATGAATATCTTTGCTCCGCAGCCGGCTATGCCGAGAAACATCGTGCCGGCCGTCGATGGCCAGCATCGAGACGGAGCTGTGCCGAGCTTCTTTGAGAAGCCGGCCATTTCGACCGACGGCGTACCGGCTCCGGCCCCTGCGCCGCTTTCGCCAGGTCCGCTCAAAGCCATTCAGCTCTACGATTCCTATCTGATTCTCGAGACGGACGAGGGAATGCTGGTCATCGATCAGCATGCGTTGCACGAGCGGATCCTCTTCGAACAGCTCCAAGCGCGCATCCGTGCCGGCTGTCTGGAAGTGCAGCGATTATTGATCCCCGAGCCGGTCGATCTGACCGCCGAGCAGGCAGCGCGGACCTTGGAGCACCGCGACGCCCTCGCAGAATTGGGATTGGGAGTCGAAGATTTCGGCGGCGGAACGGTACTGGTGACGAGCTACCCCGCCATTCTGGGCAATCGTTCGCCGCAGGTGATTTTGCGCGCTGTGGTAGATCACCTGGTTGCCAAGGAGCGGGCGCCGGTCCGGGAACAGCTCCTCAATGATCTCCTGAGCCTGATGGCCTGTCACGCCGCGGTCAAGGCGGGCGATCCGCTCTCGCCGGAGGAGATCGAAGCGTTGGTCGCTCAGCGCGAGCTGGCCAAGGATGCCCACCATTGTCCGCACGGCCGGCCGACGGCGCTCTTGTTTAGCCGGCAGGAATTGGAACGGCAGTTTCGGCGCATCTAGCCCACGCTTCCCGGTTTTGCCGAGCTACGTAGCACCAAGCAGCCAATCAGTGCGGCCGGCTCGCTCAAGGCGGATCATACCCGCCGGAAGTCCACGGGTTACAGCGGCAAACACGATAGGCCCCCTTGCAGGCCCCGCGTACCGGTCCGTATTTGCGAACCGCCAAGATGAAATACTCGCTACAACTGGGATAAAACCGGCACACCGAGGGCAGCAGCGGCCGAAGACACGTCTGATAAAACCGCACCCCGCCAATCAGGAAGGCGCTGAGATAGAAGGTGAGAACCGCACCGAGCCGGCGCATCATGAGGATGGTGCCTCCTTGGCCAGTTTGCGCGCGATCTGCTCGACAAGCTTGGGTAATGAATGTTTCAGTTCTGCCAGCGTCGGCGGTTGCGGCGTCCGCGGAATCAAGATAAGGTCCAGACCGACCGGCATTTCGCGGCGCGTAAGCCGGAACGCCTCCCGGTACAACCGCCGCAGCCGATTTCGCTTCACCGCCGGACCAATCTTCCGCGACACCGATAAGCCCAGACGGAGAAAGCTCAAGCCATTCTCGCAGCCATAGACGATGAGCCAGCCATCACTCGCCGACCGCCGGCGTTCGTAGACGCGACGGAAATCAGCAGGTCGACGCAGATGCTCGGCCGGGCGAAAAGCGAACGGTCTGGCCTTCGGTGCCATCATCGCCGGATACATCCCAGGGCATGGTCCACATTTACCAGAGGCCTTCGCGTGGATTCTGCGGATGCAGGCGGGCAAATTCCTCCATCAGCTGCCGGCTGCGCTCGTCCTTGGCCGGGGGCACCACGATCTTGGTCTCGATATACTGGTCGCCGCCGGCAATCCCCCGGCCACGAATCCGTAACCGCGTTCCGCTGCTCGTTCCCGGAGGAACCTTGACGCTCAGACGTGCCCCATCGAGCGTCGGAACGTCCACGGTGGTGCCGAGAATCGCCTCGGCTACGGAAAGGGGCACCGAAAGGATGACGTCCTTGCCTTCACGGCGAAAAAACGGATGCGGATGAATGTGTAGCCGCAGTCGCAGGTCTCCCCCTCCCGGGGCTTGCCCGTGTAGCCGCAGCGCCTGTCCTTCCTCTACACCCGCCGGAACTTTCACGGAGAGTTCCCGACCGTCGATTTGCAGCGAAACATTGCCACCCACCGCGGCCGTTTGGAACGGGATCGTAACCTCGGCCTCGGCTTCCTCGGTGGGTTGGGCGCGGCGTCCGCGGCTGCGACCACGGCGGGGACCCTGCTGCCCGAAGATGGTGTCCATGTCCACGGCTCCGCCGCCACCTCCGAAGAACTGGCGGAAAAGGTCGGCGGCTTGCCGGGGGTCCATCTCCTGGAATCCGCCCGGTCCGGGACCCCATTGAAATTCGGGACCACCCGCGCCGCCGGTGAAATCGCGAAACGCCCCTGGCCCCGCCGCGCCAAAACGATCGTACTGGGCTCGTTTTGTTTTGTCGCTCAGCACATCGTAGGCTTCCTGCACTTCCTTGAACTTGGTTTCCGCCTGTTTATCGCCCGGATTGCGGTCCGGGTGATATTGGCGGGCCAGTTTGCGGTAGGCCGATTTGATCTCGTTGTCCGAGGCGTCCCGCTTCACCCCCAGAGTCTCGTAATAATCGCGGGCCATGGATCCTCTCACCCGTCTGGGCACGCTTGGGATGGCGAACGACCCGACATCCTGCCATCATTGTAGCGCGGGATGGACATAGGGCCAAGCCACTGCGACGGGCCGGGTTGCCGCAGCGGGAATTTCGTTTCACGGAGGATCGGATACGGGATCTCTTACCCCATCTCCCCGTCCTCTTCCAAGAGATCCAAGGCAGCTCCGACAGCCGTCACGGTGTCGGCGATGTCCGTTTCCGTGTGGGCCGCGGTGGTCATGCCGCCCAGGCCCGGCAGATCGACGCCATGCAGCAGCAAGGCTCGGCGGAACGCCTGGCTCAGCCGGGGATTCTTCGATCCGTCCAGGTTCTCCAGTGCACCGCCATACGGGATGAAGTCATCGCCGGCAGGCCGGGGACCACGATACCCCGGCAAAAACTTGAAGCCGGAGAATTCTCCGTAAACCACCCAATCGGTGTCGCGAGCCTGGAGAAGTGCATTCAGCCGCTGACGTAGCCGCTGCCCCAACGCATTGGCCCGGCGGCATGGTTCGCCGCTGGCCACCAGGCGGAGCGCCGCAATCCCCGCCGCCGCAGAAAGCGGGTTGGCGTTGAACGTGCCCGGATGCTTCATCTTCGGCTTGCCGGGACGGAATTCCAGCCCCGCTAGGATATCGGCACGCCCGGCCAGGCAACCCCCGGGCAGACCACCGGCCAGGACCTTGGCCAGCGTGGTCAAATCAGGGGTCACGCCGTAGTGGCTCTGTGCCCCACCCGGATGGACACGGAAGCCGGTAATGACTTCATCAAAAATGAGCAGCCGGCCGTGTTGTGCTGTGCATGCACGCAGCTGCTGAAGGAATTCCCCGCCAATGGGCACCGCACCGAAATGGCCGCCGGTCGGTTCGAGGATGACACAGCCGATTTGCGGATCGCCGGCCAGGGCACGCTCCACGGCCGCCGGGTCATTGGGTGGCACCACCACGGTCTGGGCCGCGACTTCACCCGGCACACCTGGAACCACGCTTCCATCATAGGGTGGATCGGCGGCCGCGATGACGAAATCGTGCCAGCCGTGGAAATGACCCGCGAATTTGAGAACTTTCGGCCGGCCCGTGAAGAGGCGAGCCAGGCGCAGGGCCATGAGCGTTGCTTCGGTTCCCGAAGAAACGAAACGCAGCTTCTCGACGGACGGCACCAGCTGTTGCACGCACTGGCCCCATTCGATTTCCAGGGCATGACAAGCTCCGGGGTGCGTGGCTCGGCTCATCTGCTGCTGGACCGCTCCAACCACCGTCGGGTGACTGTGTCCCAGGAGCAGGGCGCCGTGGCCGGCCCAATAATCGATGAGCCGATGGCCATCCACATCCCATTTGTGGGCCCCCTCGGCCCGTTCGATGTAGATCGGAAACGGCTCCAGATGCCGGAGATCATGGGTGACGCCATTGGGGAAGATCGCTTTGGCCTGCTCGAACAAGCTTCGCGATTTGGGGAATTCCGCCTCGTACTGTGCGGTCAAGGTGCGGCGAGCCAGGGTTGCCTGCGGCATGCGTCTCTCCACCGAGCGAAAAGTTGGGTGAACCGAACCGGCATCCAGGATAAAGCGAACCGAAGCTCAAGGAAAGAGCGCCCGCGCCGCTTCACCCATCGGCAGGGCGGTGGACAACAGCTCGGGCCGAAATAATCCCAAGCGCGTCCGCCGCAACAGATGATCCGCTGGATAGATGGCCATCTCCTGATCGCGCTGGTAGAGCAATTCCGCGCGGAGGTCGGGCTCGCCGACCACAACCGGCTCGGCCAGGGCAGGATCCTGTTCCAGGTAGCTGGCCACGTCCAGCGCACACCGCCCATACCGTCGGATCAGGTGGCGTGCGGAGGATTCCGTCAAACCATCGTGGGCACACAGGGCTGAGATGGCGGCGGGTTCAAACGTTTCCCACGTTTCATCCGGCGCCCCATGCAAACGGAAATGGCGGGTGCGGCATCGCCGCCGGCGTCCCAGGCGGCGAGCGACGGCATTGGTGACGACCTCTGCCATGTGGCGATACGTCGTGTATTTTCCTCCCGCAACCGAGAGCAGGCCGGAGGGCGAGGAGAACAGCTGAAACTCTCTTGACAAGGACGACGGTTCCCCGGAGCGCGCACGGATCAAAGGCCGCAGGCCGGCAAAGCTGCCCAAGATATCGCTACGCTCCAACGGCGGGACAAAGTAACGGTTGTATCCGGCAAGGGTGTAATCGATATCCGCGTCGGCAACCATGAGGGTGTCGGGACTCTGCTTCCAGTGGGTGTCGGTTGTGCCGATCAGCGTTTTTCCCAGCCAGGGGATGACGAAAAACACTCGGCCGTCCGCCGGGTGGAGCAGGAGAAATGCCTGGGTCAAACCCTGATCGGGGGCAATCAGATGGACGCCCTTGGTGGGATCAAGAAGCGGGCCGGAATCATCTCCAGCCAGCCGGCAAACGTGGTCGAGCCACGGCCCGGTCGCATTGACGATTTGCCGCGCGCGGATCGAAAACTCCAGGCCCCCGACGCGGTCCACGGCACGGATCCCGGCGATCGCCCCGCTGCGTTGCTCAAAGTCCAGCGCCTCGACATAATTGGCCACACACGCTCCGTGCAGGGCCGCGGTCCGCACCACCTCCAGGCAGAGCCGGGCGTCGTCCATCTGGGCATCCACGTAGCGGGCTCCGCCGCGCAACCCCGTGGATCGTAAATGGGGAAAGCTTCGCCGCAAGCTGGATCGGGTCAACGGCCGGCTGCGGCGCAGATTGCTTCGCCCCGCCAGCAGATCGTACAGGGTCAAGCCGAGGCGGTATTTCCAGGGGGGGACCCGGGCATCGTGGTAGAACGGGATGACGAAGCTCAAGGGGTGAACGAGATGGGGACCGTTTTCCAGGAGCAGACCACGTTCATGGAGTGCTTCATAAACGAGGTGGAAGCCGCCATGCTCCAGGTAACGCAAGCCGCCGTGAATCAGCTTGGAAGAGGCACTGCTGGTACCGGAAGCAAAGTCCCCTTTGTCGATCAAGCCGACGCGAAAGCCACGCAACACAGCATCGAGGGCGATCCCGGCCCCCGTGATGCCGCCGCCGAGAATGAGGAGATCGAAGGAGTCCTCCCGGAAAGGATCGATGGTCCGTTGCATGAGCGCATTCTAGCGAAGGCTGGAACAGCGGCTCGGCATGCAAGCAGAAAGAGTAAAATTAGGATTAAGATCAGGTACTGGTCGTGATGTTCGTGGACCAGCCAGCCACGCACTTTGCGATGCCATCGGCCTGTGAGGAATGGCTGCGTGCTTTGCCCAGTTTCGACAGCGTGGCCAGAATTATTGATGCCATAGGCGCAAGTAGTGGGCGAGCCGGGCACGTCGAGGATCGTAAACGTGTAGTCGGCATGCCCCAATCCGACCGTGCCGGCCAACAGGCCCAGCGCGACGAATCCGTACAGGATTGGTTTTAGCGACGACTTCCCCCTTGCCTATCAGGGTGATCTGGCGACAAGCCCGAGTATGACCGGGCTATTTCCAGAAATCGACGAAAAAGCAAGAACTCAACCGGCTGACCGGCGGGCCCCGCGGTTCTCCCCGCTGGCCCTTTGACGCCATCCGCTGCGTGCTTTAGCGTCGACGCCGCCAGCATGCCTGGCCGAGCAGGCAGGCTGCTCCGATGCCCAGGAGAAGCAGACTGGACGGTGCGGGGGTCGGCGTGGCCAGGAAGCCGTGGATGAAGCCGGAATCTGGCGTGGCGTATTCCCCTACGATTTGACCCAGATCGTTGATACCGAAAGATTCGGTGAGCACCGTACCAGGTACTGCGAAGCTCGTGTAGATCCCGTCGGTATACACGAAACCATACTCCGCGGTCGTGGTAGTGTAGATTCCTAAAATCTGACCGCTGTTGTTGATGCCGAGGGCTTCCGTGAGACTGGCGCCAGGAAAATCGAGCGTCGTGTAACTGTCGCCAGTGCGCAGGAAGCCGTGCCTTTTCTGAGCGGCGTCCTCGTAATTTCCCACCACCTGTCCGACATTGTTTATGGCGAAAGAAACGGTATCGATCGAAAGCGGTACGTCGAAGCTAACGTAGTTTCCGTTGCTGAATAGGAAGCCATGACGGAAACTGTCCGCGCTGATCTGATAGAAGCCAGTAATCTGTCCCGCAGCATTGATGCCCGAGGCGCGGGTATTTACAGCTCCGGGCACATCGAGCATGGTGTAGTCGCCGCTGCTGCTACGGAGGAAGCCGCGATTGCGGGAGGATGCGTCGAGGTAGAATCCCACGATCTGCCCAGCATTATTCACACCATAGGATAAGCGCATAAATAATCTTGCCAATACCCTAAGACTTAGTGTGGTGTGATGGTGTAATTCCAATCGCCATGAAAGTCCGCACGTTGCAGGTTAATGGATGCGTATTGCTCCTTGGTCACCTTGACCCCGATCGGA
>DATGIQ010000115.1:0-16274 GCA_035295665.1 Gemmataceae bacterium | reverse complement strand
CTGTGCTGTTTATCGCTGAGCTTCCGACCGGAGTTCCAAGCCAGGCAGATGAGCGACCTCTCCTTCATCGACCTCTGTTCACGGCTAAACCTGGACGGCGTGGACTTTAACCTGAGTTCGTTGCAAGCGCTGGAGAAGGATCATCTCAAAAAGATCAAAAAGAGCTGTCTGGAGCATGGGTTAACGATCGCCTGCATCGGGGTCAGCAATGATTTCGGCCGGCCGCCGGAACAGCAGGAGATGGTTCAAGATCAAATTCGGCAAGGATTGGACGCCGCGCAGTTCTTGGGCGCACCGGTGGTCCGGCTCTTTGCGGGGACCGTGCGGGACGGGGACACCCGCGAGGCGGTTTGGAAACGCTGCGTCGTGGGTCTCCGCCGCGCCGCCGAATACGCTGAAAAGGTCGGCGTCATGGCCGCCCTCCAGAATCACAACCACAAAAATGTAACCAGCACCGGCGCGGATGTCGTTCGTTTGCTCGATGAGGTAAATCACGCTTGGTGTTCCCACATTCTCGATACCGGACAGTATCTCGGTTCCCTGGGGGCCAGCGGTGCCAAGGCGGACGATGCCCAGCGACATAATGTTTACCAATCCATCCAACAGACCGCGGCGCGGGCGGTTTTGGTCCGGGCCAAGCTATATCGGCTCCGGAGCGGCAAGGAGGAATGGTTGGATTACGATCGCATCTTCAAAATCCTGCGCAGCGTTCAATTCAACGGGTTTGTCAGCTTGGTTTACGAGGGCTGGAGTGATATGGACGCCATGCATGCCGTTCCCGCCGGCGTCAAATTCCTGCGCAACTATCTCCTTCCGCATTGGTAAAAACCAACCCAGATCGGGCAGCGTGGGGGCAATCGGTGCCTCAATTGCTTGACGTGCGACTCCGTGGCGGCGATAATCAGCACCTGTGTCGTGCGCGACACGGACTCGTATCCTCGAGGGGAGCAGGGATGGATCGCTTCCTGGTTGGCTTCATGACTGTCGCTCTGCTCTTGAGCAGTGTGGGGCGCAGCCCAGCAGACTTTCGATCCGTCCATTCGTTCGGTGACTCGGTCTTCTGTGAGGAGCAGATTGCTCGCTTTCCGGCTACTGGTGTGGATTCAGCCACAGAGCTTCTTCTCGCAGAAGTGCTCCATCTCCGTGCACACGTGTTCATAGTCACCAGCCTGACCAATCTCACGGGTGGCCAGCGGCACTCCCTGGAGCCGGTCGGTCCGATAACCACTCCCGCCAGAGATGCCGTTTCCTTCGATCCATGGAGTGTAGCTCCCCGGCAATTCGAAGGGGATTTGGCCTTCTTGGCGGCGGCGTGTTGCTTGGGCGTCGGAGACGCTCGCTTGCCTCTGGCCAAAGATCCGTCGATTTCCAGCACGTTTCCGCCGCGAACGGAGATGCTCAGCAGCATCGATCCGGTCCTTGCCAAATTTGGCGGCTTCGACATGGCTGCCGTCCAGTGGGAATTGCCGCGGGTTGTCATCGACCTCTCTGGGGGCGGCTCGATCCTTGCTCGGCTTCTCCAATACAAGCTATTGCTGGGGATGTCGCTGCTGGCCGTAATCGCGGTGTCCGTCCTGGGGTACGTCGTTCGGCATCGGAGGACTATGCCCCATCGAGCGCTGCGCGGGCCACGCGCTACCACTCTGTATCGCTCTCCCGCCTCCTCCAATCCGCGCGGTACCATTCGCTAACCTGGTCTTGCGTCTCCTACCAAACATCTGTATACTAACACTTTAGGGTTTCACCTCGGCGCAGAAATGTTATGGACAACAGTAGCATTGTCATCCGGGGCGCCCGGGAACACAACCTCCGAGACGTTGATCTCGATCTTCCCCGTAATCGGCTCATCGTATTCACGGGCGTCAGCGGCTCCGGGAAAAGCTCGCTGGCCTTCGACACCCTCTATGCGGAAGGGCATCGCCGTTACGTTGAGTCGCTATCGAGTTATGCCCGCCAGTTCTTGGGGCAGCTGCAAAAGCCCAATGTGGATTACCTGGGCGGCCTGTCGCCAGCGATTAGCATTCAGCAAAAGGCGGCCGGGCGGAATCCCCGGTCCACCGTCGGCACCATTACCGAGATTTACGATTACCTGCGTGTTCTCTTTGCCCGCGTCGGCCAGGGGCACTGTCCCGAATGTGGCCGGCCGATTACGGCCCAGACACGCGAACAAATCATCGCCCGGATTCTCGCCTTGCCGGATGGAGCCCGTTTCCTGATCTTGGCCCCGCTGATTCGGGGGCAGAAGGGGGAGTACAAGGACCTGTTTCAGGAAATGCTCAAACGCGGGTTCGTCCGGGCTCGCGTCGATGGGCAAGTGGTTCGCCTGACCGAGGACTTGAAGCTCGATCGGCGGATCAAGCACGATATCGCCCTTGTCATCGACCGCTTGAAAAACGAGCCGAAGATCCGTCCGCGGCTAGCCGAGGCCGTGGAGCAAGCCCTATCCCTGGGCAGCGGCTCTCTCATCATTGCAGTTGAGCAACCATCCGGCGAGACGACGCGATCAGGCGACCCTGCCGCTACAGCAGCGGCGGAAACCGTCGCCAGTGCAGCCTTCGATGATATCCTCCTGTCCGCACACTATGCCTGCACGTTTTGCGATCGCAGCTACGAGCCGCCCAGCCCGCAGATGTTCAGCTTCAATAGCCCCTTGGGAATGTGCCCGGAGTGTGACGGGCTTGGATACCGGTATTCGTTTGATCCGGACTTATTGATTCCCGATCCCGCGCTGAGCTTTTTTGAAGGAGCGATTCCCCTGGTCGGGCGGATGCGGGGCATGGGACGGTGGCGGCGGCACATCTTCGACGGCGTCAGCCAAACATTGGACATCAACCTGAAGACGCCGTGGCGCGATCTGCCGGCGGAACATCAAAACGTCCTCCTGTACGGTGCCGGTGATCGGCACATCACGTACGAATGGAAGCTGCGTGGCGGCAGTGTTTGGAAGCACGGGGGCAAGTGGGAGGGAATTATCCCGCAGTTGCTGAGCAGCTTCAAAAAGACGGCGTCTGGCCCCCGGCGGCTCCAGCTCGAAAAATACATGCGCGTGGTGCGGTGTCCGAGTTGCCAGGGCCAGCGGCTAAACCCACAGGCGCGGGCCGTGCAGGTCGGCGGCAAAACACTTGTGGAACTGTGCGCGATGCCCGTCGGCGAACTGGCGCAATGGTTCGGGCAGGCTCCTGGCTCCGCTCCGGAGGAACCGCACGCGAATGGGGAGACGCGTCCGATCACGGAGCCTCTGGAGATGCGGTTGGAGCCGATTCAGCGGCTGATCGCCACCGAGGTCCTGAAGGAAATCCGTGGCCGGCTCGGCTTCCTTCTGAACGTCGGATTGCATTACCTGACCCTGGAGCGTTCGGCGCCCACGCTGTCGGGGGGTGAATCCCAGCGGATTCGCCTGGCCGGACAGATTGGCTGCGGCCTGGTTGGGGTGCTCTATATCCTCGATGAGCCGAGCATTGGCCTCCACCCGCGCGATAACCAGCGGCTCCTGCGCAGCCTCGAACGACTCCGGGACATGGGCAATACCGTCGTCGTCGTCGAGCATGACGAAGACACGATGCGGGCCGCCGATTTTCTGGTTGATTTCGGCCCGGGCCCGGGCGTTCGCGGCGGTGAAGTGGTTGCCGCCGGCTCTTTTGCCGAAGTGCTCGCAAACCCGAAGAGTCTCACCGGCCAGTATTTGGCAGGGGAAAGGCAAATCGCCATCCCGGTCCAACGCCGGCCGCGCTCGGAAAGAAGCGTCCAGATCTATGGTGCGCGGCACCATAATCTCAAGAATATCGACGTCGACATTCCTCTGGGCTTGTTCGTCTGCATCACGGGGGTCAGCGGCTCCGGCAAAAGTTCGCTCGTGAACGACATTTTGATGGAAGGACTCCTTCAGCGCTACGGATTCCGGTCCAAGTTAGCCGATGACGAGGACAACTCTTCCGAAAACGGCCAGAGCCATACGGTCGGAGTCCATGACCGGATTACCGGTACGGAATACCTCGATAAGGTCATCGACATCGACCAATCGCCCATCGGCCGGACGCCCCGTTCGAACCCTGCCACCTACATCAAGGTCTTCGACGAGATTCGGGCACTGTATGCGCAGTTGCCGGAAGCGAAGATCCGTGGCTACAGTCCTGGCCGGTTTAGTTTCAATAAACCAGGCGGCCGTTGTGAGGCGTGTGAGGGGAATGGCTCCAATCGGCTGGAAATGGATTTCCTCGCCGACGTTTGGATTACCTGCCCGGTCTGTGAAGGGCGGCGCTTCAACCGCGAGACGTTGCAAATCCGCTTCAAGGGGAAGAGCATTCATGA
The DNA here is from genome assembly GCA_035295665.1 of Gemmataceae bacterium. Classification (GTDB taxonomy): domain Bacteria; phylum Planctomycetota; class Planctomycetia; order Gemmatales; family Gemmataceae; genus DATGIQ01. The sequence continues at coordinate 11,966 of DATGIQ010000115.1, read as the reverse complement.
TGTGCTCGACCTGGATGTGTCGGAAGCGCTGGAACTCTTCACCAATGTGCCTCGCATTCGGGCGATGCTCCAGACGCTGCACGATGTCGGTCTCGACTACATCAAGCTGGGCCAGTCGTCGCCCACGCTTTCCGGCGGCGAGGCCCAGCGCATCAAACTGGCGCGTGAACTCTGTAAGCGGAGCACAGGAAAGACGCTCTACATCCTCGACGAACCGACCACCGGCTTGCACTTCGAGGACATCCAGAAGCTCTTACAAGTGCTGCACGGGTTTGTCGATGCCGGCAACACCGTGTTGGTGATCGAGCATAACCTGGATGTCGTCAAGACAGCGGACTGGATCATCGACCTGGGTCCCGAAGGAGGATCCGCTGGTGGCGAGATCGTGTGCGCCGGAACGCCGGAAGAAGTCGCCGCCTGCCCAGTTTCCTATACGGGGCAAGCACTTTCCCCGGTCTTGGCGGCGAAAAACCGAACGCCCGCTGGAAAGAAGGTCCGCAACGGCAGGAAAGCGAAAGCGGCCAAGGTGGCACCACTGCGGCAGGTGCTGGTACAGGGCGCCCAGCAACATAACCTGAAGAACATCACGGTCGCCCTGCCCCGCGAGCGCATGACGGTGTGCTGCGGTCCGAGCGGCTCGGGAAAGAGTTCCTTGGCCCTGGACACGATCTACGCCGAGGGCCAGCGCCGCTATATCGAATCGCTGTCGGCGTATGCCCGGCAATTCCTGGGCCAGATGCAGAAGCCGAAAGTCGACCATGTCAGCGGCCTGTCGCCGGCAATCAGCATTGAGCAGAAGACGGCCAGCAAGAGTCCGCGCTCCACCGTCGGTACCGTCACCGAGATTTATGATTACCTGCGGATCTTGTATGCACGCTTGGGCCAGCCATACTGCCCGGCTTGCAATCTGCCCATCGGTACGCAGACGACAGACCAAATCATTGATAAAGTTGCCGGCCTGCCAGAAGGTACGAAGTTCTACGTGATGGCCCCGGTGGAGCGGCGCGGCCAGGAGAAATACGACGCCCTCTGGGAAGAAATTCGCCGCGCCGGGTTTGTGCGCGTGCGGATCGATGGCCGCTCGTACACCATCGATGAACCGCCCACCATCGATCATCGTCGCAAGCACGTCGTGCAGGTCATTGTGGACCGCCTCGTGGCCCGTCCAGGGCAGCGAGGTCGGATAGCGGATGCCATCGAAGCGGCGCTGGAATTGGGGCGCGGAGTCTTGCATATCGCCCACGTCGATGACCAGCGTGAGGAACCCGAATGGAGGGTGGACCATTTCAGCTTGCACTTCGCATGCGATCGCTGTGGCCGTAGTTTTGAACCGCTCAATCCGCACAACTTTTCCTTCAACAGTCCGCTCGGCTGGTGCCCGACATGCGAGGGGCTGGGTGTACAAAAGGGGGCAAGTCCTGCTCTGCTGATCCGCGATCCGCGCCGTTCGCTTCGCGATGGGGCTTTGGCCGCCTGGCCGCCCCTGACGGCGGACAATCCGTTCACGCGCTTTGCCGAGGCCCTGGCGCGGCAGATCGGTTTTTCGCTGGATATGCCGTTGGAGCAATTGTCGCCGGCGCAGCAACGGGCTCTGCTGCACGGGACTGGCGAAGCGTGGATTCCGCTGGAGCGCACGACGCCGCAAACGGCGGAACGGGGAGCACCGAGCGGCGTACGCTTCCAGTACAAGGGCTTATTTCCGGCCATTGATGAGGCATCGCGCGTCAGCTTCGTCTACCGCAACAAATTGGACCATTTGGTCAGTGAAGTCCCCTGCTCCACATGCGGTGGTTCTCGGCTGCGGGACGATGCCGCGGCGTACCGCTATGGCGGGTATACCATCGGACAAATGGGCGATTTGCCTTTGGGCCAAACGCTTTCCTTTTTCACCACCGCGAAGCTGACCAAGTCCCAACAACAGGTGGCCGGTGAAGTCGTACGGGAAATCAATAACCGGCTGCAATTCCTGGTAGATGTCGGACTCGATTATCTGACGCTCGCCAGACCGACCCCGACCCTCTCCGGCGGGGAATCACAACGCATCCGCCTGGCTAGTCAGATCGGCAGCGGCTTGACCGGGGTCCTGTACGTGCTGGATGAGCCGACGATTGGGTTACATCCCCGGGACAATCGCCGGTTGCTACGCGCCTTGACGCACCTGCGCGACCTCGGCAACACACTGGTCTTGGTGGAGCATGATCGTGAAGTGATTCGCGCGGCCGATTACCTCCTCGATTTTGGTCCGGGCGCCGGCGACCGCGGCGGCGAGATCACGGCCCAGGGGCCGCCAAAGCAGGTAATGCGCTCAAATTCTTCCCTGACCGGTCAGTATCTCTCCGGCAAGCGGGCCATCGCAATTCCGAGCAACCGCCGAATCCCGGCCGCCGGTGCGAAAGCAAATGGGACAGCAACCGCTGGGCCGGGCCGCCCGCTCCTGACCGTGAAAGGAGCCCGTCACCATAACCTCAAGAACATCGACGTGAGCTTCCCGCTGGGCACGTTCATCGCGGTCACTGGAGTGAGTGGCTCGGGCAAGAGTTCATTGGTCCACGAAATCCTCTACAACACACTGGCCCGCAAGCTGCACCGGGCACGGACCACCGGGGCGGCTCATGATGAGATCGTGGGCTTGGAACACGTCGACAAGGTAATCAACGTTGATCAGAATCCAATCGGCAACGCACCGAGCTCCAACCCGGCCACGTACACCGGGGTTTTCGATTTGATCCGCCAGCTCTTCGCGCAGTTGCCGGAAGCAAAGGTGCGAGGCTACCATCCCCGGCGATTCAGCTTCAACAAGCCGGGCGGTCGCTGCGAAGCCTGTGAAGGCAACGGTCAAAAGAAAATCGAAATGCACTTCCTGCCGGATGTCTGGGTCGAATGCGATGTGTGCCACGGCAGCCGGTATAATCCCGAAACCTTGGCCGTGCACTACAAGGGCCGAAGCATCGCGGATGTCCTCCAGATGCGCGTCAGCGATGCGCTCGAGCTGTTTGCCAACATCCCGAAAATTCGCCGCGTCTTGCAGACGCTCGCGGATGTCGGACTTGATTATCTCTCGATCGGGCAGCCGGCGCCGACGTTATCCGGTGGAGAAGCCCAGCGCGTCAAGCTGGCCGCCGAGCTAGCTCGGCCCAACACCGGCCGAACGCTCTACCTACTGGACGAGCCGACCACGGGGCTCCATTTCGATGATATCCGCAAGCTCTTGGACGTTCTCAATCGTTTGGTCGACCTGGGGAACACGGTCCTGGTTGTCGAACACAACATGGATGTGATCAAGACTGCGGATTGGATCATCGACCTCGGCCCGGAAGCTGGCGACGCCGGAGGCCAAGTCGTGGCCCAGGGCACGCCGGAGGCCGTGGTGAGCGGGGCGGCCCGGCACGGGCACGCGGCTACCATGGTCCCCTTGGTTTCGCACACTGCTTCGATCTTGGCCGAGGTTCTTGCTGCGGGGCCGTATGCCGAACGGGTCCCCTACGATCCCCATGCCGCCGAGGCGACCCGCGAAGGAGACGTCGATCTAGAGAAAGTCGGCAAGGACGCGCCGATGCCCTGGGAGACCGATGGCCGAAGATGGCACACGGTGGAGCGAGTTACGAGCAAGGGAGCGCCCTGTCGCTGGGACGGCGATATTGTCAACTGGATCGAGGAACGCATTCATGACGCCGGCGCATTCAGCGACACGAATTGGAACCATCGCACGATTGTGGAGATTGCGGCTCCGAACAAGAGCCAGGGCTGGTTCCTGCATGCCATGACCGGACAGGAGTGGCTCCTGCGCCTGGTCTTCCGCGTCAGCCGCAATACCTTCAAACAGCCCGAGCTGGTTCGCCGGCTGGGGATCCGACCGTTGAATGAGACGCCGGGTCTGGAGGTTTATGGCAACGAGGAACGCGTGCACGTGGAGAACCTCAAGGGGCCCTGGCAGGCGGTGACAGTTCTCGTGCACCGGCTGGCGGAGATCGATACCGCCGGCTTCCGCGAATTCCTGAGTGAGGCAGTCGCGTCGTTCCACGACAATTTGAGACGGCTGCAAACGAAGCCAGAGGATGTGATGCCGTGGCGGCTCAACGGCGAGCGCTGGCATCTGAGTGAGAAGGGCTTTCCCGTTGGAAAGCGGGTGCAGTGGGACCGCCCGCTGTTACCACGCCTCCTGGAGTTGGTCCGTGCGATCGAGCCCAAGCTGGAGGTTGTCTGGACCGCGCGGGCAGCAATCACCCTCCGGGTGCCAGGCGTGAGCCGAGCTTGGGCCCAGTGGCGGACCAAGGAGAGCTACGGCCTCGATTGTCGGTTCCTAGGCAAGAAAGGGCAGTTCAATCTGAGCCAGATCGAACCCTTTGGCGTTGCACCGAGCGTAAATGGGAGCCGGACCCATGCCGATGTCTTACGGCTGGTATTCCAGCACGCCGAACACCTCCATGCTGCCAAGCTCAAGGATCTCTTGGCCGAGCATCTGCGTGGCTTCCGAGATGTTTTCGGCAAGAGTGACTGATCCTTCGTGTCGTTGCACTTCGCTGGTATTATGATTTCCCGATTCGTATGATAACCATCAGCCCTGGGGGCGATCCAACCGGACACGTGGTTTGGTGCTTTGAATGCGTTACGCAATTCTCCTCTCCTTGGCTTTGGCTGTCGTTGCCCTGAGCGATTCGTCGGTTGGCGCCCATTACAACATGCTCTTGCTGGAGCGCGATTCCATTCGGCGGGGCGAAATGGTGACCTTGCTGTATCAATGGGGCCATCCGTTCGAACAGCAACTGTTCGATGCGCCGGCACCGGAGACAGTGTTCGTCGTGGCACCCGACGGCAAGACGGCGGACCTTACCAAGCGGATGGAGAAAGTCGTTGTCGTCACCACGAACGCCAGGCGCGTGACTGCTTATCGATTGCAGTTCAAGGCCGAAGAGCGCGGAGACTACGTCTTCGTCTTGAAGAGCGCCCCGATCTGGATGCCGGAGGAGCAGGTTTTTTTCCAAGATAGCGTGAAGGTTGTCCTTCACGTCCAAGCGCAGAAAGGATGGGATGCGATCGCTGAGGTTCCATTCCAGCTGATGCCATTGACCCGGCCTTATGGCTTGCAGCCCGGCATGGTGTTCCAGGCCGAGATCCATCCGCTAGCGGCGCCCCGTCCGGACCGCCTCGTCGAGATTGAGCGCTATAATCCCGAACCGCCGGCCCAGCTTCCGCCCGATGAGCAAATCACACGCACCGTGAAAACCGATCCGAACGGGGTAGTGACGTGTACCTTACCTGAGGCGGGCTGGTGGTGCCTGACTGCGCAGAGCGAAGGCGGCCAGCGTGAGCATGAAGGCAAACCTTACCCGGTCCGGCAGCGCGCCACATTCTGGGTCTTCGTTGATAAAGCACCATTCCCGAACACGGGCAAGTGAGGACGGCAGGGAGGATTTCGCGCGCTATGCCAGACATGCTTGGTACGCTCCTATGGGCCGTGCACATCTCTGATGGCATCCTGGCTTGGCCGTGGTGGTCGGGCGGACTTGCTCTGGCGGCCCTGCTGGCTCTGTTCGGGGCCTGGCGGATTCGCGATGATGAGATTCCACAAATTGCTTTGCTCTCCACCGCTTTCTTCGTGGCTTCATCGATCCATGTCCGCGTCTTTCCGACGAGCGTTCACCTGTTGCTGAATGGTCTGGTCGGAGTGATCCTTGGCCGGCGTGCTGCCCTGGCCATTCCCGTGGGCCTGTTCCTGCAAGCAGCCTTGCTCGGTCACGGCGGCTTTCTGACGCTCGGGGTTAACAGTTGTGTCATGGTTCTGCCCGCTCTCATGGCCTGGCAGCTGTTTGCCTTGCTTGGATGCCTGCCCCTCTTGCGGCAAAGATGGTTCACGATCGGACTGCTGATCGGATCGACGGCCACGCTGGCTACGGTGCTGCTGAACAGTCTGGTGCTGGCCTGGGGCGGCCAGGAGAGTTGGCGGACGCTCGCCCAACTTGTCTTGCTTGCTCACCTGCCAATCGTCGCCATCGAAGGAATCGTTGTTGGGTTCACGGTCCGCTTCCTGGCGCAGGTCAAGCCGGAAATGCTGGGGCTCGTACTCCACGAGAACAGGGAATGCCCGATCGAATCCGTACCGTGAAGCTCCCTGCGCTGATCGCAACGGCGGTGGTGGCGACCTTTCTTTCGCCTACTGCTGTCCACGCGCACCGGCTGGACGCCCAGGCATTTGTATTGCCCAATCGGAAGGTCCAGGTGGAAAGCTGGTTCTCCAGCGGGGATGCAGCCAAAGGAGCCAACGTGCAGGTTTTTGACGCCCTGGAGCAACTCATCATCCAAGGACAGCTCAACGAGCAGGGGGTGTTCGTATTTTCCTACGGCGACGTGCTCCCCCATACCGTCGTGGTCTCGGCAGGGGCGGGACACCGCAAAGTGCTCTCGATAGCCACGGGGGCTCTTGAGCAAGCCGGCAGGGAAATGCCAACCAAATCGGAGGGTAGCGGCAGGGTCCTTTCCCCGAGTCCCCTGACCTTGGTCGAACGCAGCTCGGGACCGCCGATCAAGGATTTGCTCATTGGGGTCGGCTTAGTGTTAGCCCTGGCTGCCTTTGTGCTCAGCCTCCGCAATGCCCAAAAGTTGCGCATGCTGCACGGCCCGAATCAGAAACCCTAATAAATGATGTCTGGAACTCTCCAGTCACAGTTCCAGACTCCGTTTTTAAGGGTTTCTAAAACGACACGCTGAATCAAACCCCGTCTGACTCAGGCCCGATTCTTAGTAGAATTAACACACGAGCGCCGACCCTGCCGCTTGGGCAGTCTGGCCCTCCGTGGGAGACGGCAAACGTGGGGATGCCCAAGCCCGGCAATGTAGGTTCGGCGGAGCTCGAATCGTTTCTCGCGGCGGGCGGCCGAGTCGTCGTTTTTGAGTATTGCGTCTCCTTGATCGCCCTAACCGTGCGGCGACGAAGCAAGGCCTATTTCCTGCGACCAGGCGAAAAGGGCCTGCTGCGGTCGCTTCCGTACAGTGCCCTGTCGCTGCTGGTGGGATGGTGGGGGGTCCCGTGGGGATTCATTCATACCCCCTTGGTCGTGCTGAGTAATTTTTGCGGGGGATGCGATATCACGGCAGAAGTGCGGGCTCAGCCACAACGATCGGCCGGCGAAAGTCGCGTGCCGCCCTGTTAGGATTGTTTGGTGTCAGCGAGGATACAACGATGCGAACAGGATTGATGGCGGCGATGGTCCTGGGGACCTGTTTGCTGAGTTCGAGACCACTGTGTGCCGGCCTCTATAATACCGCCGAGCCGATGGAGGGTCCCGTTGCGACGGAGCTCGGCGCGAAGCCGCTTGGCTTTTCCCAATTTGAAGATACCCTGTCTACCGTGATGGGGATCGGAGTAGAGCCTCCGCTCGGTTCCAAGCAGTCCGACAGCCCTCAACGCAAACATTATCTTGCTCGCCGAGATGAATTGTCGGCCTTGCTTCGCGCCGGCCGGATCACCGTGCAGCAGCGGGTTGACCTCAGTGCTTATCTGATTCGCCTCCGCCAGTACGAGCAGGCCATCCAGGTTTTGGAACCGATCGCAGCCCAGGAACGGCAAAACTTTATGTTGTTCGCCAACCTGGCCACTGCTCATCAATTGATTGGCCGGCTGGACCGTGCGATCGCGTATTTGCAGCAGGTGAAGGATCTTTGGCCGAAAACCTGGCCCGATATCGCGAAAGAGCAGCTGGCCTGGCTGCGGACGGTCGAGAAATACCACCTGGAATTGGTGAAATTGCGTTACCGCGAGCTTGCCGGCGCGTCCTCGGGACGAGCCAAGCATCCTGAGAAACTCGATGATCTCTTCCACGAAAAAGGCCCGGTGCGCTTCGTCGCCGAGAGCGGGCAATATGAAGCGGGCAAAATCGCTGCCGCCGAGCGAGCCAAACTTCCTGCCGACGCCTTGGCGGTCGTGCAGCAACTGGTTCTTTGGTTCCCCGATGATACGCGCTTGTATTGGCTGCTGGGGGAGTTGTATAACGCCAACGGAGACGTGGGAGCGGCTACAAAGATTTTTGACGACTGCATTGGTAACGTTCGCCGTTTCAGCGCGGCCGACTTGCGAGCGCATCGGCTCGTTGTACAGGAGACCAAGCCGGCTGACGCCGGCGCCATCGTGGACCCGGCGTCAGTTGGAATTGCTACCCCAGCCGGGAATTCCACAACTTCCAGCACGCTCCCCGATTGGCTTCCCGATGGCCGGCAGCTCGTGGTCGTCGGGGGAATTGCGTTTTTGGTCATCGTGTTGCTAGGTTACTTCCAGATTCGTGAACTGCGTCGACGGCGGAGGACGGGATGAAAGAACTCCCTTCGACGAGCGAAACCTCGGCTGCCGCCTCGCGGACCGCGGCCCCGAGACCGCTAACCATTGGCTGGAAGGAGTACGTCGATTTTCCGGCCTGGAACATCCGGCGGGTGAAGGCCAAGATCGATACGGGCGCACGGACCTCGGCGTTGGACGCGCTGCATTACGATTTGCGTGAGACCGATTCCGGTCTCGTCGCCGATTTACGGTTGGTCCTGAGCCGGAAGCATCCGCACCGCGTGACCGTCGTCAGCGTGCCGGTTCTCGAGATCGTGGTGGTCCGGAGCTCAACGGGGATCCACGAGCAGCGGCCCTTGATCGAAACGGTGATCCGTTTGGGTGCGGTCACGAAGCGCATCCCGATGACGGTCACAAACCGTTCGCGCATGCTCTTTCGCATGATCTTGGGCCGCAAGGCCTTGGAAGGCGATTTTGTTGTCGATGTGAGCAAAAAGTACTTATTGCGCACCTAGTCGGTAGTCTGCCTGCTACGGGCGGCGGACCAGGGTCGGAGTGAATATGCGGATTGTCCTCCTGTCGCGGAACGAAACCCTGTACAGCACGCGGGTGCTGGCGGAAGCGGCCCGGCAGCGTGGCCACGGTGTCCGCGTGCTGGATACATTGCAATTCGATATCCGCGTCAGCAAACGCAATCCGGAGCTTTTTCACGGCGGAGAACCGGTGGGTCCGGTGGACGCGGTGATTCCGCGCATCGGCGCCTCGATCACCTTCTTCGGCATGGCCGTTGTTCGACAGTTTGAAATGATGGGCGTTTATTGCCTGAATGAATCGCAGGCGATTGCCCGTTCCCGGGACAAGCTGCGGGCACTCCAGCTGCTGAGCCGGCACGATATTGGGGTGCCGCCCACGGTGTTCACGCGCCAGGCCGATCACGTCAGTAAATGCATGGACCGATTGGATGGTCCGCCGGTGGTGGTCAAGTTGCTGGAAGGAACCCAGGGCATCGGTGTGATCCTGGCCGAGAGCGCGATGGCAGCTAGCTCAGTGATTGAGGCTTTTCACGGCCTTGACCAAAACATTCTGATTCAGAAATTCATCCGCGAAGCGAATGGCTCCGATATTCGCGCGTTGGTGGTGGGCCGGCGCGTGGTGGCCGCGATGCGCCGTCAAGCCGTGGCCGGGGAGTTCCGTTCCAACATCCACCGCGGGGGCACGGCCAAGAAGATCCGGCTATCTGCCGAGTGCCGCAAGACCGCTCTGTCCGCAGCTCGGGTCCTGGGCTTGCGCGTCGCCGGCGTCGACCTGATCGAGTCGGCCGAAGGGCCGATGGTCATGGAGGTGAATTCCTCACCCGGCCTGGAAGGTATCCAGAAAACGACCGGCGTGAATGTTGCCGAGGCAATCATCGAACATCTGGAACGCGAGGTGACACCGGCGGTCCGCAATCCTTGACAGGGTCTGATTCAGGCCAGGGTGAACGTTTTCAATTCGGTGCGCCAGTCGTTGTTATTGCCCTTCACCTACGGAAATCTCTCGGCGTTCGTGTACCCGTTCGGAATCGATTCCGACAGCGAACAATCCTCTCAGGTCAGCTCCGCTTGGCCGTTCGCTGAGTGAGGGCCGTCCAGGCACTGGAGCCGGCTTGCACAGCTCACGTGAAAATCGCTGCGTGAAAACCGTGGCTCCGTCGGGATGGAGATGATGACTATCGAAAAATGCGGTCTCGGGGAGCCAGCCGCGGGCGTCAATCACTGCGACACAATATTCGTGACTGACACGGGATAGGTAAGCGTCGATTTCGGCCCGGGCAGTGGGAGGGTACCAGCTTTGGAACTCGGGTCCCTCCGGCATGAGCAAGAGCGTGGCTGCGATGCCTTGCCGCCGGCACACCGTCAGAAGATCGCGCAGGGCTCGGTCGGCGGCGTCCGTGATATGAAAGTTCACGAAGGCCGGGGCGTAGTGCCGGCGGGCGAATTCCAGGGCGCGGCGCTGCTGCGCAGGATTCAAGACCGTGTTGGGGTAAATCATCCAGCCCGAGCGGTCCAACCCTAGCCAAATATCCTGCCGGGTTTCCCACGGCAGCCAACCGGGCGCATACCGACTCAGGATGCAGAAACGCTGTGCATACCAAGGCGATCCATGCATTCGCCACCAGTCGAGGCACAACTGCTTTGGAGCCTCGGCATAGCGGCGCAACCGTTGCACATCGTCCCATCCCAGGCGATTGATGCCGATCCAATTCGTCTCAGCCCAGCTGCCTTCCTGATGCAGATTGGGCGGCATCACTTCGATGATCACGCGATCAGGATGGATCCCGGCACGGAGGAGACGGTGCAGGCAAAGGAGCTCCAAAATCGGCCCCGAGCCCGTCAGACCGAAATTATAGACGATCGGCGACTCTCCGTTTGGCGTCCGCCAATCCGCGGCGGCTTCCGGCCGAAGACCATAGCCCGTGCGCGAACTGCCGAGAAGGAGAAGCAGTGGCCGGTCCGGCTCCTGCCTCAATCGTTCGCGCAGCCGAGCAAGCTTGAACCCATATTCTGGATCGCGCAGCTCCGGAAGTACCTGATCGGTGATAACCACGAGAGTAATGTGCAAGACCAAGCAACCAATGAGGCCCCCAACCAGGGTCTTTCGGCAGCGGGAAGCGAGAGCTTGGCGAGGACTTGGCATCCGTTACTCCGGTTCTCCAACTGTGTGCGAAAGCCGGCTGCACAGACCGACATGGGCCACCCGCAAACTGTACGGCGATGTGTCTCCCTCGTAGGTAAGCTCCGGCCGGGTCGGCTGTTCTTCTGAGTCGCTTTGGAGAACCAGTCGCGAAATCCCGGCCGGGAGCGGAAAGGGCGGGCTGGTGTAAGTGTGCAACTGGTCCGCGGCAACGTCCCAGCGCGCCCGTTCCTTCCCATCGGCCAAAAGGCGAACTGTACAAGTGCGGTGCAGCGCCACGGCATCCAGCGTAAGTGTGAGCAGCTGGCTCGGGTCAGGGTTAAAGGCTGCGATGTGGCCGACCCTGCCCAGCACGCAGGTTAGCGAGCCGTGCCAAGGGTTTCGGTGCCGCCAGCCATCCGTGCACAATAATGTGGGCCGTTGGGGCATTCGGAGCAGCGCCCGGTCATAAACGGAATTGTCGCCGTCTTCGAGAATGCACGCGTGCCGAAGAAGGGGCTTGAGCCTCTCTACCGCTGGGAGAAACTCGTCAGCCAGGTCGGGTTCATGGTGAAGTACGAGAAAGTCCAGGTGGCGCACCGTGAGATACAACCAAGCGTAATCTTCGAAACGCACGTCGGAAACAAGATCCACTGCCATCGATTCAGGTCGGCTCCAGAAATCCGTCCGTCCCATGCGCGGCCAAGCGAAGGGAGATGGTTGCCAGATGAGATTGTCAAACCGGACATTGTCGTAGCCACTGTAGCCACCGGTAGTCCGACAACGGTGCCAGGCTTGCCAATATGTGCAGGCGGAGCCAAGCTCGGCACAGATGCCGGAGGCTAGCTGTGGCACCTCTAGGATGGTGGCACCTGGTTTGCGCGCTTGCAGCATGGCATAACACGCAGGAATCCTGGGAATCGGACTGGTCTGAAATGGTACCACGGCGAGATCAGCCACGCCGATAAGCGTCAGCGCGGCCAATAGTGCAATTTGCAGCCCACGGCTGCGAAATCGAGCCAGCAAATCGCGGAGCCCGGCTGCA
>DATGIQ010000114.1:0-60637 GCA_035295665.1 Gemmataceae bacterium | reverse complement strand
AGGACAAATCGTGGGCGAACATTGCCGGGATAATGACCTGCCGGTAAACGTCTGCCGGGAGAAGAAGCTGACCAACGTGCGCGCTTCCACTTCCGAGAAGAGCATTCTCCTCCGGCCACCGCGGCAACTAACGCTGGAGCTGGCCTTGGAATACATTGAGGAGGATGAGCTCGTCGAAGTGACACCGAATGCGATCCGGCTGCGGAAGACGCTTCTGAAGGAAGGAGACCGCAAGCGCTTCGCTCGGAGCGCCCAAGGCTAACGGCGAACGAGCTTGGAAATAGCGCGCGACGATCTCTGTGCCGCTGCGCGCAGAGGAGCCGGAGCGGGGAAAGTCGGGGTTTACAGGTACCATCAACAGCGGATGAGAGACAGCCATGCGCCAGATCAAGATCGGAGATTGCACGGAAACCGTGGTAGAGCGCGCCGATTTTCCTCCGGAGCGCCTGCGCGCCATTCTCGGCAAAGAGACGGTGGCCGTCCTGGGTTACGGCGTTCAGGGCCGCAGCCAATCGTTGAACATGAAGGATAATGGCGTCAACGTCATCATTGGCCTGCGCGACCGGGGACGGAGCTGGGACTTGGCGCAGTCCGATGGTTGGGTGCCAGGCAAGACGCTCTTCAGCTTGGAAGAAGCGACGCAGCGCGGCAGCATCGTGCAATACCTTCTTTCCGACGCTGGGCAAAAACAGCAATGGCCGCAGATTAAACCGCTGTTGACGGCCGGGAAAGCACTCTATTTTTCCCACGGGTTCAGCATTGTCTACAGTGATCAAACGGGCGTCATCCCTCCGAAGGATATCGACGTGATCTTGGTTGCTCCGAAGGGATCCGGCACAACGGTTCGCCGGCATTTTCTGGAGGGCAAAGGGATCAACAGCAGCTATGCAGTCTATCAAAATGCCTCCGGACGGGCCCTGGAGCGGTGCCTGGCCTGCGGCATTGCCATCGGTTCCGGCTATTTGTTCGAGACGACCTTCCAAAAGGAAGTTTACAGCGATTTGACCGGGGAGCGAGGCGTGCTGATGGGTGCGATTTATGGCCTATGGCTGGCACAGTACGAAGTGCTCCGCGAACACGGCCATACACCATCGGAGGCATTCAACGAAACCGTGGAGGAAGCCACGCAGAGCCTCTATCCGCTCATCGCCGAGAACGGCATGGATTGGATGTATGCCAATTGCTCGACGACGGCACAGCGCGGCGCCCTCGATTGGTTCGAGCGCTTCCGTGACGCGAGCAAACCGGTCTTTGAGGAACTGTATCAAAAAGTCGCCCAGGGTGATGAGACCCGACGGGTGCTCGAAGCCAACAGTCGCAAGGATTATCGCGAGCAGCTGGAAACGGAATTGAAAGCCGTCGCCGACAGCGAGATGTGGCAAGCGGGGGCGGTGGTGCGCTCCTTGCGGCCGGAACGGGCAGGCAACGCAGAAGGATAGCTCGTCGGCGCGATCCCCCGGCGCCGTTCAACCGCGCGGACGGAGCCATTTTCTTCTCTTGCCCGCGGACCGCTCGTGCAGAAGCTCGACACCGCCCATCGTTTCGAGGTTCGATCAGGTCGCCGCAGCGACAACGTTGACGCGCCGCCCCTGGCGATCGAATAGCACCACGCCATCCGCCAGCGCAAACAACGTGTCATCGCTGCCCCGGCCGACGTTGCGGCCTGGGTGATAGCGCGTGCCGCGCTGCCGGATGATGATGCCGCCGGCTCGGACGCTCTGGCCGCCGTAGACCTTGACGCCCAAGCGCTTGCTATGCGACTCCCGGCCGTTCCGAACCGAACCTTGCCCTTTTTTATGTGCCATCGCTACCTCCCAGGTGAATGCTTCACTTTGGTTTTTCAGCCACCTCGGGCGCTTTCGCCGGGGCCAGCTCCGTCGGCACGATCACATTCGTCGCCCGGTATACCCATTCGACCGGCGGCACGAAACGAATTTCGCCGGTCCGCTGGTAATAGCGTTCCCCTAGCCGCTTGAAATTCAGCTGGAGCGTTTTGCGCCGCACTACTTGTTTATTGTCTGGAGGAATCTCCGCCAAGGACCAGCCGTTCGAAAGGCCGCTGACGAAGATGCTGAAACGGTTGGCCTCTGGATCGATATCGTCCCAGATGGCCACTCCAGTCACCGCATGCGGGAAGGCGTTTGGCTTGGAAGGGGGGATCGGCTTGCTGGCAATAGTCACCGAATTCTTGATGTCGAGATAGCCCGTCGGATCCTCCACCTGCCGAATTGCTTCCTGGACTTTGGGCAGCACCTGGTCATGATACGTGGCACCCGGTTTGTCCGGCGTCACCATGACAAAATCGGGAATGAACGTGCGCGGCTCGTTGGTGTTATTGATGACCTGGTATTTCAGATACCAACAAATCTTCCGGCCTCGGCCGGGAATGTCTACCGTAATGGTCCGGGGATCATAGAACTTGAAATCGAGGACCCAGATCTTCCCATCCTGCTTGTGAATGTCGTCCTTGTCCTCCACATTCGTAAGCGGTGGGGCCGCGCGCTCGTTGGGGTTGAGTCGCTGTGCGAGCCCCACGCTCGGCGCCACGCTCAGCGCGACCCACAGCGCCAATGTCCCCCCCCAGAGCATGTCTCTCCTATCTGTCCGCATTGTGAACGCCTCCGATCTCCATTGTGGCTCCCGGCAACGCCATGTTCTGGTTCTGCTCAGATGGTCCCTGCGACAGGCAATAACATGGCTAACTATAGCAACGGGTAGCGTTTAGGGTCAATGCCGTTCGGCGGCCGGGAAGCGGCACGAGGTTTGCACGAAATTTGAAGGGAGGAACCAAACCATGGCTAAACAACACGGTTCGACACTGCTGATGCTCACCGCAATTGCCGGGTTGCTCTTTCTTCTGCCTCGGAAGGCGTTGACGGCCCCGCCGGTGTTTTCCAATAACCCCTACCCCCAGAGTTTTTATAACTTCAACCCGGGCTACTATGGCCCCTACTATCCGGGGCAATACCGGTACGGTTCGGTCAACCCGGGCATTTACAATAACTACGTTACCCCGACCTTCCCGGGATCTGGCGCTACGTACACCGTTCCGCTACCGTACAGCGCGCAGGTCTACGGCTCAGCCTCGACATTTGGTGCGCCCCCGTTAGGGTCTGCCCCTTTGGTTCAAACGTACAACTACAGAGTCCCCACGTACAATCCGCCCATGCAGATGGCGCCATCCCGCACGGATCGACAGGTTCAGGCGGATGTGCATCTTCCTACGCCCGATGCGGAACTGTGGGTCGAAGGACACAAGACCAACAGTACCGGCAGCTGGCGACGCTTTTCCTCGCCGCCGTTGGCCCCCGGCGAACGCTACGTGTACGAGTTCCATGCACGGTGGCTGGACAACGGCCGCGTGGTGGAGCGCAGCCGCAAGGTGCCGGTCGAAGCGGGGGAGCGCGTATTCGTTGACTTCACCACGTCCCCGGGATCAACCAGTTAAATGGCTACTGGACGACAGTCGGCACGGATTACGCAGGCCTGCGCGCTGGCTCCGCGTTCGGGAAGGGCTCACCCTGGGGTTGCATCCCCTGTACGCCTGTGAGACACTCGGATTGGGTCTCGAATCGCTGCGACACGGCAGTCCGTACGCGGAGGACCCTTTCCCGAGGCTTCGAGGGATGCGCATCATCCAATGCAGTGAGCCGGACCGGCGTCTTCCCCCTGGGAGCCGGTCGAAAGAGAACCGTGATGAATTCGACTGCGGAATCCGTGGTCCTGTCGGTTGAGCCCTCGCCCCCAGCCACAGCCGAGGCAACAGCGGACCGGCGAGCGGACCTGGACAGTAAACAAATCCGGATCGGAAAACTATTAGAGGAATTTGGCTGCGAAGGGTTGCTCGTCCTTGATCCGGAGAATTTTGGCTGGCTCACCAGCGGGGCGGCAGCACGCGGGGTAGTCGATCCCGCCGACTATCCGGCTTTGTATTTCAGCGCGGACCAGCGGTGGCTGCTGACCTCCAACGTTGATTCGCAGCGGATGTTTGATGAAGAACTGGATGGGCTCGGTTTCCAGCTCAAGCAATGGCCGTGGCACGGGGATCGGGAACAGCTCTTGGCCGATCTCTGTCATGGTCGAAATGTCGCCGGCGACGTTCCCCGGGCCGGCCTCAAGCCCGTAGGCGAACAGCTCCGCCGTCTACGCCGGTTCTTGAGCCCGTATGAGCAAGCCTGTTTTCGCGCTGTGGGAACCATCGTCAGCCATGCGTTGGAAGCGACTTGCCGCAACCTGAGCCAAAATGAAACGGAGCGCGAAGCTGCCGGCCAACTCCACCATCGCCTCGTTCACCGCGGGGCCCAGCCGGTCCTGGTTGAGGTGGCTGCCGATGGCCGGTCCCGCCGGTATCGCCACTGTGGCTACACGGCCGTGCCGATCCGCCATTATGCGGTACTGATGGCGACGGCGCGGAAATACGGGCTGTGTGTCATGGCCAGCCGATCGCTCTGTTTCGGTGAGCCGGACGCTGCGTTCCGGAGGGAGCACGCCGCCGCCAGTAAAGTGAGTGCCACCTACATCGCCAGTAGCTGGCCCGATGCCCTTCCGCGGCAAATCCTGACTACAGGCAAGTACGTATATCAGCTGACCGGTTTCGAACACGAATGGCGGCACTGTTCCCAAGGACATATCACCGGACGAGCCCCGGTCGAACTGAAGCTGCTTCCCGACACCGAGGAACTGTTCCAAGCTGACTGGGGGGTGACCTGGCAGGCCAGTGTCGGTGCCGCCTTTAG
The DNA here is from genome assembly GCA_035295665.1 of Gemmataceae bacterium. GTDB lineage: Bacteria > Planctomycetota > Planctomycetia > Gemmatales > Gemmataceae > DATGIQ01. Next base: position 55,901 of record DATGIQ010000114.1, on the reverse strand, counting down.
CTGCGACACCTTCCTCATCGGCAGCGATGGTCCAGTGTCCATCACGTCGACGGAAGACTGGCCACTCAAGCGGATTCGCGTTCAGGGGGCGGACTTCTTTCGGCCCGATCTCCTGTTGCGCTGAACGCTCACGCCCCTTCCCAATCGCCGCGCGCTTCGGTTTCCGGGGGAAATTTGAGACGGAGGATCGTATTGCCTATCCAGCAACCCACGATGGGATCGAGCCACAAGAGCGGACCCATGAACCAGGGCAAATTCGCCTGAGAGCGGCGCTTCGCAATTAGCCGGATGATGCGGTCCACGCATTTCTGGACCGGCCAGATGCGGAAGGGCGGCGGAGGCGGTTTGGTCCAAGGCTGCCCATCCGGCCGAAGGACACGCTTCCGCAGCGGCGTATCGACGAACCCCGGAGCCACGACGCCGACATGGACTCCGTCCGGCCGCACTTCCAAGCGCAGGCTCTCATAGAGTCCCTGAATTGCAAATTTGCTGGCTCCGTAGAGGGCATAGGATGGGATTCCGCGCAAGCCGGTCAGGCTGCTGAGGGCCACGAGCGAGCCGCGGGTCTGCTTGATATGGGGCAACGCAAAATGCGTGGTGTACAGCGTACCGAAAAAGTTCACGCGCATGACGCGTTCGAGCGCTTCCAGATCCGAGTTCGCGAAATACCCCCGCATCGATAAGCCGGCCGAACAAATCAGGATATCGAGTCGTCCAAATCGGGCGACCGTCTTTTCCACGGCTTGGCGGCACTGCTCGGCCACGGTGACATCGGTGGGGATCGCCAGCGCTTCGGTTCCGAGGTCGACCGCTTCCTTGGCTACTTGCTCTAACGCGGCCGCATTGCGGGCCGCCACGGCCACCCTGGCCCCGTAGCTGGCCAGCCGCAGGGCAGTCGCCCGGCCGATGCCGGAAGAGCCGCCAGTGATCAGGATGACTTTATCCCGAAATCCATCGATCTTCATGCACCACCACCATGAACCGGCACCAACGGACCTATTCTTTCAGGCACGGAGAGAGTAGGATCTTCCTACATGAACGGCCAGATAATGCCCAGCCTGGAGGACCTGGCGGCCAAGATCGCCCGCATGGTCGAAGAACGGGGCTGGAATCAAGAAGAATTTGCCCGCCACACCGGCCTCAACCGCCAGACGGTGCGCCAGATCCTGCTACGCAATGGCGGCCGGCGATTGAGAAACGGCACGATCAGTCGCTGCGCTAAGGCCCTCGGCCTATCCGTCAATGAATTGCGCAGCTTGCCGCTGGAACGTTTGTTGACGCGAGTCAACGCCATCACTTCGGCGGATTGCGACGCCCTGCTCCGCCGGCTCTACAATTCTGCGACGCAACCGGAGCTATTGGCCTGGCTGGAGCGCAACCCGGAACGCGCCCGCCAATTGAGTCCGGAAGAGATTGACGAGCTTCTGTCCGTTCAGGGGACTGGCGGGCCGCTGACCCGAATCGGAGTGGAACGCTACGTCGAAATCGTGGAACGCAAACGCAAGCTCATCCAAGAGGTTCATGTCGTAGCTGGTACGGAGTACCTCGAGTTGTTAGAAAAGTTCGTCGGTGTCCTGTACGAAAAGGTGCAGCCCTACCGCGAACGAATCGGCTGAAATGCTCATTTAGAGAGTGGCCGGCAAGCCAATCGGGAGTCGCAAAGTGGGATCGGAGCAACCGGAGCGCCAAGCTCAGGCCGTGGCCTATTTCCAGCAGCTGCAAGACCGGATCTGTGCGGCCGTGGAGGCGCTGGATATCCGAGGCCGGTTTCGGGAGGATAGCTGGCAGCGACCCGAAGGCGGAGGTGGCCGCAGCAGGGTGTTGAGCGGCGGTGCTGTTTTTGAGAAAGCGGGAGTGAACTTCTCAGAGGTGTCGGGAGATCTCGCACCGGACTTTGCGGCGCAGATCCCAGGCGAGGGACGCCGATTCACGGCAACCGGCATATCGCTGGTGCTTCATCCCGAGAGCCCGCTCATCCCCACAGTGCATGCGAATTTCCGGTATCTCACCAAGGGGGCGATGTGGTGGTTCGGTGGTGGCGCCGATCTGACCCCGTACTACGCTTTTCGCGAAGATGTGATTCACTTTCACCAGGTGTGGAAACATGTCTGTGATCGGCATCACCCGATCATCGAGTACGCGCGGCTCAAGAACTGGTGCGACGAGTATTTTTACCTGGCCCACCGTGGCGAGCCTCGCGGCGTGGGAGGCATTTTTTTCGACTATCTGGAAGGGGATTGGAGCGCTCTCTTTGCCTTCGTTCGCGATTGTGGTGATGCGTTCCTCGAAGCCTATCGGCCGATCGTGGAGCGGCGCAAAAACTTGCCGTACACCGATCGCCAGCGGACGTTTCAAGAGTTCCGGCGTGGGCGTTATGTGGAATTCAACCTCTTGATTGACCGCGGGACAATTTTCGGCCTGAAGACCGGCGGCCGGGTTGAATCCATTCTGATGTCGCTGCCGCCGGTGGTACGCTGGCAGTATGATTACCGCCCCGAGCCGGGCTCGCCGGAGGCGGAGCTATACGAATATTATTTGAAGCCGCGGGATTGGGCTGAGGAAGTTTGACGGGGGCTCATTCGTTTTCGAAAATACTCTCGAGGTCTCTGGAGGCGTGAAGAACACGGATGATCTCGATCTTTTGTGCGGCTGGTCGATTGAGAATCAGGTGCTGCCTGAAGCCCCTTACGGGCCAAACTCGGAGTTCAGCCAGAGCAGGGTTTTCTGCGTTCCATCGGTTTACGATTTCGGGCTTAGAGGCCAGAAAATCCAATGTCTTGTCCGCTACCTCAAGAAAGCGATCCGAAGTAGCCAGACGATCCTGCGCGAGATAGTCGGCGGTTTCTACCAAGTTTTGCGTGGCATTTCGGCAAGGCATGCGCAGCCGCAATTTGCTGTAGCTGTCCCCAGCCGCGCTTCCCCTCAATTCCTAACCCGTACCCAGATCGGCGATGCCCATGCCATTTGGCCATCCTTCTGGACCACCCGCACGTAATAATAGCTCGGCGTCTCCCCCTTGCGCGGAGCCGGGTCTTCCCAATGGAAGCGGCTCTCGGCGGCATCCTGGCTCGGCCGTTCCGTGTGGCTCACCTCGCCATTTCGCAGGATTTCGACCCGGTCAATCGGACTGGTGCCCAGTACGGTCACTTCCAGGCGCGGCTGCGATGTCCGTACCTCGTCCCCCATGATGCCCAGCGAACCCATGCGAACATCGAGCACAATGTTATCGGTGGCCGCGTAGCTGTGCCGCTTGCGCATCGCATCGACCAGCCCTTTGCGGCTAAACTCCTCGGCCAAAATGCAGGCATAGCTGACATGCGTGGAGATGTGGTCGCTCGACGCCTGGAAACCGAGACGGTAGCCTTTTTCCAAGGCACGTGATACATAGCCGTCCGGTTTGAACGACGTGTGGATGATGTCGCTTTCAGCATCGACAATCCGCGGGGCCCCGGGAGCCTCAAAGGAAGCGTGGAAACCCTGGAAGATTTCGACAAACGGCTCGAGGCCGCGGTCGATTTCCTGCTCCCAATTCGTCCCCTGTCCGGTCGCCGAGGTATGCAGCGTGCAGATTCCGTCGGTTTGCCGCAGGTACGCATACAGGCGGCCAGTGTCGTCGGCCATCTGTTTTGGGATCGCTGGCTGCGGCAAGGGGAGCGTGCGGTGGCCGCGTTCCGTCCAGATGACGTTGCGGTGCCCGTTCGGATAGGGGACGCTCCGCTCATAACCGTACATCGAAAGGAAGGCCCCGGGGACGGTATAGAGGTCGTTGGCCTTCTGCGTTCGCCACCAGCAATATTCGTTGTTCTGTCCCATGTTGTGATCGCCGACCATGACATAATCAAGGGCGGCAGCGTCCAGGGCATAACGATGCAGGTCCATGAGCGAGCCGTCGCCGGCCCCATCGGACGAGATATCGGTGTGCCGGTGCAAGTCGCCACGATAGATGTGATACGTCTTGCCTGCCGTCTCGATTTTGTAACTGCGGATTCGGGCGACCTGTTCTTTTTCGTTCGGATGGATGAGTGCCGTTGCCCCGGTGGCCGGCAGCGGGCTCGGCTTGAATTTGGACTCCGTGCGGGGCAGAGCATTACCAAGCCGGCTCACGGCAATGCTGTGATTGCGCGGGCCCATGGCTGGCGGCACCGAGCCACGGTGGTCGCTGGCATAAGCGAAATAGACCTGGCCATCGCGGTCGCGCTGGGAGCTGGTGCGCATGTCGTTGCGGCCCCCCGAATCCGGCAATTCAAATGGAGCCAGCCAACGATCTCCCAGGTAGGCCGTGGCATAGACATCCCAGCGCCCCGCGGCAGCCCAGCCATCGGCGCGCGGATTGCGTGCCATGCGATGCCGAAATGCCAGCCACATCCGTCCGTCGCTGTCCACCTGAAGCTGGGGCAGCTCGTTGAATTCCTTCATGGCGGGAGGCAAGATCGACTCGAAATCGGCCGCCGGCTCCAGCCACTGCCCGTCCACCAGGCACTTGCTGCGAACCGACCGGGATTGATAGAGGCGCGTGCCGCCGGTGTTCTGGTACAGGTAGCCGCTGTCCTTCCCCCATTGCGCTCCGGATTCATCCCACGCCGCCCAGAGCCGTCCCTCGCGATCGCAGGCCAGATTGATGTGAGCCTGGAAAAGCCGGCTCTTTTCCGGCACCAGCACTTCACCGAGCACCGGCTTCGGTCCTCCGCTGAGGCTGCAGACGCGGACGCCGTACGAGCCCGCTTCGTAGCTATCCCAGCCCACCCAGACGCGATCTTCTTTTGGATCGGCGGCGATGCTGGGGTTCCAGTCGTTGGCCTTGCTGTTGCTGACGCGGATCGGCTCGTGCCAGCCCTCGCCATCGGCACAGCGTGCGAAGATATCGGATTGGCCATTTCGGAACCCTTGCCAGACGAGCCAGGCTCGGCCGTGTTGGTCGGTGGTCATCGAGTGCCAAATGTCCGGCCCGGCATCCTCGGTTAGACGGATTTCCGGGCCCCATTTTCCGTTCTGGTAGGATCGGCCATAGAGGTCCCAATTGTGCTGGCGTTGACTCGACCAAACGATCCAGAGCGTGTCATTGTGCGTGCCGGCCAGGGCCACCCGGAAATGATCGCCCGGCCCCGCGACTTCCGTAGGGTCGGACCATGCTCCGTGCGGGCCATCTCGCTCCACCACCAGGACGCGATCCTTCTCCTTCTGGTAACTGACCCAGGCCAGATAGTGTTGGCCGGTTTTGTAGCGAACCCAGAAAGCCGGGTAGTCATCTTGTACGGGATCGGTCGCCTTCGGCGGGGCGGGAGGACGCAACACGGTTTCCGTCGGCAGCCGGTCGACCCGTACGGCGCCATCCAGAAAATACTTGGGCTCCCCCAGCCGGAGCGAAGCGGCTTCGAACTTCACCTCGCCCTTGGGGAGCGTGAGCGTGACCGCTGGGGAAGCTCCACGCACCGTCAAGGTGACCCCGGTCGGCCAGGGTTCGAGATCCGGGGGCGTTTTGGGTTTGCCGGTGGCGGGCTGAATGGGAAAGCGGTGCTCCGGGGCAATGTATTTCCGCGTACTCACCTTCCAGCCAGTCTTGCCTTCGATCACGTCCTTGGGCTCGAAGCGCCAGCCGGCCAGCTCGGCGACTTCACCTCCGGAGACGGCAACCTGTCCGCTCCAGTCAGTGGACTCTTTATCCCGAAGTCCCAAGGTGACGCGAACGGTATGCGTATCGGACTCGGCTGGACGCATGGCCATAACCGCGGCACAGACGACGGTGAACGCCAGGGAAGCAGCCACGAGACGGCGATGACGGCGAAGCATGAGGGGGTTCCTTTCCGGTCGAGCGAAACGCGGAGAGACTCGAAGGATCTCGTTGCCTGACTCAGCGGTTGTATGAATTCTTCCTGAAGAAGTCTCAAGAATTGGCGGTGAATTTGGAGTGCAGTGGCTCGATACGGCTTTGGCTGGTTGGATGCTTGGCAGCCAGCGGCCTGGCTTGGTTCTGAGCAACGTGCGGGGCCGACATCCCCAATCGCAAAGCGAGGGATAAGCTTAACGGAGGACCAAAGCAGCACACCCATCCAATCCTTGCGGCGATGGACCGCCCGGTGGACGATTCGACGCCAAGTTTCGAGGGTCGAGCTTGCGAGGAGGCTTTTTGATCAAGATCACCTGCCGGGTCGTTCGAATAAAAGCATGCCCAATCGTCCCTGCGCGCTGCACCGAACTGGAGCGGCGGAACGGACCGGGTGCGCCCCACCGCATTGGAGTGTTCGGCGTTCTCGATTACCCTGCTTCTCCGGTCGCTGTGGACTGCGCAAGTTGTCCGGTCGCCTTGCTCAATCTGAACCCCATGGAAGGGGCGGCCCATGCGCCAACACCAATGGATGCTTCCGAGCATGCAGCGCCGGCTCGTGCTCCTGGCATTTGCAGCCATGTCCTGGGACATGCCGCCGTTGTATGCCCAGCCGCCCGGAGAGGACCCCGCTCAAGAAATTCGTCTGATCTTGAAAGCGCCCTTTCGGGACTTGGGAGCGCGGGATCGGCTCCTGAAAGCACAGATAGAGGCGTTGGATGGCGTCGGTGACTTGGCCCGGGCTCTGGTGCTGCGGGAATGGCGCGATCAAGACCAGGACCACCGCGTGGCAGCCATCGATCTTCCCAACCGAATTGCCTTGGCCGGGCGATTCGAACACGCGGTGCGGGAGGTCCTACACCAAGGTGATAACAGTAGCCGTCTGGCCGTGCTGAGCCTGCTGGCCGAGATGGGGACGAAGACCCACGGCGTCGGGACCAAGCATGGCATCGCCCGCGGCTTCGGACCTGACCTTCTCCAGTTAGTCCGGAGCCGTGAGACCCAGCTCAGTGCCACAGCCTTGCGAACCCTGGGACAAATTGATCCCGGTGCGGACGTGGCCCTTACTGCCTTCAGTGCGGTGCTGTCTGCCGAGGATCCCAACCTTCGGCTCGCAGCCGCGGATGGCCTGGTTTGCTGGATACGGTGGCAGGCCCAGCTGGCCACACGCTCTTCCGAACCGGACGGCGTGGAAGTAAGCTGGTCCACGTTTGTCGCCACAGGACAGGCGATCGTGCATCTGGCGGCGCGGGGCCTGGCTGCCGAGCAGCCCGAGATCCGCCGCCGTTGCGCTCAGGCAATCGGCTACGTGGCGACGGCATTGCACACCCGCCTTCTGGCAACGCGTTCCTTCGAGGCCAGCGAAGACCCGGACAGCTTTCAACGCTGTGCGGAACAACTGGTCCCGTTGATGTTGGTCCTCAAGGATGAAGGGCCTGCACTGCTGCACGCGCTGGCAGATGCCGATGGCGAAGTGCGCTATCGGATCGGCTGGGTCTTGGAAGATTTGGTCCTGCCGCGTGAGCTGCTCTTGCCGCTGGCCCAGCGCCCACCGGGCGATAGGACAAACTCCGCATCCGGGGAAATCATTCGGCCATCCAGCTTTTCTGCCGCCGTCTCCTTGACCGACGATCCAGAGGCTGTCCAGGGTACTGTCCAAGTCCTTGCGGTTCAATTGAGCAGCGCGGACCTCGAGGCGCGGCGGTCAGCGATGGACAACTTGGAAAACCTGGGACAAGACGCATCATCGGCTATCCCGGCACTCGTGGGAGCCCTCAACGATCCCGATAAGTTCGTCCGATGGGGAGCAACTCGGATTCTCGGCAAGTTTGGCCCAGCCGCTGGGGAAGTGGTCGCCCTGCGGCTCGCACTGCTCCTGACGGATAGTGATTTGGATGTCCGGCTGGCAGCTGTCGCTGCCCTGGAGCGTCTGGGGCCGGCGGCCCAGCCCGCAACGGCGGATCTTTGCCGAACCCTCAGTTCGACGGACGCCGAGCTGCGCTTGGCGGCCCTTCGAGCCCTGAGAACAATCGGAGACCCGGACGAGCATGAAGCCATCGCCGAAGTGTCGTTGGCGCTGCGCGACCCGGATTTCCGCGTCCGGCTCACCGCGGCCCAAGTTCTGGGGAAGTTTGGTCCGGCCGCCCGTGAAGCCGTACCGACGCTGTGCCAGTTCCTTCAAGACAGCAACTTCGAGCTGCAAAGAGCAGCCAGCGAGGCGCTCTTGAACATTCTGCGGCCTGGGAAAAAATAACAAGCAGGGTAGTCCATAGTCCGTAGCCAGCCTGCCACCGAGCACGGACTACGCACTCTTCGTGAGGTGCTTGTTATCCATGGATCCGCAGCCGATATCGTTGGCCGGCCGCCATGTCCGGCTGGAACCGCTCACGCCTCGGCATGCTCCCGAGCTTCTTGCGGCATTGAATCTCGATCCATCCGTTTGGCAGTGGCTTCCCGTCGCGCCGCCAACCACGCTGGCCGAGATGGAAGCGATGGTGGTCGCCGACTTGCAAGCGCAAGCGGATGGGGCCAAGCTGATCTTCACACAGATCGAGGCACCGACGGGACGCATCGTCGGCAGCACGACCTACCTGGACATCAGCCGCCGGGATCGCCGCCTGGAAATCGGCAGTACCTGGATTGCGAAAGCGTGGCAGCGGACGGGAATTAACACCGAGGCCAAGTTTCTCCTGCTCCGCCACGCCTTCGAGGATCTGGGCGCCGTGCGCGTGCAGTTGAAGACCGACCGCCGCAATCTTCAGTCTCAGGCTGCGATCGAACGCCTCGGAGCGGTCCGCGAGGGCATCTTGCGCAACCACATGATCGTACAGAATGGCTTTATTCGGGACTCCGTGATGTACAGCATCACGAACGAGGAATGGACGAGCGTAAGAACACATCTGCAAGCCAAGCTGCTAAGATGACAACAGGACAGGATGTCCGAGCCCGAATGGTGCATCCTTTTGCGCATGTTTCGGGCTCAAAATTCCTGTCATGGACAGGCGATCGAGACGGGCAGAGACGGCGAACCATGCGTGATCGGAAAATTCAACTTTCAGCTAGCTTGTCGGCGTTCTTTCTCCTCGCCGCTTGCACCCAGGCGGCGGAAGAACCACGGACCGCCGACGCCATTTACCAGCAAGTTCTCCGCTCCACCGCCTGGGTCCGCGTCTACCAGGAGAACAAGCTTCGCAAGATGGGCACTGGTTTCCTCGTGGATCGGGCTCGCAAGCTTGTGGTCACCAATCAGCACGTCGTCGATAACCAGGAGTCGGTAGAGGTCGTATTTCCGCTCTACCACGGAAGCCTGGCGATTGCCGACAAAAAGAATTATGTCCGCTATGATCGCCCCATCCGCGGCTGGGTTGTAGCCATGGATCCGAAACGGGACTTGGCGGTGATCGAGCTGGAAATCGTGCCTCATGCGGCGGCGGCAATGCGGTTGGCGGCGGACAGCGTTGTTCCCGGTGAGCACATCCACTTGATCGGTAACCCCGGAACGAGCGAACTGCTGTGGGTGTACAACGCGGGAACGGTTCATCAAGTCTCGAGCCGCCGAATCGAAGATCATCGGAACGGGCGCGTCCTGGATGCGATGGTCGCCGAGGTTCGGACGCGGGCTTCCGTCCGGCCGGGGTACAGCGGCGGCCCAGTCGTCAACGATCGCGGCGAGTTGGCCGGGGTGGCTACCATGAGCAACCCCGCGGCCCATTGGGCATGGTGCGTAGATATCACGGAAATCAACGATGTGCTGCGGCTCGTCCGCGATCATCCGAAAGCTGCACAACGGTTGTTGAATCCGCGCTCGGCCATCGATTCCCGAGATCGCGAGGCGTATGATCGCAAATTCGGTCCGGCTGATCAGGGCATCGCTCGGTGGAGCGAAGTGCTTCAGCGCGATCCGCAGAACGTCGCCGCGTATCTTCACCGAGGCGCGGCTTTCGCCCGCCGCCGAGAATGGGCCAAGGCAGTGGCGGACTTCACCGCAGGGCTGCACTTGGCTCCAAGCGACACGCCCTTCTTGTACAACAGAGGCCTCGCCTACACCCAGCAGGGCTCAGAGGATTTGGCGCTTGCCGATTTCAATGCAATTCTCCGCATCGAGCCGAAAGACGAACTGGCCTACCTCGACCGGGGCTTGCTGCATAGCCGAATGGGTAGACACAGCTTGGCCGTTGACGATTTTGAACAGGCACTCCGGCTCGATGCACAAGAAACAGCCGAGCATCCTGACCATCACCCATTGGACAGCGAGGCCGGCATGAGACTGTCAGCCAAGCTGGACTATACGAAACTGCTGTTGCCCGATCCGCCCTACGCCGCAGCATTCCATTCGCTGGCGTGGGTTTGGGCCGCCAGTCCCGATACAAACCGCCGCGATGGAAAGAGTGCGGTCGAATTCGCCACCAAGGCGTGTCAGTTATCGGGGTGGAAGAACGCGACGTATCTCAGCACGCTCGCGGCAGCCTACGCAGAGTGTACGAACTTCACCGAAGCAATTCGCTGGCAAAAGCAAGCAATTCACCTGGCTTCCGAAACCGAGAAGAATGCGTTTCGGTCCCGCCTTGACCTGTTTCAGTCCGGCAAACCGCTGCGAGAAAAGGGAAGCTGAAAGAAGGAAAAAGAAAGGGCAGGAGAGCATGACGGATACCATTCCGCTGTCCGCTCTCCCGGACCCTTCCCTCGTGCGAGTCAGTCCTCACGTCATTCACAACGACTCGGAAAAGGATACCAGGTCGGACATGAAGAACTTATGAGAAAGTCTCCGATCGGTGCCGCAGAACCGCGCTCCCTCCTCCTGCCGTTCTAACCTTCTCGCTTCTTTCACTTTATACGCCAACAACCTGGAATAAGCGGGGGTTTTGGCGCGCGATCCTGCGCTCGATTGGCGGTTCCGCACTCCATTCCGTGTCTAATCAACTAGCGGGTGTCATCAGCCCTGGCCATTTTCTGTCAAGCCAAAATGCAGACCCAGGGGTTTGTATTTGAGGGTAGGGAGACAAGTCAGCAGTACAGGACCATGCACGTGACCAACGCGGTAAATGGTGAACCGGAGCAACTGATCCCACTGGCCCGGACGGGGGACCGCCAGGCCCTGGGCCAATTGCTGGAGCTGTACCGCAACTACCTCATGCTGCTCGCCCGGCTGCAAATCCGCCGGCGGCTACAGAGTAAGGTGGACGCCACCGACTTGGTCCAGGAGACTTTCTTGAAAGCGCACCGCCATTTCGAACAATTTCGCGGTCACAGCGAAGGTGAGCTGGTAACTTGGCTTCGGCAAATCCTGCTCCTCAACGTGGCCAACTTGGTGCGGCATTACTACGGCACCCAGGGCCGCAACATTCGCCTGGAATGTGCCCTGGCCGATGAACTGGACCGGTCAGCCGAGCCCTGGGATGTGGGATTCGTAGCCAAACAAAGTTCGCCCAGCCAGCGGGCCATCCGCCGCGAGCAAGCGGTACTTCTGGCCAATGCGCTGGCAAAACTGCCTTCGGAGTATGCCGAGCTCATTGTTCTCCGACATCTGCAAGGGTTGCCATTCGCACAGGTCGCCCACCAGATGGGCCGGAGCCTCGACAGCGTGGAAAAACTTTGGGTGCGCGCCTTGGCCCGCTTGCGGCGCTTGCTGGGGGATGCGCCATGAAGCCAGATCAGTCAGGAGCCGGGAACCCGGAGTCCGGGGTCAGGGGTCAGGAATCAGAGGCCAGGGGGCTGGGGAGCGCCCGGGACTCACTGACTCCTGATTCCTGGTCCCTGACTCCGCAACCCGACGATCCGCGCTTGATCCAGGCGGTGCATGAGTATGTCCGTGCACGGGAGGCCGGGCAATCGGTTGGCCGGGAAGAATTCCTTGGTCGCCACGCAGCGATTGCCGGGCCCCTGGCCGAGTGTCTGGAAGCGCTGGAATTCGTCACCACGGTGGGGCCGCGGCTGGACGAGGCGCTTGCAGATTGCGCGGCGGCCCCGGCCATGTCGGATATAGCTACGCCTCTAGGCGATTTTCGGCTGGTGCGCGAGATCGGCCGGGGCGGCATGGGCGTTGTCTACGAGGCCGAACAGCTCTCGCTTGGCCGGCGCATCGCCCTGAAGGTGTTGCCGTTTGCCCTGACCCTGGACCCCCGGCAGCTCCAGCGGTTCAAGACCGAGGCGCGCGCAGCCGCCCATCTGCATCACTCGAACATTGTGCCCATTTACTCGGTCGGCTGTGAGCGCGGCGTTCACTTCTACGCCATGCAATATATTGACGGCCAGCCGCTCTCGGCCGTCATCGTAGAACTGCGGCGGCTGGCCGGTCCTGGGGGGATGGCAGGACGCCCTGACAACCAACCAACAGGACCGTACCTCCCTTCGGCCGTCGAGCGCCCGGAAACTTTTGTCGACGCTGCCACCACGCCGCGCACGGCCGGCACGACATTTCCTTCCGCCAGCGGTCCAGCCTTTTTCCAGGCGGTGGCTCAGTTTGGCTTCCAGGCAGCCGAGGCCTTGGAGCATGCCCACCAGCGCGGCGTGGTGCATCGGGACGTCAAGCCGGGCAATCTGCTCCTGGACATCACCGGCCACCTGTGGGTTGCGGACTTCGGCCTGGCGCAGTTTCCGAGCGATGCGGCACTCACGATGACCGGCGATTTGGTCGGCACGTTGCGTTACATGAGCCCGGAGCAGGCTCTGGCCCGCCGCGGTCTGGTGGACCACCGTACGGATCTCTACTCGCTGGGGGCAACTCTATATGAACTGCTGACGCTCGTACCTGCCTTCGATGGCCAGGATAGGCAGGAGTTGCTACGTCAGATCGCCCTCGATGAGCCGCGCCCACCGCGCCAGCGGAACCGAGCCATTCCGGTTGATCTGGAAACGATCGTGCTCAAGGCGATGGCCAAGCGCGTGGAGGACCGCTACGCCACGGCTCAGGAGTTGGCGGACGATCTGCGGCGGTTTTTGGATCAGAAGCCGATTCGGGCGCGGCGGCCCGCGCCGTGGGAACGAGCCGCCAAATGGTCGCGGCGGCACCGCGCAATCACCACCGCAGCCGTCGCATTCCTGCTGCTGGCGTCGATTGGTTTCGCGATCAGCACCTTGCTGATCGCCCGGGAGCAGCGCGCCACCGCGACGCAGCGCGACCTGGCGGAGGCGAACTTCCGGCAAGCCCGGCAAATGCTGGACTTTTTGGCACAAGTGAGTGAGGAGGAGTTGGCAGACCAGCCGGCGGTCCAGGACATTCGCCGCAAGCTGCTGGAGGCTGCGCTCGAGTACTACGAAAGCTTCATCGAGCAACACGGCCACGATCCTTCGGTGCGGGAAGAGTTGGTTGCCAGCCATTTGCGCGTGGCGAATCTGTTGCAGGAAATCGGCGCCCGCGCCGATGCCGTGGCCGCGGCCCTGCACCAGGCGCGGCAAGTGCAGCAAACGTTGGTCCGCGATCGTCCCACCGATCCTGAATATCTCAAGGGGCTTCGCGCAATCGACCAGGGCCTACGCCAATTGCGCAACCGCAGCCATCTCCGCTTCTTGGTGCAGCCGGCTGTCCAGAAAGAGCTCGAGCTTTCCCACGAACAGCGACAGCAAGTTGCAGAGCTGGTTGACAAACGACGCGAAGCCGTGCGCGACCCGCGCAATGCGAATGATGAGGAATGGCGTGCTCAACTCGAAGAGCTGGCCGAACAGGAACATCGGCTGGAGCAGCAGCTGAGTCCGCAGCAGCACCGGCGGCTCGAGGAGATTGAATTGCAGCAGCTGGGTCCCGCCGCATTGGCGAGCCCTGCCGTGATCGCGACCCTCGGGCTCACAGATGGACAGGTGGAGCAGATCGAGGCGATCCTGGGCGACCCACCCCGGCCGCCCCGCGGCGGTCCCCGGCCCGGCGGCCGTCACCCCGACGGCAGCAGAAGACCCGAAGAGTTCCGGACAACTCTCTGGGAACGATTGCACAATATGCTGACGGCGGAACAGAAGGAAGCGTGGAACCGCCTCATCGGCGAGCCCTTCGCGGTGGAAATTCCCCCTGGACCTGCATGGGACTATGCCTTTCGGCCAGCGCGCGGCCTGAGAAAACCTCCGCCCATGCGCGGGAGGCCGGGAGATTGAAGCCTCGCTTCCTTGGACGTTGGCTTTGGCGAGAGTCGCCGGAACAATGCAGTTTTGCGAACGACCGCCAAGAGAGAAATCGATCGACCACCACTTGCAGAGGAGCGCGAGACCCATGAACCGTTGCCCCAGAGTTGGAAGCGTCATGTTGCTGGGCTGGTTGGCGCTCTCCGGCATCGGCTCCGCCGCGCCGCCGGCTGGAGTTGAAGAGGAGAGAGCCCCTCTCAAACCCGCTACGGAGCGCACGTTGCGCTTGCCGGACTCGCCCTATTCCTATGTCGCGCTTGATCTGCCTGCGCACTTCAACACACGGGCGGCGCGGCAATTCGATAACATGCCAGCCAACAACCCGGTGACCGACCACGGGGCGACCCTGGGCCGGGTCCTGTTCTACGATACCCGCCTGTCGGTGAACAACACCATCGCCTGTGGTTCCTGCCATCTCCAGAGCCGCTCTTTCGTCGATTCGCGCCGCTTCAGCAAGGGTTTCGAGGGACAGCTCGGCGACCGCAATGCCATGAGCCTCGTCAACCTACGCTTCTATCCCCGTGGCCGATTCTTCTGGGATGAGCGGGCTCGCAACCTTGAAGAACAGGTACTGATGCCGATTCAGAGCCGGACCGAGCTGGGCCAGGACGTAACGAGGTTGACCGAAATTCTCGCCCAAGATGCACACTATCCTGAGCTTTTCCGCCGTGCATTTGGTGACAGCACGATCACCCGAGATCGGCTCGCCAAGGCCATTGCTCAGTTCCTCCGTGCGCTGGTCTCGTATCAATCGAAATACGACGAGGGCCGAGCTCAGGCACGATTGCTGCGGGAAGACTTCGCGAACTTCACGGCCCAGGAAAACCGTGGCAAATTTCTCTTCCTGCGCGATTGCGCTACCTGTCATTTGCCTCGTGGGCAGGACGCACATTTCATCATGACCCGGCCGCTCAACAATGGGCTGGACGCCGATGCGAAGCACAGCGATGGCGGCGTGGGCGATCTTACCCTGAACGGAACCCAATTCGGACTGTTCAAGTCGCCTTCCTTGCGAAACGTCGAATTTACCGCTCCGTACATGCACGACGGTCGATTGGCCACGCTCGAGGCAGTCATCGATCACTACAGCAAGGACATCAAACCGCACGCCAATCTCGACAACCGGCTTCGACGCCGCCGCAATCTTGACGATGATCAGAAGGCCGCTCTCGTTGCTTTCCTAAAAACGCTGAGCGATCACAAGTTTATCGCGGATCCAAAGTTCGCCGATCCGTTCCAATGAACATACTGGCTTATCCGCAAAGGAGTCAAACGATGCAGAAGAGAACATGGTATGGGGCGTCGATCTTGGCCCTCACGCTGGCGTGGTCAGCGGGGGCACAGCCACCCGACGGCCCTGGAAGGCGGCCGGGGCCCGGCCGGGGGTTTCCTCCGAGCGGCGGGATCGAACGCATCCTGGACGATCTGAAGCTCGCGGACAAGAAACTGGAACAGGCCCGGGCCGCGGTCCGGGTTTACCAGGACAACGTCCGCAAGCTCGTGGGGCTGGCACGCTCGGAGCTGCTCCTGAAACTCAAGGAGACTCTCAGCGAGGACGAGTTCAAGCGGTTTCAGGATGGCCTGAATCGGCCCGCCGTGCTGGCTGATGGTCGCGGACGACGTGCTGGCGGTAATCGAGGAGTCAGCGTGAACCAGATCGTCGAACGGATCTTGTCCTTCGACAAGAACAAGGACGGCAAGGTCGCCAAGGACGAACTTCCCGAACGGATGCAGAATCTGATTGAGCGGGGTGACACCAATAAAGACGGTGTCCTCGACTCTGCTGAGATCAATAAATTGGCGACCGAGCTTGCCCGGGATAGAGACACTCGGTTGTTCGATGGCCGGGGCGGTCCGGGCGGCGGATTCCGCGGCGGTCCCGGTCGGGGGCCCGCTCCCGGCAATGGCTTTGATCGCGTGCTGGCCGATCTGAGCCTTTCCGAGCAAAAGCGGGCGACCGCCCAGGCCGCCATCAAGGCCCACCTGGACAACGTCCGTAAGCTGACGGAACTGGCCCGTGCCGATCTGTTGCTCCAGATGTCGGATGTCCTGAGTGCCGAGGAGTCCAAGATCTTCAAGGCGGCCTTGGAGCGTCAGCCGGACTTCGGTCCTCCCTTTGCCGGCCGCGGCGGCCGGTTTGCCAGACTAGAGCCACCCGCTGCCAATCCACGGTCGCAAGAGCTAGAAAAGCGGCTCGATCAGCTCCAGCAAGACTTGGAAAATCTGCGCCGCGAAATTCGCCGCTAAACACGGCGTGGCGGTTCGCCGAACCACGCGGTTCGGCGGACCGCAGCTATCCCCAGCACACTAACCCGGTCTGGAAGGAATTGGCCAGATCGCGGTGCTTCGGAAGCACACGGACCGCAAAACCATGCTGACCGCTCGACCGGCAGGGAATCGTGCCGGCAAACGTCCAGGTACTGCCGTCGTGAAGGCCATTGTGGCTCATGCTCACTGTGCGCGGGCTCGGAATCTCGCCAAAGGAATCGACCAGGCCGTGAAAGAGCTGGACCTCCACGTCCTCCGGGGTAAAGTTCCCCAGGTTGACGCGGGCATGGACCTGAAGTTCGCCGCCGACGTGCAAGGGATCCGCGTTCTTGGCGTCCACGGCGTCGATCTTGATCTGAGGCCAGCCGACACCGAGCCGTTTGCGCCACTGGGCCAGCTGCTGGGCCCGGCTCAAGTTGTCTGCCAGCAAGCTTTGGTACCGCTGATCCGACGGCCAATAGCATTGCTCGATATACTCCTGGACCATGCGATTGGTGTTGAAGACGGGGCAAACAGTACCCATCGCCTGCTTCATGACCCGCAGCCAGCCGCGCGGTAACCCGTCACTGGAACGAGTGTAAAAGAGCGGTACAATTTCCTGCTCCAGAAGATCGTAAATCGCCCGGCTCTCGACATCGTCTTGATAGGCCAAATCGGTGTATTCTTCGCCGGCGCCGATTGCCCAGCCATTGTTCTGGGCGTAACCTTCGACCCACCAGCCATCGAGAATGCTCAGATTGATGCCGCCGTTGCAGCAGATTTTCATGCCGCTGGTGCCGGACGCTTCCAGGGGCCGGCGCGGATTGTTCAACCAGACATCGATGCCCTGCGTCAGGTACCGGGCGACGTTGATATCGTAGTCCTCGATGAAGACAATGCGGCGGCGAAATTCAGGCCGGCGGGCGATATGGAGGATCTCGGCGATGAGTTCCTTGCCGCCATGGTCGCGCGGATGGGCTTTGCCGGCGAAAATGAGCTGGACCGGACGCTCTTTGTTGTTGATGATGGCCGCGAGCCGTTCGATGTTCCGGAAAATCAGCGTGCCGCGTTTGTAGGTCGCAAAGCGCCGTGCAAACCCAATGGTCAGCGTATCGGGATCGAGCACTTCTTCCGCGCGGGCGACCTCGGCAGGAGGCGCACCTCGACGCTTGAGCTGCGACTTGAGCCGGCCCCGGGCGAAGGCCACCAGGCGTTCCCGCCGCCGTTCATGCGTACGCCACAGTTCGGCGTCGGGAATGTGATCGACCCGTTTCCAGATGGCGTAGTCGGTCGGCCGATCTTCCCATTGGATGCCGAGATAGCGGTCGTACAGCTGAGCCATTTCCGGAGCCAGCCAGGAACGAGTGTGCACGCCATTGGTAATGGCACTGATCGGCACCTCCGCTTCGGGGATGTCGGGCCAGAGATTGCGCCACATCTTCCGCGAGACCTTGCCGTGCAATTTGCTGACACCGTTGGACGTGTTGGCCAAGCGAATGGCAAGCACTGTCATGCCGAAGGGCTCATTGTCGTCGCGGGGATTCTGCCGTCCCAAGCCCAGGAACTCGCTGCGGTCAATCTTGAGCTGGGGCAAATAGGCCGAGAAATAGTGGTCCACCATTTGTGGTGGAAAAACGTCGTTGCCGGCGGGTACGGGGGTGTGCGTCGTGAAACAAGTTCCGGCAGTCACTGCCTCGCGGGCCGCAGCGAACGTCAGATTCTTTTCTTCCATGAGCAAGCGAATCCGTTCCAGGCCGCAAAAGGCGGAATGCCCTTCGTTCATGTGGCAGACGGTAGGTACTTTTCCAAGGGCGCGCAACGCGCGAATCCCGCCAATTCCGAGGATCATTTCCTGGCGGATGCGCATATCGTTGTCGCCGCCGTAGAGCCGGCCGGTGATCTGCCGATCTTCGGGGCTGTTCTTGGTGATGTTGGCATCAAGCAGGTAGAGCGGCACGCGACCAACCTGGATGCGCCAGATCCGACACCAAACTTCTCGGCCGGGAAACGGCACGCTGATCAACACCGCCGTGCCGTCGTTGCGGCATTCCGGAACCAACGGCAAATTGAAGAAATCGTTTTCGGGATAGCTCTCCTGTTGCCAGCCATCGACGTTGAGATACTGCCGGAAATAGCCCTCCCGGTACATCAGGCCGACGCCGACCAGCGGTAAGCCAAGATCACTGGCGGCTTTGAGATGGTCGCCGGCCAATAGACCGAGTCCCCCAGAGTAAATGGGGATGCTCTCGTGAATGCCGAACTCGGCGGACAGATACGCCACGCGGAAATCCTGAGCCGTCGGATACGTTTCCTGGAACCAAGTGGGGCTCGTCATGTAGCCGTTGAGCGCTTCCTCGACCCGATCGAGGTGGACGAGGAACCCGTCGTCGCGCAGCAGTTGCTCCACGCGGCTCTGATCGACGGCGCCCAAGAGTTTGACGGGACTGTTTTCCACAGCGTCAAACAAGTCGTCATCGATACGGCGGAACAGCGAGACCGCCTCATGATTCCAGCACCACCACATGTTGTACGCCACGTGGTGCAACGCTTGCAGACGATCGGGAAGAAACGGTAAAACGGTGAACGTACGGATTGAACGGCCAGCCATCGACACCTCGCCTTTGACAGTGCATTGGTAGGATAGTGGGAATAGCCAGTTTTTCAATTGTGGCTATGCTAACCCTGCGGGCGAGCCGAGAGGGATGCTCTCTCGTTTGGAAACTCCATTCGCCACGAGGGTTACAGTGTGCGCACGGTCATAACGGGCGGTGCAGGATTCCTGGGATCGCACCTCTGCGACCGCTTCCTGAACGAAGGAAGCGAAGTGATTTGCATCGACAACTTCATCACCGGTAGCCCCGTGAATGTGGAGCACCTGCGGGGCAACCCGAAGTTCATGCTTCTCCGCCATGATATTTCCCACCCGCTAGAAATCGATGGCCCAGTCGATAACGTGCTCCATTTCGCCTCACCGGCCAGTCCGGTCGATTATCTGCGGCATCCCATTCCGACCTTGAAGGTGGGCTCGCTGGGAACGCACAACGCCCTCGGGCTGGCCAAGCTGAAAAAAGCCCGCCTTCTGTTAGCCAGCACCAGCGAAGTTTATGGCGACCCGCAACAGCATCCCCAGCGCGAAGATTACTGGGGCCATGTCAACCCCATCGGAGTCCGCGGGGTCTACGACGAGGCCAAACGGTTTGCGGAAGCGATGACGATGGCGTACCATCGCTACCACGGTGTCCAGACGCACATCGTCCGCATTTTCAATACGTATGGGGAGCGGATGCGTCTGGACGACGGGCGGGTGCTGCCCAATCTGATGGGGCAGGCACTGCGGGGCGAACCCCTGACCGTTTATGGCGACGGCTCGCAGACGCGCAGCTTTTGTTATGTCGCCGATCTCGTGGAAGGCATTTATCGCTTGCTAGCCATCGATTTCGCGGAACCGGTCAACCTGGGCAATCCGCACGAGGTCAGTATCCTCGATTTCGCCAAGGAGATCCTGAGCTTGACAGGCAGCCGGAGCCCACTCGACTTCAAGCCGTTGCCCCAGGACGATCCCAAAGTGCGCCGGCCGGATATCGAACGTGCCCGCCGTCTCCTCGGTTGGGAGCCCAAGGTCGACCGCCACGAGGGGCTGAGTCGAACCTTGGAGTATTTCCGGCAGAAGGTTCGAAGCAAAGCCGCCGAGGGATAAGGACGCGCAAAGCAAGAATTGAGGAACCATTTCCGCTCGGAAAGGACGACTGAGCGCGAAACGCAAGCGGGCGCCTCGACAAAGCAGCCCCTAACGTTTTCGTTGCCGGGGCGAGTCCGGCTGCTCTAACTGGGAAAGGAATTCGCGCAACTGATCCGCCTGGGGAAGATGCCAATCGGCCCCTTCATCATCGAGAACCGCCATCGGCTCGTTGTCGGGATTTGCCGGATCGGAAGAAGGACCGCTGACTTCCTCGGCCAATGGCAGCACATCGTAGGCTCCGCCCTCATCCCCCCGATCCGCCGCCGTGGCTAGCTGTCCGGGCGGCAATTCATACTCGACGAGAAATTGCATCGGCCCAATTTCCAATTGGTCGCCAGGCCGGAGCATCTGCCGTCCAACCACCCGGCTGCCGTTAACAAATGTTCCGTTGATGCTGTCGAGATCCTCGACGTTTACCAAGTCGTCGGCGATGTGAAGCAGACAATGACGGCGACTGACTTCCGAGGAGAGGATGCGCAAGTCGCAAGTGCGATGGCGGCCGACCACTGTGTCCTGGTGGTGCAGGTGCCAGGTTTGTTGCTTCGTGGTCCCCTTTTGCACGACTAATTTGACATCCATGGTGGGCGTTCTCACCAAAAGGGTCTTGCGGCGGGTTCTTCGTCTACCATCATAGACGGTCGCAAAAGTTTGAGCAATGGTTATTTGACGCCGGCTTCCCGGATCGCGCTACGGCCAATGCCATCGGGCGCAACGCAAAAGGCCCGCGGAAAAACTCCGCGGGCCTCTGGTAGCACAGCCCTTGGCGCAATACCCGGGTCACCTGCCGGCTGAGGGATCAAAGCTCCCCGGGATAAGGGGATTGGTCAGTGCCGGGGTTGCCTGCGCCTTTGGAACACTCTGGAACACCGGCGACAGCTTGAGGATGGAACCTTGGTCCCCGACAACCGTCAACTGGGCCGTCAGGTCCGCGCTGTTGGGGAGTCCGGATGCGACCTTGGTCTGGTAGACCACCTGATTGGACGAACTGTGTTCCGGGGTCTTCGTTGGTGGTGCCGTCAAAGGCACGCCCAAGGAAGCTAGTTTGCCTCGGATTCCGGTGGACTCGCCGCCACTAAATTCCGGGTCAGCTTTTGCCCGCAGCTTCGTGAGGACTCGGTCCGAACTGGCTTGTTGCTGCTTGATCTTGGCCCGCTTGCTGGCCACCGGCGGCACGTACTCCGCAGCGGTGCGCCGGCCCTCATCGAGGCTGAACGCCAACGAATGCTTGCGATCGAAGACAATGGTTTCCCGCCGCGTCGTCTGCCGGGGCGTTCCCTGGTGTTGGATGATTTCCAGAGTTGCTTTGCCGCCGAGCGGCCGGCCCCAGATCCGGCGAATGGTGACGTGGTATTCACCCGAAAACGCCTTCGGTGCCACATACGTTTCCCGCGTCATGTCGGAAAGATTGTCACCCAACAAGGTTCCTCCACCCGGCGTTTGTCGCTGCAAGAACGAACAGACGGTCCCAATCGGTTCCTTGACTTCGAGATCGAGGTCAGCCTCGCCTTGCCAGGTCAACTGAATTACCATATCCCGTTCGTTGAGACGGTTCACCGTTTGGAGCATCTGCTCCGCCTCGGCTTTGCGATTGCTGCGTTCCAGCGACTGGGCCAATTCTTTCAGTTTCCCAATCGCCTTCAGATGAAGTTCCTGGTTATCGACCGGCCAATCCTGGCGCAACAGCGTGCCCGCGGCCCATTGCATGGCTTGGGGATCCTTGCCCAAATCGGCATAGATCAGAGCTTCTTCGTAAGCATCACTCACGTTCGGTTCAAGGAGGGAAGCCTGCCGGCAAAATGCCACGGCACGGTCGTAGCGTTTGTGCTCGGCCAATACCTTGGACGCACTCACGAAGCTCTGCGCATCGTTCGGTTCGAGATCGACCGCCGAAACCCGGGCACGCTCGATCTCATCCGGCGACCCACCGCTGGCCTCGAGCGCCATGGCCAGTGCGTCATAAACCCATGGCCGTACGACGATGCCCAGGCGCAAGTCGGCCTTCAGGAATTCCGCCAGGTGGTCCCAACGTTTATATTGGGCCAGGAAGTCTGCGACGGCGATGATCAATCCGGGATCTTCCACTCCTTTCGCCAGCGCTGCCTCCCAGATCTTCCTCGGATCCAGATCCTTCGCGGGTACATCCAGCTTCGGGGCGGCAGCCAATTTCTGCTTGTCCGCACCGTCCTGGCGTTTTTCGTCTGCACGAGCCTTGTTCGCCGCCAATGGTTCCTTAGGTGCACCCTGCGCTCGGTCATCAAGCTTGTCTCGGCTCTTGTCCCGCGGTCGAATGACGAGCTGGTCTCCACCCTGTCGGTTGAGAGCGCCCATGCCTCCCGGCGGACCGCCCTGGGGTGAGGTGAGTCCTCCTCCGAGGTTGGTGTGAATGCGCGAAGTTCCCTTGACGACGAGGGCGCGAGAGGGCGGATAGTAACCGAGGGAATTGAGCATTTCCTGGGGCAGCCGATCTTCCCCTTCTTCCTGATCGGGTGCGTTGATGCCTTGTCCTAAGGCACCGCCCGCGCGGGCCCCGCCAACGAGCTGTCCCGGCCGTGCCCACTCCTTCTGCTGCCCGACGACCTCACGAATGAGCTGGATGAGCACAGCGCTTTGGTCGCCTCCCTGGAAGCCGAATTGGCCGCCCAAGTTACCGAGCTGACCAAGTTGGCCGCCGCCGAAGCCGAGAGCCCCTCCGCCGACACCCAGGTTGACCTGGCCGCCGCCGAAGCCGAGCCCGCCGCCGCCGAAGCCGCCGCCCAAGCCGCCGAGCCCGCCGCCGGCAAAGCCCAGGGCCGCGGCGCCGCCCAGGCCAAGGGCGCCGCCCGCCAGGCCCAGGGCACCGCCGGCCAAGCCGAGGGCGCCAAGGCCCAGGCCGCCCAGGCCCAGAGCGCCGCCCACGCCCAGGGCACCGAGCGCTCCTAGGCCGCCCAGTGCCTGCGGCCCGCCAATCTGAAGTCCCAATCCCGGAGCTGTGCCAAGAATCGTTAATAGCTGGTTCACGGCAGCCCGGTTAAACGCATTCGGAATCGGAATGACCAGGTCGGCCACCGGATAGACGCGGACGACTTTCTCCGACACGGCCCTGCGCCCGGTAGTGATTTCGATGTAATCGCGCCGGACCAGGTACGTCGCGTTCACCTGGGCAGCGAGAAGACGGAGCACCGTGGCAAGGCTGACACCGACCATCTTCGGTAGCTTGACCGGCTGGTCTTCGATTGCCTCGACACCTTCGGCCTTGAAGGCGGCCGTATCGATCAAGATCGTGACATCGTAACGATCGCTGATGAACTCCAGTGCTTCGCGCAACACCGTGTTGGCCTCGATTCCTTTTTCGAGGTTCACCGGCTTGGCCAGCTTGTTTTTCATGGTTCGGATAGCCTGGAGCGTGGCAGGATCGTCTTCCGTGAAGCCGCTCGACTCGTACTTCTCCTTGCGGAGCCGGGTCAGCTCGCGCCAGACAGGTGCTGGCGGAAACTGAATGGGCGGTTCATCCGGGAAGGGAACATGCGACCGCTCGACCTGCATCATGGTGAGCAGGAAGCGTTCCTCACGAATGCGGCGGAGTTCTTGGATCTGACTCAGGTTGTTGGCGTTGAGGGCGATGTCATAACCGGCCGTCGCCGCGGTCGGCACGGGCCGCCCAGAGCTGACGGCGTCCTGCTGGATCGCCAGCGCCTGGAGATAGGCATCCTCGTACCGCGCCTGGTTCATCAGGGCGGAGAACGCCTGCATGCGGTACCGGGTGCGCTGCTGCTCGGCCGTGCGCGATTGTTCGATCTCGAAACGGCGGTTCGCATCGGCCAGTTGCCGCAGCTGCTCCTCGCGGTCCCGCTTGATGCGGGCGCCTTGAAGATCCACATTCCGCATGGCGGTTTCCAGGCGGTTACTGAGCAGGTCGCGCGTCCGGCTGCTGATGTCCGGATTGTCGCGCACGCCGGAATAGATCCGCTTCAAGAGCTCGTGAGCCGCATCCGGGTCGGTCTGCAAAAGCTGGCGCGCTTCGCGGAGTGTATCATCGACTACTTGCGTGACGCGCTGTTCCTCGACGGCCAGCCGCCGCCGCTGCTCCTGAAGGAGGTCTTCACGCTGACCGGCGGGCGCCTCCGGGCGTGCCGGCGGCAGCTTTTCCTCCGCCTGCGCCAAGCGGTTTTCGCCGTTCTTAGCGCCCGGTGGGGGGAGTTGGGCTTCGAGCTGCTCCTTTTTTAGCGTCCCCGCGCGCAAC
The DNA here is from genome assembly GCA_035295665.1 of Gemmataceae bacterium. Lineage (GTDB taxonomy): Bacteria > Planctomycetota > Planctomycetia > Gemmatales > Gemmataceae > DATGIQ01. The sequence continues at coordinate 31,766 of DATGIQ010000114.1, read as the reverse complement.
TTTTCGATGAGCTTCAGGCCAGCGTCGGCCTCCACGTCTTGGGGGTCGAGCCTCTTGACTTGTTCAAAAAGATTGTGAGCGGCTTCCAAGTTGTTCTGTCCCATCGCCCACTCGGCCTGGTCAATCAGCCCCGTGCGCGCCAACTGGCCTTGCTGATACGCGTAGGCCAGCGTCCGATCCGCACGGTTCAGGGCAGGCTGATCACTGCTGTTTTTCCACTGCTCCACCATGCTGACCAGGAAAAAGTTATCCGGTTCCGCGTCGGGAATGGCATCGGAGCCCTGGATGTGGATAGGGCGGCCGGCAACGGTTCCCTCGACGGAGTAGGTGATGGTTTGACCCGATTTGAGATGGCCCACCACGAGCGTCGGCGCATCGGCCCGCAGCGGCGGCAGCACGGTTGGCATCGCGTCGGCAATTTCGGGGCCAAACTGGACTCGGTCGGGGTACAGCACGGGGGTTGCGAATGCCCGGTCAAGGAGTTTTACCGTCTCGTTGGCGTCCCCGTTCGCAGGGAGCCGCACCACGGAGCCGCCGGTGCCCGTGGCCAGGCCGTGCAGGTTCATGGGATCGAGCTTCGGGCCCAGAGGCACCGAGTAAAAAGCGATGGTGTTCTTCACCATCTCTCGGCAGAGCTGCGCACGATCGCTGGCGGTGATCGGATTGTGCACGCTCATCCCATCGCCCAGGAAGATGATGACCTGCTGGCGGGCGCGATTGCCTTCGAAGCGGGCCATCGCCTTGCGGAGTCCCTCTTTCAGATCGGTGTCGCCGAGCGGGATCTCCTGTTTGAGGTCCGCCAGCGCTTGCTCGATCTGCGTCGAGTGCGCCGACTGGAAGCCACGGGTCAGATCGCGGGTCGCCGCCGGGGTGTTGACCGTCCAAATTGCCAGACGATCTTCCCCCTTCAAGGATTTTTGCAAAGCCTGCGTGAGCGCCCGTGCGGTGGCGAGCGGCGCGTTAGCCTGGCTCGCGGACGTGTCGACTATGATCAGGTAATCCCGAGGCCGAACCGGGCTTGGCTCCAGCTTGGGCTTGATTTGCAAGGCAAAGAGCGTTTCCCCACCGGTAGTTCGGTAGGTGAGTACGCTGGCCTTGGCAAACTTGGTCTGGGCCAAGTCATCGGTGATGTCCTCGTCAGCTTTCTCCGGGCTGACTTTGGCCTTGGCAGTGGGCCGCTTTTCCGGCGGCTTCTTGTCGACTTCTCCCCAAACGTGCGAATTCGTTAAGATGGCCGTCAGAGCCAAAACAGCCCCAACAACCCTGAGCCGGCGGACATAGGTCATTGCCCAGACTCCCCGTAAACGAAGTGAAGCAAATCGCCCTGCCTCGGATTGACCGATTACTTCTGGTCTGTCGTCAATTCTAAATCAGGAAAGGTTCTCTTTGCTAGTAAAATTCCCCTAGAACTCCTCGCCTTCCAGCCGAGCCAGCCGTACCAGCAGCAGAGTTGGTCTTCTTGGCACACCCGAAGACGAACGGGCCTGCCTGCAAAACTTGCGCATGTAGGCCGACGCGCTGCAACCGTTGCAGACACGATGGATCGGGTCGTGCTTTAGAAGCGGCCTTGGAACTGCTATAAAGAGAGCAAGCCGGAGCCACCCCAAATGTCCCAGCTGGGTGGCCCCGGTGCTGACATCCCCAAGATGTCCCCATCAAACTACTCTTGGCCAGTGGTACTGGTCAAGAGTATACTTATCTCCGTACGGATAACGCGTGCCTTGGCAAGCGGTTGTGGCTTCAGGCCTGGACGCGGGTTTTTCGCTTCGAAGGCGCGATCGATTGCAGCTGCGGCTGCGCTCGCTCCGGGAAGTTCCGAACCAATGGAGGCAGCATGGCTCACGAGCGAACCTTCTGGGACCCAGTAGACGCCAGCCAGAACAAGGCGACGTCCGGCGAACGCGCGGACAAGGACGATGCCCGGCAGCAGACGCTGCGGCGCCTCCGAAGCAGCGGCCACTGGCTCACCTTGCTGCGGGTGGCCCGTACCATTCCCCAACCGTTTACGCTGAATGACATTTCCGTGGCCGTGTGGAAAGCCTGTCCGGAGTTTTTCGGTATGCGTGGCTATCCGTACCCGGACAACCACAAGGTGCACTTCATCCTATATGGCCAACGAGGGCTCATCGCCAAGGGATTGATCCGAAGAATTCAGCAAGGCCTCTTCCGCGTGCCCGATGACGTGGATGTGGAAGTACTGGCAACAACCCAGCAGCAAACAACCGCAGAACCGTAATATCCGGAACACTGGATCGCAACCGGTAGCCCCGCCGGCTGGCTAGAACCTCAGGAAAACGGTGTTTGGAGCTTTGACTGTAGAGTTCCAGACACCGTTTTTTCGTGTGTCTTATCCACGGTCCCGTTCATGCTGTCTGCTGAGCGGCGGTTCGCAGAACCGCATGCGGATGTGCCCCCGCGCGGTTCTGCGAACCGCCGCTAAACCATAACGGACGCCTTCAGCCGGACCGTGTCGTAGATTCCCGATGGATCCGCTGGGTACAACATTTGCTCTCCATACGCATGTCTTGGCGCAGTAATATTTGAGAAGGAGGGCACCATGATTCGCAAGCTCAAGTCTGGTGAGTATCGCCTCTATTCGAGAAAGGTGAACCCGAAAACAGGGAAGCGGCGAAACCTGGGCACCTTCGCCACGCGCGAAGCGGCCCTGAAGCATGAGCGTGCTGTGCAGTTCTTCAAACACCGCTGAAATGAGGGTACTCCGATGGCGAACACCCCGCGCCTGCTCTTGCGGGCAGAGACGGCCGCAGACCTCATGAGGCCAAACCCCGTGTCGATACGCGATACGGCCACCGTCGCGGAAGCGACGGCCCTGCTGACCGACAAAGGCTTCAGCGGGGCCCCGGTGATCGATGAAGCCGGACGGCCCATCGGCGTGCTGAGTCGTGCAGACATCCTTGCCCATGATCGGGAGCGCCTCCGTTCCCCACCGTCCGGGTCGGAGTACTACATGGAAGCGGAGATCGCTCAGCGCCAGGCGACCGCGCCAGGCGAAAAGCACGCACCCGTATTGGTGTGCGACCTGATGACGCCGGCAGTGTTCTCGGTCGCGCCAGATGCCACAGCGGAGAAAGTGATTCGGGAAATGCTGGCGTTAAAGGTACACCGGCTTTTTGTGGTCGATGCTGGCGGGGTATTGATCGGCGTCATCAGCGTCCTCGATGTGCTCCGCCATCTCCAATCCGAGCCATGAAGCGGCCAACCAGATCCTGACAGCCGGATAAGGAATCAGTAAACCACCGTGAACCCCCCATCCGGTCGGACGAACACCGCCACAAGGCTCCAAGTTGGAACCCCCGCAGCTCTGCCGCGCTCTGTCCTTGGGCTTCCATCACGGTCATATACCTGCCAGACAACAGAGCCGCCACGATTCCAACTCATCTGCTCTGTCCAGACCAGGATGGTTTCGCCGTTGGAATTGCAGGCCACGGCCGGGTATTTCCGGCCCGGAGTCTCTCCCGGTGCAGCAATGGTCCGAGATCGCTTACCAGTTTCCGAATCGATGCGCGCATTAAAAACCTGTCCCTTGCTCTCCCAAGCAGCAAGGACGCCATGCACTGCTTCGGCGAAAGCTGCTGTGGTCATGGGACAGGAGGCAATGTCCCATTGGCTAACGCATTCCCCCTCGAACCGGGTCCCATGGTTCGTGGAGGTGAGCAGAAACATATCGCGGTGTCTGTGGTCCCTGGCGGCCCGGTACAGGAGGTAGACCCCCCCGTTGTTGCCGGCAAAGACTCGCAAGCCGCAGCAGCCACACGCACCGGTCCGCTCCTCGAAAGCAGCTTTCTCCGGCGCAAAACTCTTCCCCTCATCGGTTGACCGTGTGATCCAGACTTGCCGGTTTTCCTCTCCCTGGCTGCCCGGCCGCGGCGCATGCCAGGCCACATAGACATTTCCGACGTGATCAGCGGCCACGGAGCCGCCTCCATCGAGACCGAACGCGGAGTGGATGAGATTGCGCTGGGGCTCGAATGCATCGCCCGCATCGTTCAAGCGGCTGTAGAGCATCGGGGACGCTCCCCCAGAACCTTTGGGCTCCGCCTTGCCGGAACCATTCCAGGCGACATGGACGCGCTCGTGCTTACCAATCGCCAGGTGCGCCCCTCGAATATTGCCGATAGCGATCGCACTGCCAGGCTGAGAGTTGACCCGAAGCCGGCGCGAGAACGTCCTTCCAGCATCGTCTGAACGGACGTAGAAGATGTCCCCGCCCATCGGATCGCCGCTGAAATAGATCAAGTGCACGTGGCCCTTGCTATCGATGGCAAGTTGTGGCTGAATGCCGCCATCGGGAACGCGGAGGAGGGTCACCTTGGATACGGATTCGGGCTTCGCCCCTTCTTCTGCATCGAGTGGTACCGCTCCTGTTGATAATCCGGCCAGGATCACGAGCTGAATCGCGAACATCATTGCACCCTTTTTCCAACGAGTTAGCTGAACCGAGAAAGAGTCCCAGAGCGATTCCCTCGCCTCGACAGCAATCGAACCAAGGGTTTATGGAAGGCTACGAAATCATGAACCCGATGCCTATCTCGAAACCCCAACATTACTTTTGAAAGAATCGTTGCAATCGGCGGTGCCTGACGATAAGCTCGACGCCTGTTTCTGGGCTTCTTGGCGTTCCTGGGAGCGCCAACAGACGACACACCTCGGGAGGTATGCACCATGAGAAAGGTCCTTCTTGCTCTCGCCTTCGCAGTTGCGCTTGTGCCCGTGCCCAGCATTGCCCGTGCCGATCTGATCTTCGTGACCCAGTTGACCGGTGCCGGCGAAAACCCGCCGACAACGTCCCCAGCCCTTGGGGTCGCCACCTTCACGCTGAACACCGCCTTAACGGAAATCGACTTCAACATTTCCTTCGGGGTGGACGCAGGAGGTCCCCCCTTGACCAGTGCGTTGACCGCAGGGCACATCCACTTTGGCATGCCCGGCATGAATGGGCCCGTCATCCTGCCGTTCCCGAACCTTCCCGTGGGCATGACCTCCGGTACGTTTTCCGGTGCACTCACCGCGGCAAACCTGACTCCGGCCGGTTCCATCACGACTTTTGCCGACGCGGTGGCCGCCTTGGAGGCCGGCGATACCTACACCAATCTTCATACCATGAATTTTCCAGGTGGGGAGATTCGCGGACAGAACCCAGCCGCGGCGCCTGTTCCGGAACTGAGCAGTCTGACGCTCTTGGAAGTGGGCCTCCTCGGCCTCCTGGTCTACGTCGGACGGCTGCAGATTCTTTGCGCGGCGCCCATTTCGTGGCAGCCCTGATGATGTGCTGCTTGTTGAACGGGCCGTCAGTTGGACTCGGCCGCGCGGTCACAGTGCGAGAAGGACGCCGATGCGGATATCGCCGTCGGTATAGTAGGGATCGCCTCCACCATTGCGGCCCAGCCGCGTCGGACCGAGCCCACGGATACGGTACTCTTCGAGCAGTTGCCCGCTGCGTTGTAGGTCGGCGAAGAGTTGGTCGCGTTCGGCATCCACATCGGCGGCAATGTGGTGGGTGATTTGGCCAGTGCGGTGACTGATCCCCACGCTGCGATCAAAGGTCGCGGCTCCAAACCATAACGGCCGGCCGTCTTCATCGAGCTGTTCCGCATGCCAGAAGCGCACGTGGTGGCGTTGCCGGGGGCTGCTGCCGACCGGCCGTTCGAACGAAAGGTCTTGGCGGCGTCCCCACAGGTAAAGATTGCTCATGGGGGCGTCGGCATACGGTCGGCCACGCAGCACGCTGGTCGCAAGGTGCATGCTGGTTCGGAACGTGATGGGATCTGCCGGGTACCAGCCGGCCGCCACCAAGGCTTGCACGACCTCCTCACGGGCCCCGACCAGGGCCACGTTCAGCGGATCCCCTGCGATCCCCTCGGCCGTCTGCGTAGTCTTCGGAGCGTCCACCAGCGCAGGATGGCGGCTATGATGACGCCACCAGGCCGGCAGCATCAGATAGGCAAGCCCGAGGTAAGCAAACAGCAGCATGGTCAGCGCCCGCGTTCCACGCCGTATCCGGGGATGGCGGCTGGCCAGCCGATTGCTAGGTGCCGATTCCTGCTGGTGCACACTCACGGCTAATTCTCGCTTGGGCTGGTAGCGCGCCTCCCTTGCCGCTTCACGGCAGGGCGCGATCCGGCGGGCCCCGCCGCCTCATCGTATTTTAGAATTTGCCGACTTTTTAGTTGACAATGGTTCGGGCACGGTGTTTACTCGCCCATTGACTCGGTCGCCGCTTTTGAGCGTGAGGAGACGCTGGTCGGAACAACATCCACGATTGCGCTGGTCTGAAATTCCCTCCGTAAATCGGGGAACGTAGTTCACACAATTGGCGAAATCTCGCGATGCCCTGGGCCTGGTGCGAAGCCAGGACATGGCTCGCTTCCCAGGCTGGCATGCGCCGGCAGAAAGGAATGGCTCCTATGGGTCGGATGAGCGCATTGGTACCGCGCTGGAGCACCGCAGTTTTCACTCTCGGGTTAGCTCTCGTCGTGACCGCTCCGTGCCCCGCACAGGACTTGCAACAAATCGACAAGAGCACGATCACAATTTACGATTATTTCGAAGCGTTTCCGGGGTATGACGTGGCCAACTGCCTCGACAAGACGGCGGGCGGCACCCTGGATCAGTTCATTACCGACTACGCTTCCCACGGCGGCGGCACGGCTACGTACATCAGTTTTGACTTTGGCCAGCAGTATAACTTCCTGGCGATCCTCTATACCGATCGCACAACCAGCGGCGGCCCCAATAACAAATTCTTCGGCGGGACCTCCGACTTCAACACCAGCTACATGTTTACGTTCAGTAACGATCCCACGTTTGCAACCAGCGTCGCCCAGTACGTCGTTACCGTGAATCCTCCGACCGCACCGACCAGCGTGGACAGCTTCCAGACGCTGTCCATCCTCCCGGCCATTCCGCCGTGCGAATACGTTCAGTGGCAGGTTCTGGCCACCGGCTTCCAAAATCCGGGAGCTGCGGATTTTGCATTCTTTGGGAACCCTGCCCAGTAAGCCGGAGTAGACTATCGAACGGGACGGCCGCAGTCTGAAGGCATGAGGGAGGAGCGACGATACCGACCTGCCCTCCTCGCTCCTCCCTTTTCATGGATTGGATGCTCCATGTCCTTGACGCCGTACGACCGTGAGAGTTTGATCAGCGACCCCATTCACGGATATATCGCCTTCACGGCCGCGCGCGATCCCGCCGAGATCGCCGAGCAAACACTGATCGACCATCCCTGGGTGCAGCGGCTCCGCCGGATCCATCAGTTGCAGACCGCCTGGTGGGTTTATCCCACGGCCGAGCACACACGTTTTCAGCATGTCCTGGGAGCCATGCACCTGGCCAGCCGGGCCGCCGCCCACTTGTATCCATCGCTTTGCCAGGCATGCGGCAGCGAACCGGTTCCATCACGGGCCTACGTCGAAAGCCTGCTACGTATCGCGGCCTTGCTTCACGATGTCGGCCATGGACCGTTTGGCCATTTTTTCGATGACCACTATCTCCACCAATTCGATTTGACTCATGAAGACCTCGGCCGGCAAATTATTCTTTCCGATTTGGCAGATTTGATCCGGGCGATCCGCGCCAATCCTCACGGCACACTGGCCGCGCACGAAACCTTGCAGCCGGAGCACGTGGCATTCCTGATCAAGCGGCCCACCGATACGTCCAGCGCGGGACCGGTTTGGCTACGCTTGTTGCGGTCGCTATTCTGCGGCATCTACACCGTGGATAACATGGACTTTGTCTTGCGCGACAGCTACATGGCCGGGCATGGGCCGCGTGCTTTCGACCTGGACCGGCTCTTGCACTACACCTTTTTCACGCCCCAGGGGCTGACCCTTCACGCCAAGGGCCTGGCGGCTCTGGTGCATTTCATCGAGGCCCGCGGCGAACTGTTCCGTAGCCTCTATTTTCACCGGACCGTGCGCGCCATCGACCTGACGTTGGCTGAGCTTTTTCGCCCGACCATGGCCCGGCTGTTCCCCGGCAATCCGATGGAGCACCTCGATCGTTACCGTGGCCTGACGGAATGGTCGCTGCTCGTGGATGTCGAACGGTGGGCTGCCGATGGCGATCCGGAGCTTCGACAATTGGGGAATGCGTGGCAAGCAGTTCTTCGCCGGGGCCTGCGCTGGAGGATGGCCTGCGAGCGCACCATCCGCTTTGAGCAGGGCGAATCCGAGTTGACCTCCATCTTCACCGACGCCGACCTCGTGGAACGCCGGGTGCGGGCCCTCTTGCCGGCAGCGCTGCGGGAACTCCCTTTTCGGGCCGATGTGGCGCGCCATTATCATCGCCCAATCAGTGCGGCGGCGGTACGGCAAAACTTTGTCTATGAGCCGGCGACCGGCCAAGTCCGGAACCTCAGCGCCCATGAGCAGTTGATTCGCTTGCCGGTGAGCCTGTCATTGTGCCGGCTCTACGCTCGGGACCACAGCCACGACGCAGAGCTGGCCAACGCGCTGGATCGGCTGCTGGAAACCACCGGCGATGAGAAGACTAATCTGTGATTGGGGATGCTCGGCCGACTAACGACGTTGCCGCGCTGCGCCTTGTCATCTATGATGCTCGGATACGCTTCCAGTAGGCTGAAGCACGCCCGCGCATCCAGTTAGACGGGAGAATAGCCATGGGCAAACGACCACGGACCAAGAAAGTGAAACGCAACCGGTTTCGCCGGTGTCCCAAATGTAACAAACAAATCCGCGTTCATCAGAAGCGCTGCCGAACTTGCCACCAAGCACTTCAGCCCAAGTAGGGGCCTTGCACTGCGGCAGCGAGTCGACGACAATTGTCCCCAGTACTTTTGCCGGTGGCTCAGAGACGTGCTCCATGGCCAGCCCCGATGAATCGCTGGACGATATCTTCAAGCCGGATGGCCAGTTGCGCCTGGAGCTGCTCACGGAGCCGGCACTCGCGGCGATCCGCGAATCATTACAGCAGGCCCGGGTCACCAACTGGGATAGCGTCCGCAGCCCGCATGTGTTCATGGGTCTCCTTGCTCTCCCCGATCCGGGCGTGCGCAACTGGGGCGACCGCCTCGGCGCCGACATTGCCAATATCCTGAGCCAATTTCAGGAACTCTTTCGTCAGGAAAATGGCGAGGGGGATGCGGTGCTCGTCCTGCATCGCGAGTTTCTGTCGGACAAGGTGATTGGTTTGCTCCGCGAAGCCTACGCCCGCGCCACTGACCACCAGCGCACCAGCATCACCCCGATGGATCTTTTGATCAGTCTGCTCACCACTCCCAACAGCATCGTGGCCGAGTGCTTTGAACGGATCGGCTTCACGGCCGCCAAACTCACCGAGCTCGCCGTCATCGCCGAACACCAGACTTTCTCCGATTAACCCAACCCGTACACTTCTCCCAACCGGATTTCCCGACCGCTTGGCCGGGCTTTTCGATGCCGGACGGCTCATCCACGCTGGGTTTCGCTCAGATCGCGTGAGTAGAATCAAAAGTTGGCTTTTGAGCAGCAAGAAAGGAGCAACCGATGAACCGAACAATCACACAGTTGCTCAGCGCAGGTGTGACAGCGGGGGTGGTCGTGGGCTGCCAACACCCCTGTCGTCAGCCGAGTCCTCCGCCGCCCCCTCCGCCGGTCACCAGTCCCTATCCGATACCGCCTCCGGCCAATCCGTCTGTACCGCCGCAACCGATCTTTCCGCAAGTTCCGGCTGCGCCGGCCCCCGCTCCGATCGCGACGCGGAGCTATGAACCGCCGTTTGCGCCGCCCGAGGATCGATCGTGGCGGCCGCCCACCGAGAACGGTGTTCGCCTGGCACCGCCTGACGGGGCGACTTCCCCCCCTGCGGTAGGAGGGGCCCGGCTGCAAAGTCCCCAATTTAACATCCCTTCCAGCGGTGCGGCTCCTCCCGGCGAAGAACGCGCGCCCACGCCATTGCTGCCCGCGGGCATTCCCCAGTTCGCCATTGCCAAGGAGCAGGTGGCTACTGGGCTGAAGCCGATGTTGGATGGCGTCGATTGGCTCAAGGAAAACGGTTATCGGGCGGTGCTCCATGTGCGGCAGCCGGCTGAAGACGATGCCGCCGAACGCAAGTTATTCGAAATGCGCGGCTTGAAGTATTTGAGCCTGGAACTATCCCCGCAGACCTTATCGCCGGCTGTGGTCGCCGAATTCAACCGCATGGTCGCAGAGCCTGGCAATCTTCCGCTGTTTGTCTACGGCAAGAGCGGTCCATTGGTTGGGGGCTTGTGGTACTTGCATTTCCGCGAGGTGGAGCACCTCAGCGATGCCGAGGCACGAACTCGTGCAGGACGGCTGGGGCTTCCCGAAAGTCCCAACGGACTTCAGCAAGAGATGTGGCTGGCCATCCAGAAATACCTCAGCGAGCAGGGTCGCTAAATCTCCGTGTGGGATGGCACTGCACAAGCCTGACGCGCGAACGAAGGATCGCCGCATCCTGGCCGGACGAGCCAGGCTTGTGCAACTTCGTGAGCCATCGATGATTCGGCCGCGAAGCGACTTGCAATTCCCTTCACCGACCTATCTAATGTGATTGCCGCCCGGCAGGCGGGCGCGAAATTGCCGAGTCGAGCCAATGAACGCGGAATGATCAAGATTTCTCCACCATCTTCCCAAACAATGGTCAGCCATGAGCGCGGACTGAGGTGGGGGACCCTGCGCCGTGATTTCCGGCGGCATCCCGTGCTTGTGCTGCTGGTCGCCGGACTCGTGCTGGTCATTGGCCTGGGGGCGTATAGCGGTGTCCAGGGGGTCCGTGCCCTCTATCATCTTCGGGCCGCTCAGCGCGCTCTGCAGCGGCCGGATTTGGCGGACGCCAAGGCCCATCTGCAAGTGTGCTTGGCCCTTTCGCCGAATAGTGCCGAGGGGCATTACCTGGCAGCCCAGGCGGCGCGGCGCTCCGGGGACTATGAGCAAGCCGAGCAGTACCTGAACGCTTGCGTGCGACTGGGCTGTGCCGAGGAAGCCATCCAGCTCGAGCGCTCCCTGGCCCACGCTCAGCGCGGCGAATTGGCCGGAGTCGAGGAATATCTTGTGTCCGGCACGGATAAGGATCAAGCCGAAGCCATTCTCATCTTGGAGGCACTGACGCAAGGATATCTGAAGACGTATCGACTGGCCGATGCCTTGCACTGCCTGGACATCTGGTTGCAGCGCCAGCCGAACAACGTGCAAGCCTGGGTGTGGCGGGGAGAAGTGAAGGAACGCCGCAATGGCAACGCCGAAGCAGTCCAAGCTTATCAGCGGGCTCTGGAAATCGAACCGGACAACGATAATGTGCGATTCCATTTGGCCCAGGCGTTGGCCCGTTCCGACCGCGCGGAGGAAGCCCAGATGCATTTCCTGGACTTGGAGCAACGGCAGCCGGACAATCCCGAGGTGCTCTTGGGTCTGGCACGCTGCCAGCGCAGCCTCGGAAGGGTCGACGAAGCACGCCAGCTTCTCGAACAGGTGCTGGCGAACGACCCCGGTAGCCCGCCCGCACCGCGGCTGACCGTCTTCGCGGAAGCGTTGGGGGAACTGGGGAAGCTGGAATTGCAAACGGGCCGGCTGGTGGCTGCCGAAAACTGGCTCCGGAGAGCGGCCGCCCGGACCCCTTTTGACCGAGACACATTGTACAATCTTTACCAGTGCTTGCTACAGCGCGGAAAGAAGGCGGAAGCCAGCTCGTATTTGGAAAAGGCGGAGAAGGTGGCCGCCGACCGCCAGCGGCTGGCCGAGTTGACGCGGGCGATCGCGGCCAATCCCAAGGATCCGGCTCTGCGCCACGAAGCGGGCCTCATTTGCCTGCGCAACGGTCAAGAACAAGACGGAGTGCGTTGGCTCCGGAGCGCGCTCGGGGAAGATCCCATGCACCGGCCGACGCATCGTGCCTTGGCGGAGTATTTCCAGACCGTGGGCCAAGCGCAACGGGCGGCGTACCACCGGCACCTGGCGGGCGGAGACTAGCCATTATCCAATTTTTCGGAGACAAATTATGAGCGGTGCGGAAGTCTATTCACCAGGGCTGGAAGGCATCATCGCTGGCGAAACGGCCATTTCGACGGTGGATGGCGGGCTGCGGTATCGGGGCTATCCCGTGACGGAACTGGCGGAGAAGGCCAGCTTCGAGGAGGTGGCGTATTTGCTGTTGCACGGTGAGTTACCGAATGCCTGGCAATCGGAAGATTTTCGCAAACGCCTTGCGGCGGCGCGGCAAGTCCCCGAACCGCTCCGCCAGCTCCAGAAGTCCCTTCCTCCTGCCACCCCGGCGATGGATGCCCTTCGCACTGCAGTCAGTATCCTCGCCCACTTCGATCCCGAGACCGAGGATTCGTCGCCCGCGGCCAACATCCGCAAGGCCGAGCGGCTGCTGGGAGAGATTCCGGTCGCCATCGCAGACCAGTACCGCTTCCACAAGGGCTTGCCATTGGTCGAGCCACGCTCGGATTTGTCGCACGCAGGAAATTTCCTGTACATGATCCGGGGTACCGAGGCCAGCCCGGCTGAGTCACGGGCCCTGGACGTGTCACTGATTCTGTACGCCGAGCACGAGTTCAACGCCTCTACCTTCACTGCCCGTGTGGTTTGCTCAACGGAAGCGGACTTGCACTCCGGAATCGTGGCGGCAATCGGAGCGCTCAAGGGCCGACTGCATGGCGGTGCCAACGAAAAGGTGATGGATCTACTCCATGCTGCGGGAGGCCCGGAGACGGCCGAGAAATGGCTGCGCGACGCCTTGAAGCGCAAGGAACGGATCATGGGTTTCGGCCACCGCGTTTACAAGCACGGCGATGTGCGGGCCCGCATTCTCAAAGAATTTGCGCGTAAGGCTGCCGAGAGCGTTGGGCAAATGCGCTGGGAGACGACGGCCGAGATCATCGAGCGGATCATGGACCAGGAAAAGAACCTGCTGCCCAATCTCGACTGGCCTGCCGGCCGTCTGTATCATGCGTTGGGCTTGGAGGTGCCGCTGTATACGCCGATTTTCGTCATGTCCCGCGTGGCCGGATGGAGTGCCCATATCCTCGAACAGCTCGCCAACAATCGCCTGATTCGGCCGCGGGCACGGTACACGGGGCCAGCCGTCCGGTCGGTGCGACCGTTGGCGGAAAGAAAGTAATACTTCCCGTATCCCGGCGGCCATGTAGACGACACGGCCGCGCTTCCGACTCGCCTTTCCCCTAGCCGTTGGCTTATGGTATAAGCCCTCCGCTCGGTCCTTGGAAACGAGCGGGCCCTGGGAAAGGGCTTCCCTGGCCCGCCCAACCTTCCCGGCCGAACAGGAACAGAGATGTCATGGACGACGCCAAGCAAACCGTCCAGGGCGGTGAGCCGCCATCTTCTTTTGTCCCCTTGAAGCTGGTCCTCCAACCGAGCGGACCGGTCGTGGAACTGGGGCGGCCCGACATGGTCATGGGCCGCCATAGCCAGGCCGATGTCCGTCTCCCTTTGCCCGACGTGAGCCGCCGGCATTGCCGTTTCGTCTTTGCTAACGGCACGTGGCAAGTCCACGATCTGGATAGTCTGAACGGCGTCTTCGTCAATGGCAAACGGGTGCAACAGGCAACGTTGCGTGATCGCGATACGTTAACCATCGGCGGGTTTCGGTTCTCGATCGAGCGGGGCGGCGAGACAACCGACGCCAGCTCTCTGGAAAGCTCCGAAGCCATCATCCGCCGGATTGCCGATGCCGTGCCGCAGACCGCACCGGATCTCGACTCGCAGCGCAAGGCCTCTTGAGCCGCCATCTCCAATTTCGGGTTCGCTGCCCTCCGCGCGAAACGGTGAAGGAAGAATGTCGTGCAGAGAAAGTTCGAAGCGACGATATCGACAAAGTAGCCCGGAGGTCATTATCATCGACGTATGGCCACCGGGATTCGGCTCGACCGGGAAGAGTACATCGAACAGGCGTACTTTTTTCGCGTTTTCCGGGAACGGCTGGCCAGTGAGTTGGTCGCCCAGGAAATCCTCCAACGCATCCATGACGAAATCCTTTCCACGACGCGCCTTCCCTATGCCATCCAGTTTTTGGCCACCGAGCTGAAACACACGGGCTTGCTGTCCTCGGGCTTCGGCCGGTTGCCACACTACTTCACGCCGTTCCAGGCTTTCGTCATCCGGCAAACCGAAACAGAGATGGTGCGTATCAGCATCGAGACAGCATTGCTCATCCTGGAGCGTGAAGCCGCCTATCGGGCCGGAAATCCCGTAGCACCGGGTTTGTTCATCTACCAATTCGAAGTCCTCTGCCGCAACCGCCTGGGTTACGACGAGGGCCTAACCAGCATTGCGGGAGATCCCTTCTATGAACAATCGTGGCGGGATTATCTCGAGCTCATCCGCCGGCAGATTGGGGCCGTCGAATTTGCGGATCTCGTGTACTTGCGCTCCGAGCTTTACCGTGCGGAGCAGCGCCGCCAGGATCCGCACTATGAGTCGCCGTGGCCGGCGCTGTTTGGCGAAAAAGAGGGGAAGATTGCCAAAGCCAACCGTGGACACGATCCCCTTTACCTGTTTGCCGCGTTGCAGCGGCAGCTCGGCTATCCCGAGGTTCCTCGTCCCAAGCCGGCCGACGATCTAGCGGCGCAGCTGACGGCGTTGCAAGCGAAGCTTCGCGAGATGGAGATGCGCCTGAAGCTGGTCGAAAGCGAAGTGCGCGGTCAGGTAGATCTGAGCCACTTCGGCAAACCGGAGATTCTGGCCGACGAGGAGGATTGAGCGGCTTCTGGCTATCCCCGTTCACGCCGATGGCCGATAGCTGCGAAATGTCCGCAGGACTTCGTAGAGATCCGCCGTCACGCGGACTTCGTCCTCCAAGAAATCTTGCAGCCAAAGATAATTGTGCCGCTGCGCCATGGCGACCAGTGGCAGCAGGTCGCGCAAACGAACCCCGACCGTCGGCGCTGGCCGATCTGCGCCGGGATCCTCTTGCGATGCGGGGTACACACGAAGTTGCACAGCCATTCCAATTCCTCCGTCCGCGCGGCAGCGTTTTCGTTATGGTCCCCGTTCTTAGAAGACGGAAAACTCCTCTCATCATCCATCGGCTCAGCTATGTCGCCAACTTCGGAGTTTCCGATTTTTCTTGGCGGAAGCCGATCGCTTCTTTCCTGCGGACGTCCTCCGCACGACTGGATGGCATTTTCCCGCAAGTCTATAATAATCCGTCGCTCCGGAATCCGTGATGCGAATTGACTGGTTTCCAGCATCCGCATGGCCATGCCAATCCGATTTGCTGTCCTTGGTGATGGGGCGTGGGGTACGACCCTGTCGATTCTGCTCGCCCAGAACCCTGAGCACGAAGTGGCGCTCTGGAGCGCGCGCGAAGAAAACGGCCGGATCTTGCGCGACCGGCGGGAAAATGTGCGCCTGCTTCCGGGGGTTCCGATTCCCCTGTCGGTCACCTTGACGACCGACATTCACCAGGCGGTGGCGGGCGCCGATCTGTATGTCGCTGCCATTCCGACCGTGTATCTTCGGCAAACTCTTCTACGCATCGTGCCTGCCTTGCATCCCGAGGTGCCGGTGCTCAGCCTGGCGAAGGGAATGGAAATCGAGACGTTCCTCCGGCCCAGCGAGATCGTACGCCAAGTGCTGGGCAGCGGGCGCATCGCGGTTTTGAGCGGACCAAGCCACGCGGAAGAGGTCAGCCGCGGCTGTCCGACCACGGTCGTGACCGCCAGCTTCGATGTCGATCTCGTCCGCTGGATCCAGCAGCGCTTTGGCACGGAACGGTTTCGCGTTTATACCAACGTGGACTTGATCGGCGTCGAGCTAGCCGGCGCGCTCAAGAACATCATCGGTTTGGCCGCCGGCATTGGCGATGGGCTCGAACTGGGGGACAATGCCAAGGCGGCGTTGCTCACCCGCGGCCTGGTGGAAATGGCCCGTTTTGGCGTTGCCCTCGGAGCCGAGCAACAAACCTTTTTTGGCTTGGCCGGGCTGGGCGACTTGATCACGACCTGCGTCAGCCAGCACGGCCGCAACCGCCGGGTCGGAGAACGCCTGGCCCGTGGGGAAAAGTTGGCGGAGATCCTCGCCGGGACGAGCATGGTGGCCGAGGGCGTATACACCACTCGCAGTGTGCACGAAAAAGCTTCCCGCATGGGGATCGAAATGCCGATCACGAGCGAGATTTACCAGGTGCTCTATCAGGACAAAGCCCCGTTGGCCGCCGTCAACCATTTGATGGTCCGCGAGCCGCGGAGCGAACGGATGGCTTGAGCCTCGGCGGATCGGGGTCACGCTCCGCCCAAGGATCGGCTGTGACTCACATCCGTAGCATCAAACACAGGATGCTGACCGCTCCGAGCAAGGCCAGTCCCAGCGAGACAAACCAAATCTTAGCACGGCCAACCCGTTCCCATTTGCTTGTGCGGAGGTCGCAGGCTTTCGTCAGGCGGCGAGGCTTATGACCCGATTTGCCATTGCGGTCGCCCAGCTTGGGGGAGGGAAAATCCGGATAGGCACACAAGGGGAGGAACTCAGCTCCAAGCCGGCGGCGTGCCAGGGTTGTGCGCGGCATGCGGCCTTCGTGGAGCCGGCGAACGATTTGCGCCGTGGTCGCCCGTGTCTTGCACCAGCGCCCTTCGCGGTTGCGAAAACGCAGGTACCAAAGTTCGCCTTGCCCTCCGGGTACGGACGCCTGTGGAGCATGAGCGCCGACATCCAGGCGCGTCTGCTGCAAGGTTTCCTCTGCGCGCGCCTGGAATTGGGGATCCTTCAGGGCTGCGTCCGCATCGCCAAACGTCGGGATGCGCGCCGCCAACTTAGACCGCTCCAGGGCCACAATCAATTCGCTCGCCGTTTGGTACCGGGCTTGCGGCGACCGCGCCATCATCTTGGCCAGGATTTTATCCAGCGCGGCCGGCACTGCGGGATTGATTTGGCTGGCCGGCACGAAGCTCCCGATCTCTTTTTTCTCGAACACTTCAACCGGATTGTTCCCTGGAAACGGCAACTCCCCGGTGATGAGGTGATAGAGCGTTCCTCCCAGGGCGTAGATATCACTCCGTCCGTCGGCCTTCTTGGCATCCAGGGCTTGCTCATACGGCATGTAACTCGGTGTGCCGAAGCCTTGCCGCGTAGCGGTGAGCTGACTGACATCGTCGGTGCGTTTGGCCAGTCCGAGGTCGGCGAGCTTGGCCATGCCGGACTTGGTCAGCAGGATATTATCGGGCTTGATATCCCGATGCACGATGTTCCGGGAATGGGCATGCTCCAATGCCCGGGCAATATCGAGGATGATGTGGACCGCGTCGGCAACCGAGAGCCGGCCGAAGCGCTCCAGGAGTTCATGGCAAGTGGTTCCATCCACGAATTCCAGGACCATGAAGTGCTTTCCCGTCGCCTGATCCGTTCCGACGGCGATGCCATGCACGATGTTGGGATGGTCCAAGCGGGCAACGTTTCTCGCTTCACGGTAGAACCGCTCGATGTAGGACGGATTTTCGGCCAAGGAATCGGATAGAACCTTGATGGCAACATGGCGGGCTTGTTCTTCGTGATAACCCAGGTAAACGGAACCCATGCCGCCTTCGCCCAGTCGTCGCAGAATGCGGAACTGGCCCAAGCGCCGCAATTCCAGCCGCGCCCCGGACGGCGAAACCGATCCTGGGCTCGGGGATTGCTCCTCCCCGGGAGGGACCGGCCGAACGGTTGCACGCAAAGCGTCCTTGGATCGCAGCGCGATTGCCGAGGAATCGACGACTTGCCGCAATTCCTCGGCTTGGGATTGGCTGAGGAGTTGTTGGCGCACCAGGGTCTTGAGCAGATCCATGGCTCGTCCCTGGGCCTGAGCCTGCAGCACGAGGTGAGCCACTTCCTTAATCCGCTCTCGATCCACGCCGTACCGATGTACTGCCAACGCGGCAGCGCGTTTTTCAGACTCGGTAAGCATGCACGCAGTCCTCTGGCGAATCCTCCCAAACGCGAACACGTAGCACTACCGGAGAGTACCATCAGTGTACTGGACAACCCCCCGGCTCGCAATGAACGTTTGGCGGATTGTCAGACCGCATTAGCAATGTCCGCTGCTGGCTCCCTTGATGGGACCCTTGAACGACCGTCTCCACGGATGCGTTGCGGCTGGACGGCGCGGACCTTTTCGGCTATCCTGCCCGCCGCCGCGAGGATAGGGCTCCGCAGGAGTGCGACCCCAGCGCCTGGCGGCCGGCTGTACGCCAGCAGCCCCTATCTCCTCACCCGAGGCTGGGGCCGTCTCTTCTCCTCCTGGCGTCGGCCGCGAAGGCGTGAAACTCCCGGGTCTGGGGGGGAATCCCCAGGGCTTCACGTCGCGTGCTGATCTCGTAATCGTTGACGTATCGGCTGCCCATGCGGATGGCCATCGTCCCATCCAGCCGCCATTCGACGACGACCGTACCGCCTTGGTAGAGCCGGTTCTGGAAGCGGATCGTGTAATCGTTGGCCACCACCCGCCGCGCCTGGATGCTCAGAATGGCTGCCAAGTTATGTTTGGCTCCCAAGGCACGATGTGCGTCGCGCGCCTGGCCCGGCGTCAACGTGAAGCGCTGCTGCCACTGCGGCAATGAGTGCTGCTCCAACAGCGTGTTGGGCTGCGTACAGGTCCGGGCGCGCGTCAGGCGCAGTTCCTTGACCCAACGGTCCTGTCGATCCCGTCTCCTGGCCGAACGGCGATAGACATGGCTCCTCCTTGCCCATGGCAAAGAGGACATTTCTATCGCGCTAAGACCGGACATTTCTAATGCAGTTCAACATGAACGTTTGGCGGATTACGATGGTTCTGATCCGTGCGAAGGATCTGGGCGGGGACGGACAATTAGTTCAGGGACCACGGATTCGGCCTGGCCGAGGCGGAGCATGAACCCCAGCGACCGTGTCTGGCGGGAACGCGGCTTGCGGAACGCCATCCTGGCGGGCGATCAGCATGCGTGGCAAATCTGGTATGAGGAATCTTTCGAAGGTCTGGCGGCCTACGTGGCTTGGAGGTGTGCGGGACTGCGCGATCTTACAGAAGAAGTCGTGCAGGAGACCTGGCTCACCGCGGTTCGCCGGATCCGATCTTTCGATCCGGAACAGGGGAGCTTTGCCGGATGGTTGCGCGGAATCGCGGCCAACATTCTCCGCAACCGTTTTCGTGACAAAGCCCGGCACGGCAGCGAAGTGCCATTGCAGAACGGCCATGTTCCCCGAGTGGAGGCCGTGCCGATACCCCGCCAGGACACCGACCTGGCCGAACGGATTGCCCGGGCGTTGGCGATGCTACCCGAACGGTATGAGGCCGTCCTGCGTGCCAAGTACCTCGACCAGCAGAGTGTGGGCCAAATCGCCGAAACCTGGAAGGAAACTCCCAAGGCAATCGAATCGCTCCTGACTCGTGCCCGCCAGGCGTTTCGCGAGATTTACAGCATATTGGAGTAAAGGCACTATGGAAGAGTTTCAAGGGCCCGCGAACGATCCGGTCGAAAAGTTTCTCAACTCCCGTTTCCGGGGACCCGTCCACGCGGAGTTCCGCCAGCAACTCTGGAGGCAGACAGCAAGATTTTTGCATCGGCGTCGCCGCTGGAAGCGCGCCGGTTATCTCGGGGCTCTGGCTGCCTGCTATGCACTCGGATTGGCGACGACGAAGGTTTGGCTGAGCACGATGCCGACACCCGGCGCGCCAATGGTGATCCGCCAGGACGTCCAAGCCCATGCGGAACCGAGCGCACCCGGTGGCCCGCTGTCGATGCCGCTGACTGCCGCTTCGCCCTCCGATGGCGGTCCAATGATCCCGGCCTTTGTGTTAGAACGCATGGCCCAGTCCTGCCCGGAGAGCCGGTCCCTGCTCTACCGCCGTGCTGGGGACCGGTACCTTGCGGAAGGAGATTGGAAATCGGCCGTGCATTGTTACAGCCGATCGCTCGATGCCGGCTCCCCACACGAATGGGCTGTGTCCAAGGAAGATAATTGGCTACTCATGCAACTGAAAACCGCCCGTCAGGAGGAGAATTCCAATGCGAAATCTGCCGGCTAGGTTCGTTCCAAGTATGATCGTGCTGCTGGTTGCCTGCGGCGCCGTCCTGGGGCAGGCTCAACAAGCCGCCTCCCCACCAACGGGATCCGAACATGCGGCTACCGCGACCAAGAGCTCCCCTGCCAAGCCGGAGGATGGAAAGCCTTCGGAGTTGGAACAGATGCTGACGGAGGCCCTGGCCAATAACCCCGACATCCGCGTCTCCGAAGCCAAGCTGCGCGAGGCCGAGGCCGAATTGAATCGCGTACGTTTGCAGGCCCTGCAAAAACTCGCCACGTTTCACCATTCCCTGGAAGCACAGCGGGCCGCCGTGAAGGCTGCCGAGGCAAGCATGCAGCAAATCCAAAAAAAAATAGCCGTAGAGCGCGTCGATCCGGAGGATGTCCACGCGGCACAATCGCAGTTGAGCCAGGAAAAGGCCAAGCTCGCCACCTTGGAGAACGAGATCCCGTTTCTGCTCGGCCGCCCGCCGCAGAGCAACTCGTCCAGCCAATCCGGCGCCGGCAGCGGAGATAGTACGTCGCAGAATTTTTTTGCACTTTTCGGCGTCAGGAATCCCCACTCGTGGGGGCACGGGGACTCATGTACCGCCTGTCACGATACCACGGGGTCGAAAATGCTGCATTGGGTCCAGCAGTTCCACAAGAGCCATGCCGACTTCATGGCCAATTGGTTTGAAGCGGGCGTTCTGGCACCGGGGCAATCCGCACAGGGTGCCCTGGCCGATAAAATCCGCAAGCAGCTCGACGCTCCCGTTAACGTGGACGTTCGCGATCAGCCACTCAGTGTGGTCCTCAAGATCCTCGAAGAACCGGGAATCAACTTCCACAATGCCCTGCCGCGCAGCGTTTCGGAGTCAATGCACGTGACTCTCCATTTGCAGCAGGTTCCCCTCGGGGCCGTCCTGCAAGCCTTGGAAGATACGCTCACCGACCGGCAGGTGCCGCGTACTCGCGCTGGCGATGTTTGTTTCGCGGTGCGTGAATATGGGATCCTCGTGACGACGCGCGGACAGCTTCCCTTGGGTGCGACGTTGGTGCATGATTTTTGGAAGGGGCGTGCCGACAAGGAGCAGCCAACCTGGGTCGCCGGGCCAGACAAAGTTGGCACCGCAAACCCGCCGCCCCAGGACATCGAAGGCACGATCCGGGCCACGGACCCAAAGAGCGGCATGGTCACGCTCAGCATCGGCAGCGACGCTGGTCTCCGCAAGGGCCATACGCTGGAGGTTTATCGACTCAAACCCGAGCCAAAGTACCTCGGTTCGCTCGAGGTAGTCTCCGTGACCTCGGCCGAAGCCGTCGCCCGGCTGATCCAAAATCGCGGTGTCAAGCTAGAGGTCGGCGATCGCGTTACCAGTGCGATTCGCCGCCGTTGAAACCAGACGAGCATCTCAAGAGGAGTGTGGGCGCTCGCCGCCCAGGAGCCGGGCATGCAAGCGATCGATTTCCGCCCCTGCGATGGTTCAGCAGCTCCATAGGGCTAACAGCGGCGCGGGGTCGGACAGGTCAGGCAAGAGAAGGTCTGGCTGCTCGGCGGCGAGCTGGTCCAGCGTGTGCCATCCCGTGCCGACTGCAACGGCGCGGGCACCGATGGAGCGCGCACAGCGGACATCGAGAGGTGTATCCCCAATCACCCAGATTCGCCCGCTTTCCACGCTTTGCCGCACATGGTTTCGCACGGCGACGATCGCCTCCTGGGCCACCTCGTCGCGGGTTAGGTGCTCATCGCCGAACGCTCCGAACGCAAAGTGGTGGTAAAGCCCATAGTGACCCAGCTTGAGGCGAGCACCATCCCGCATATTTCCGGTGAGAAGCCCGACCACTACATCCGTGCGCTGCTGGAGCACCTGGAGGAGCGCTGCGATGCCGGGAAGCACCTGACCCTGGTGATCGGCCAGGCAACCGGGTAGATGGCGCAAATAGGCGGCCAGGAAACGCCCCCGATTGTCCGCAGAATCTTCAATTTGTCCAGCGTGGAATAAATCGCGGATGATCGCCCGGTCTGTTCGGCCGGCGAAGGGTACACCATCGGTCGAACGGGCGGCGCAAAACGCCGATTCCAGCGCCGCCTCCATCGCCGCCTTGCCGGCGCCGCCGCTGGAAAGAAGTGTGCCATCAATATCAAACAGGCAAATCTGCATGCACCCATTATACAAACGGATGCAAGTGGCCCCGGCGCGGATGACAAGTTCTTCCGGATAAGCAAGAACGGCAAGAACTGCCGAATTTACTGAAGATTTGGGCAGGGTTTGGCCGAATATCCTTTCTGCATGCTCGAATTCGCGATAGAAACCGCGGTGGAGTGCCATCACCGCAGGAGGTGAAACGATGAAGTGGGTCGCAGGGATGTTGGCGCTGTTGGCCGTGATCAGCGGCTGCGTATCGCTAAACAAGGGGAGCGATCAGCTCGCCCATGTGGATCAAGTCAAGGGGGATGCCAACCAACCATCTTCGTCGTCATCCTCGACCAAGAAGCCGGCAGAGCTGTTCGCCGCCGTAGCAATCAGCTCTGAGGGGGCCAGAGACAGTTCACGCGGTGAGAAGGGCGTCTCTTCGGAAATCAAGGCGACCTCCCTCTCCGTCAGTACGGATCTGCCCGGTGATCGGGGCGCCATCCGCGTCGTGCGGGCCTCTCCCCCAGATCCACCGCGTCCACTGCCGCCGGCGACCGGAATCGAACAGGCTCTGGCCGCTCTGGAAGCGAAAGCCGCCGAACCGCCGGCTGTTGCTCCCCCCCCCGCCAACGCGGTGGGCGGCAACGATGTGAAGCTTCCGTTGATGATCAATGGCGCGGCAGCGCTAGCCCCCGTGGTCCAGCCGGCGCCGGTTGAGGCTCCTGCACCGAGGCCGACCGCGACGGCGGTACGCATGGTCAACACCAAGCGCATCAACCTCAATTATGAAATCAAAGATGTCGGTCCTTCGGGCGTCTCCACGGTCGAGTTGTGGTACACCCAGGACGGCAAGAAATGGGAAAAGTCGGATACGATCACCAGGCCGCGTCCTCCTTTCGTCGTGGATTTGAAGGACGAAGGGCTCTACGGGTTTACCCTGGTGGCGCGGAATGGAGTAGGTCTCGGAAAACGGCCACCGGCTCCGGGGGAGCAACCACAGATTTGGGTCGAGGTCGATGTGACCAAGCCCGTGGTCAAGCTGCTCGATGTGCAACCGGGCCTCGTGGGCGACAGCCAGCACCTCAGCATTTGCTGGAAGGCCACCGATACGAACTTGGGCCAGCGGCCCATCTCGATCGCCTATGCGGAGCAGGTCGCGGGACCGTGGATGACGATCGCCTCCAACATCGAGAATACCGGCGTCTACGCTTGGCAATTGCCGTCGGGAGTGCCGCCCCGCTTCGTGTTGCGAGTCGAAGCGGTGGACCTGGCGGGAAATGTCGGCATGGCGCAGACGTCCGATCCGATCCTTCTGGATTTGTCGCAGCCTACGGTCTCGATCGTAGCCGTGGAGCCGGCCAGCAAATAGATAGGAACCGGAACTTTACGCACCAGAGCCCGCAGCACCAGCACACGGTTGTACTGGTGCTGCGGGCTTGCGTAGCTTGGCAAACCCGCGTGGTTTGCGCGTACCGCCCAGGAATTCTCGTCCGGATCACGAACTGGAGGTCAGGGCGCCGTCAACGGACGTGAAGGTCGCGTTGGCGTTGCCGCCCAGCGTAGTGATCGCACCGATGCAAACCACGATGATCAGGGCCAGCATCACCGCGTACTCGACCGCGGTAGGTCCATCTTCCTTCCGGACGAATTCAACGAATTGGCAAGTCAAAGCTTTAAACATAGCGTTCCCTTTCCGATCTGAAGGTTAGGATTGGTTACCCCATGCCTGCGCCGAAGACGGTGGCATCCTTGGGGAATGGGACGTTCATCCAAAGAACAGTTCCCGTGCGTCCGCCGCCATCCTGGCGCGGGCGTGGCGATCATTGCGGACGGGAATCGACTAAGGAGCGCCGGAGCCATTCCTCCGGTGACCGGCCTACCGTTGAAGGGACATGAAGAGGTAGCAGGCACGAGCGCCGAACATCCTGTGGCAAATGGCCTTCTCAAGCCGGTCCCGGTCGAACATCGCCAAGGGGGCCCACAGAAACTCTGAATGCAGACCCGTCGGCGGCGGCGCCTCCACGGTATAGCGCAATTCGTCCCGGTCGCGGATGGCAATGGTGTAGACCTCTTCCCCGAAGGAAGGGGTTCGCGTCGGGGGAGCGATCGCAAAGGTTCCCATGGCCAAACGGTCAATCCAGGTAACCGCCAAAACCAGGAGCAGACAAGCGCACGCGCTACTGCGATTCATTTCCGGATTGATCCCAGGGAGATTTCTATCGCAAACGTAGGGTTCGAACCTGGGGTTGTCAAATCGGATTCTTCGACGGGGCGGCCCGGCCGGACCGATCCTTTTCCGCGAACAACTTCGAACACCAACCCCCCCACCGATCCAGGCAATACTGTCCCACCAGGCCGAGCGTCCCCAGGCCATAGTGAAGGCTTCGCCGAAAATTAATACTGCTGGCCTCTGGGAAATAGCGGACCGGTACGGGAATGTCGCCCAGCCGAAAGCCGAGACGGACGGACTGGACGAGCAGTTGCGAATCAAAGAGAAAATCATCCGAGTTCCGCTCAAACGGTATCCGCTCCAGCACCGCACGCCGGTAAACGCGGAAACCGCTGTGAAAGTCGCCCAGGTTTTGACCGAGCGCAAAATTTTCCACTGCCGTCAAGAACCGGTTGCTGACGTATTTGTACAGTGGCATGCCGCCGGCGAGGGCTTCTTGGCGGGATCGAATGCGGCTTCCCAGAACGATGTCGCAAATGCCCAGTTCGACAAAGGCGACCGCATGGGGAATCACACGGCTATCGTACTGGTAGTCCGGGTGGATCAGGACGACGACGTCAGCGCCGCGTTCCAGGGCGTATCGGTAACAGGTCTTCTGGTTACCGCCGTAACCGCGATTCCGCGGATGTTCGATGACAAAAAGGCCCATTTCTCGGGCGATCTGGACCGTGCAGTCCCGGCTGCCGTCGTCTACCAAGATGACTTCGTCCACCGAGCCGGCCGGGATGTCGGCCAGCGTCGCCCGCAAGGTATTGGCTGCATTGTAGGCCGGCAGAACCGCAATGATCTTGTGCGTGCGGGGAGCGGACGGAGCGCTTTGCGGTTGCACAATTTGTGTCACGCTGAAAAACTCACGGCGCGGGCTCATCAGTGTCGGAGGCACAATCACCGACATGGACGACCTCCTCGAACAGCATCGATCGCTCAGGAAAGCCCCACGCTGCCGGTCTTGTTCGTCTCCGGCCGGTGCTCCAACGGGAGCGGATCCACTCCCGTGGCTACCGCCAAGGAGCCCGGCACCAAGCGCGGACCGGGGCTGTGCTGTTCCAGCAGTTGACGCAACTCGGCCCCATCAATCACTTCCTTGTCGACCAGGCGGGCGGAAACGGCCACCAGGGCCTCTCGGCGGGTCTGCAGGATCGCCCGGACTTCCTCCGTGGCATCGTCCAGGATCTTGCGTACTTCGATATCGATTTCGCGGGCCGTCTGTTCGCTGTGCTCTCGTTCCGTGGGATTGGCGACGGAGCCAGCCAGAAAAGCCGAATTGTTCTGCTCGTGGAAATACACGCGGCCGAGCCGGCTCATGCCAAATTCCTTCACCATGCGGCGGGCAATGCGGCTGGCCCGTTCTAGGTCGCTGCTGGCGCCATTGGAAATTTCGCGATAAATCAGCTCCTCGGCCAAGGTCCCGCCCAGACATACTTTGATCACGCTCTCCAATTCCGACTGCGTGCGCAGATGACGGTCGTCCTCGGGGCGCTGCAAGACATAACCCAACGCGCCGACGCCGCGCGGGATGATGGAAATCTTGTGCACCGGGTCGGTGTTCGGCAGGGCACAGGCGACCAGGGCATGCCCTGCCTCGTGATAGGCGACGCGCTGCTTTTCATCGGCATGCATGATGCGGCTTTTGCGCTCTAGGCCGATGGCGCCACGTTCGATGGCTTCGTCAAACTCGGCCTTACTGACCACGTCTTTGTTGTTGCGGGCGGCCATCAGAGCCGCCTCATTCACGAGGTTGGCCAAGTCGGCGCCGACCGAACCCGGCGTCAGGCTAGCGACGTGCCGCAAGTCCACGTCCGGCGCCAACCGAACATTGCGGGCATGCACCTTCAGAATCGCCTCCCGGCCCACAATATCGGGCCGATCCACGACGACCGTGCGGTCAAATCGTCCGGCGCGGAGCAAGGCGGCATCGAGTGTTTCCGGCCGATTCGTCGCGGCCATGATAATCACGCCGCGATTGGAATCAAAACCGTCCATCTCCACGAGGAGTTGGTTAAGCGTCTGCTCACGCTCATCGTGGCCACCGACGACGCTGCCGCCGCGACTCTTCCCCAACGCATCGAGCTCGTCGATGAAAATGATGCAGGGAGCCCGGTTTTCCGCCTGCGCGAACAGGTCGCGCACCCGGGCGGCGCCAACACCGACAAACATCTCAACGAAATCCGAGCCGCTCATGCCGAAGAAGGGGACGTCGGCTTCCCCGGCTACCGCCTTGGCCAGGAGCGTTTTACCCGTGCCCGGCGGCCCGACCAACAGGACGCCTTTGGGAATGCGGCCCCCCAGGGCTTGATACTTGGCGGGTGTTTTGAGGAAATCAACCACCTCGCGCAACTCGGCGACGGCTTCGTCGATGCCGGCCACATCCTGAAAGGTAATGTGCAAATCTTTTTGCGCATAAAGCTTGTGCCGGCTACGGCCGAATGTCAGGGGCGAGCTTCCGCCTGAGAGCCAACGGATCGCGAGAAACAGAGCGATCCCCAGCGACACCAAGAGCACAAACGACAACGCCACGGAAGTCATGCTCTTGAGCGTCGATTCGTCCTCTTCACCCTGGTAACTCGATCCAACCCGGTCGTGAAGAAGCTGAAGAAGTCCCGGATCAGTCTCCAGGCCGATGCGCGGCGTCTGGAACGAAATGACCCGAGTCTGGGTTTCGTCAGCGTCCGCATTGGTGATTCGATCGTGGGTTGTGATCTTGCCTCGAATTTCGGTCCTGCCAATCTTGACATCCTGAAACTGGACGCCCCGATCGAGCAAGATCTGCTTAAACTGACCGTAGGTCAGGGAGATCCTACCCGGCGCGTCGCGGTTGGCAAGCCAATAGAGCCCGCAGGCGAGCAGGAAGAGAAGAGCGAACAGGGGAGTACTCGTGAACCAGGGACGGCCGCGTTCTTTGCCTCTTTTTTGCACCGACAATGTCTCCCGTGAAGCGAAATTTCAAAGGATCCCAGGAGAACCGGCGCCGGACTCGCCTGGATTGCGCATGTTATAAGGTTACGCTGGCCGGCGCGATCGGTCAACGGTCGACCGCCGCCTCCGCCACCGGGAAGAGGGTGACAAGGGGGACTTTACCAGTCCGGGACAATAAGCTAGGATTACTTGGGGTATTCGGTAATCAATCGCCCCATTGAGGTGAATCCATGACCCACGAATCGACCCTGGCTCTTCCGGTCGCTGTCGAAGTCGACAAAGCGATGTTTGCCCCGGCCCATCAGTCGCCGGCACCGGTACTACGCACCTCCGCTCCGGATGCCGAGCAGGTGCGCGCCCTGGAAGCCGTCTTCGCCGCCAAGGACCGCGAGAGTGCCACCGTGGCGGGTCTTCTGGGCATGGTGACCGGGACGATGGTCCTCCACGATTTAGCCATTGAAACCTTCAGTGAACCAGCCGGCGAAGTCGAGCCGGAAGAACTGCCCAAAGAGAAGGACAAGCCAGAAGAAGAATAAGGGCCAGCAAGCGGGAGTGCCCCTCAGGCGGCAGTGCGATGTGCGGCCGCGGCAGGTTTGCGGTTCGGCACCTGGCTGTGCGATTTGTGTGTCAGAAAATTCTGGCGATAGGGCTTCAGCAATTCTGGATGGCCTTTCAGGATCAACAGGTTCTCTGCATTCTCCGCTTCCGCCTGGTGCGTGAAGTTAAAGCTCCCCGTGATGAGTGTGCGCTGATCGATGATCATGAGCTTGTTGTGCGCAATGGCGTGCTGGGCATCGATCAGGGGTGCGAGTCCTTGGTCCTCAAACAGAGCTAGATCGGAGTAGGTCTCCTGCTCGTTACTGCGATCCAGGATGATCTCGACCTGAACTCCGCGGGTCTTGGCCTCGACGAGGGCCTCCGCGATTGGTTTGGAGCTGAAGGAGTAGGCGAGGACGAGAACTTCTCGGCGTGCTGCCTTCAGCTCGCGAAGGACAGCCTCCGTAGCCCCACCCTTGGGCGAGAAATAGACGGCCGACGACGGAATCGTGCCAAACGCGCGGTAAACGAAGCGCACCAGGAAAACCAGGGTCAGGGCTCCCGTAAACCCGGTCGCCAGCAAGATCCACATCATCATCCGACCTCCTCGCCCGGCCCCGCGTCCCATGCTGCGGGCCACGCAGAATAGCAGCGTCCGCGCAAAACACAAGGCAAATTCGCAACAATTTTGGGTTGGCGCTGACATCTGCGGCCGGCTTTGGTAGGTACCCGCTCGGTGTCCGATCCGCAACGGAACTGTGGAGGCAAGATGATGACCCAAAAGCATGTGCCGATTTACACTTACATCTTGGTGATGGTCTTTGGCGTGAGTACGGCCTGGGCCGAAGGAGAAAAGCAAGTCCGGCGCGAACTGCTTCCTGTGCCGAAAGCTTGTTGTGAAGCCTGCGCGGCGGCTGCCCCGTGCTGCGCTGCCGCCGGTGCATGTCCGGCATGCGCCAAAACTGAGAAGTGCTCCATCGCCTGCTGTCTCGAGAAGCCTTGCTCAATCGATTTTGAGGATGCACCGCTCATGGACGTGGTCGAGCACTTCCGCGAATGCTCCGGCCTCAACATCGTCTTCGACGAGCCTGCCCTGGTGGAAGCGGGCGTGAATCTTCAGCGGCCGCTGTCCATCAAACTCAACGCGGTTCCGCTGAAGAAAGCTCTGGAGATGGTCTTGCACCAGGTCCATCTAAGCTACCGCGTGGACAGTAACATCCTGGTCTTCACGACCGAAGCGTTGGCACGGGGCCGAGCGATCCTCAGGGTTTATCCGGTCGACAATCTGGTTCCCGCCGCCGAGCCCGTCGTGCTTGGCGTCAGCAACCGCGAGCCGATCATCAGCTGGACAGCCGTCACCCCCTCCGGCAAGCAGTACCTGGAAGAGGCCCCCGAGGACACGCTCGTTCGGCTGATCATCCAAAACATCGAACCCGACTCTTGGATCGACAATGGCGGTCTCGGTACGGTCGACTATTTCCCGCCGACCAAGTCGTTGGTCGTCTGTCAAACCGCGGAGGTGCACGAACAGATTGGCGACTTCCTGGAAATGCTGAACCGTGGCATGCAAAAAGATAGCTCGGCCAGCGCTTCCGATTCGCTCCAGAACTGGGCGCCCATCGCGCCGGCAACGCCGACGTTTGGCTTGGCGGATATGCCGCCCCAGTGCCCACCGCTGTTGACTCCGACCGCCGCCGAAGCAGCGAGCAATCCGCTTCCGCCCTCCTGTCCCCTCGCGGCTCTGATCGGATCGCCGGCACCGGCCATGATGCAATGCTTGGCCGTGCCGCCGCAGCCGCTGCGACAGACTTGGCAGCTCCGAATGGTGGCCGAAGATGGCCAAGCAAGGCTGATCCAGGATGGCAGCCAGGACCACCTGAGCTTCAAAAGCATGGAGATCAAGGTTCCGGGCGGAAGCAGTCTGAAACTGACCGCAGTCGGCAACCAGATTCAGGCGATGCATCCCGCTTTGGAAGCACGGGCCGATGCCATCGCGCGCATGGGCCCGGCCGGTTGCTTCCTGTTCGAAGGCCATGTCAAGCTCCTCTATCACCACCAAGGTCAGCATGCCGAGGTAGCCGTGGAGCGTGCGCTCGTCAATCTGACCAATGGCCACGTCGAGATCGTGCCGCCGGCGGATTCCGCGCGGCATGGGTACATCTTTGGCGAGACCATTGGTTCTGAGGGAAGCGGATTTCTCTTTGGTGAGGTTATCGGCTCTGTCCGATAAGCCGCACACACGACTTGCCGTCCGAAACCACGAACGGGCTTTCGGCCTGAAGCGGCCGAAAGCCCGTGTTGCTTTGGGATCGAGCTGCCCGCCTCCTTGCCTTCCGGGGATAGGATTCGTTCAACAATCTCTTGGGGAGGTTACTGGATTGCATGATCTCTTCCGTTCCGCTGGCCTGGAGGCTTGCCCAATGCGATCGATCCGCGTCCTGCTGGCCGATGATCATGCCCTGGTACGTGCCGGCTTTCGTGCCCTCCTGAACACGCTTCCGGGGATCGAAGTGATCGCCGAAGCCGCCGATGGCCGAGAGGCACTGTCCCTCGTGAAAACTCACTTGCCCGATGTGGTCCTCATGGACATTTCCATGGCCGGACTCAACGGGTTGGAAGCGGCCGTCCGCATCACCAAGGAGTTTCCCAATGTGCGCGTATTGATTCTCTCGGCCCATGCGGACGAGGATTATGTGAAACAGGCGCTGCGTGCTGGGGCGGCGGGTTACCTCATCAAGGACGCAGGCTTCTCTGAGCTCGAGCTGGCGGTCCAGGCGGTGGCGCGGGGAGAAACGTATCTCAGCCCGGCGATTTCCCGCCACCTGGTCGCCGACTTCATCCGGCATGCCGGCCAAGAGCCCAGCCCTTTAGAATTGTTGACGCCACGCCAACGCGAAATTCTTCAGCTCATTGGCGAAGGACACACGACCAAGGAGATTGCCCGGATGCTCCACGTCAGCCCCAAAACTGTGGAGACGCATCGGACCCAGCTCATGGAGCGGCTCGACATCCACGACATCGCCGGCCTCGTGCGCTATGCCATCCGAGCCGGCGTCCTGAGTGCAGACCGTTGAATCAATCGATGGAGTGATTTTGACAGAGGCAAAAGTTTTTGAGCCAGCCGCAAAAACGGGATCTGCTCCTGGGAATTCCGGCTCAATCTCAGGTCTCTCCTGCAGCCGGGTTCAGGTTTTCTCCGACTTCAATCGTAACGGATTTAATACAGAATTGGGATACGCAGTTGTAAGCGGTGTGAGGTTGCCCCGGACAAGACTCAGCCGGCGGTGTCAAGCCGATCTCAACAGCCAGAAGCGATCCGAGCCCTGCACCGGTCTGTTGGCTCCTGCATCTGCACCAAGCAAAGGAAGCTCCCCATGACGGTCAAGCAACAACGTCGATTCCGAAGTCTGTCGGTCCAATCTCCGCTGGAGACCTACCTCAGCGAGATCAATGAAACCCCGCTGCTGAGTGCGGAAGAGGAGAAGCTCCTCGCGGTCCGCATCGAGGAGGGAGACATTGCCGCGCGGGACCACATGGTTCGCGCCAATCTACGGCTCGTGGTCAATATTGCCCGCAGCTACACGGGCAAGGGGTTAGGTCTGCAGGATCTCATCGCTGAGGGGAACCTGGGGCTCATGCGTGCTGTGGAAGGGTTCGACCCGGCCATGAACACGCGCTTCAGCACCTACGCCAGCTACTGGATCAAGCAATCGATCAAGCGTGCGGTCATCAATACCGGCAAGACCATCCGCATCCCCGCCTACATGAACGAGCTACTCGTCAAGTGGCGGCGGGCCACTGCCAAGCTCCAGGACAAGCTGGGCCGCGCTCCGACCAACGAGGAGATCGCCGCCAGCCTGAACCTTCCCAAGAAGAAGCTCAGCATCATCAAGAAGGCGATTCGCATTTACAATGCTTCTCCGCAAACGCATCCGACGGAAGGGGGACGGTCCATCGATGAAACGCTCATGGACGACAATGCGTTGA
>DATGIQ010000113.1:0-11649 GCA_035295665.1 Gemmataceae bacterium | reverse complement strand
CTGGACCTTGCCTCGGCCAGCCGCGGATGGGCACGGGTGTGCTCGACCATGGGCGATGGGTTCTGTGCAGGTGCGGATGTCGCCGGATTGCCGTGAAGGAACTTCAGCGTCCGCGTGGTAATAGCCCGGTTCTCCTTGTCGAGGGCCGTCAGCTCCAGGGTGTAAGTTCCAGCCGACAAATCAAACAACTCCCAGCTCCCGGTCCATAGGAAGAAGTCGGCTCCCTCGAAATTCTTGGGCTTACCACTGGTGCTTTTTCGTGTTTTGCCGTCACGGTCGAGGATTTTGCCTTCCAGTTTGGAAACCGACGCTTCTATCGTCGGCGATACGCCAACCGTGCCGTAGAGCCAAGGGTAATTGGCCGACTTCGTCAGGCTCAAGGGAAGCAACGCCCGGCCGAGCGGCTTGAGCGCATGGATATCCAGGGTATCCACGAGCTGTACTCGACCGAACGTGGCTGGCGTGGAAACGCTTTGCGGGGAGGAATAAACGAAGGTGCGGTCTACCCGCGGCCCGCCGTCGCTGCTGCACAGCTCGCAGTCGATGCCGATGATCTCTCCCACCTTGGCAGCGAAGTTGGGGAAGTTGGCCCACGGAAGCTGAAACTCGGCGGTGTAGCCCCACGGGGTCTTCTGGCCGGCGACACGGGCTCCCTTCAATTGGAACCCGCGGAAAACCGGCAGGTCGCGGACCTGCAACCGTGGCTTCACTTCCGTGCCGGTGAAGGGTGTCCAGAACATGTGCAGCGTACCGGCCTCGAACTGGGCCGCCCCGAGCTGAGCGCCGCGCCGGGTATCGAGGTAGAATTCCACAGCATCGCCGTCATAGATGCGGTTGTCCGGCGCAGCGTGCGCGGGCTTCTGGTCGAGGCAGCGCAGGCCGATGTACAAATTCTCTTCGTCCCACAAGAACAAAAATTGCCCTCCGCGGTTGGCGAAATCGGGATGGCCAACGTGAACCGGCGTAACAAAGGCACCTTGCCAATCATCGAGCTTGCCGTCCAGTGTGATGGGCTTTTGTGTTTTTGGGATCAGGCCTACGATCGGTTTGTCTTGAGCGAACGAGAGGCCAGTCCATGACAGCGTAAAGAGAACCACGAGGCCGGCGTGGCAGTTGATTCGCAATCCAGCAGCGGAGCGCGTCTTCATGGCAACCCTCCGGACGGGGTGTACTCGAAACCTCCCCCGAGCCTAACACAATCTCCGCTCCAGCGGCAGTCCGGTTAAGGCGGCACTTGCGAAACGTCGCCGGCCGGCGTATCGTGGCATTCACCGATCGAATGGCCCGATGTCGCTTGTCAATTTGGGGAGAGCGCATGCGGTACGTTTTTTTGCTACTGGCCGTTTCGGTAGGACTCTCGGCACTGGCGGATGTTCACAAACCAGTCCAGGCGGCCGACAGCAAGCCGACCTCACCACTGAAACTTGGTGTTGTGGGCCTGGTTCATGGGCATGCAGCGGGGTTCTTTCGGGAATGCTTGCCGCGTACCGATATTCAAATCGTCGGCATCGCCGAGTCCGATTCACAATTGGCCGGCCGCTATGCCAAGCGTTATGGATTGAGTTCAAGCCTCCTCTTTGCCGACATCGATGCGCTGCTCCAGAAGACGCATCCGCAGGCGGTCGTGGTTTACACGAACACGTTTGATCATCGAAGCGTGGTGGAGAAGTGTGCCCAGATGGGCATTCCGGTCATGATGGAGAAACCGTTGGCCGTCAGCGTCGAAGATGCTCGGGCCATCGAGAAGGCGGCCCAACAGGGAAAAATTGCCGTGCTGGTCAATTACGAAACCACCTGGTATCGCAGCAACTGGGCTGCCTACGACCTGGTTCAGGAAGGTGCCTTGGGCGAGATCCGCAAGCTGGTGGTGCACGATGGCCATCGCGGTCCCAAGGAAATCGGCGTCGACCCCGAGTTCCTTACCTGGCTCATCGACCCGAAACTCAATGGCGGAGGAGCGCTGTTCGATTTTGGCTGCTACGGTGCGGACCTGGCAACCTGGCTGATGGACGGCCGGCGACCGGATACGGTGACGGCCGTGGCGCAACAGCTTAAGCCTGAGATCTATTCGCGGGTGGACGATGAGGCGACGCTGATTTTGACCTATCCCAAAGCCCAGGCAATTATCCAAGCTTCCTGGAATTGGCCGTTCGATCGCAAAGATCTGGAGGTGTATGGCCAAACCGGATCCGTGATCACGGTCGGCCGCGATGACATTCGGGTGCGACGCGGCCGGGGAAGGGAAGAGCTGCTCGCCGGTAAGCCGCGGCCCGCATCCTTTGCAAATGCTTTGTCGCTTTTGCGCGCGGTGGTCCTGGATGGGGCCAAGGCGGACATGCTCTCGTCCCTGGAAACGAATGTCATCGTCACCGAGATTCTTGACGCGGCCCGGCAGTCGGCGGCGGCAGGGAAGACCGTGTCCTTGAAAGCACCGCGATAGTCGGCCCGCCGGATCTTCATGAGTTCGGATGCGGTTGCTGCAACCTCAATCGGCTATGATGTCGTGATCTCCAGCTCACACTCCGTGCACGATCATCACTTCCCCGATCTCCCTTTTCCTCCGCGTGGAATTGCATATGCTAAATTACCATCGAGTTCATGCAATTAAATTCCGGCCCTCTAATCGATTGGCTGGTTCCAAGTCCGCATTTGCCAGAGAGAATTTGCCTTGAGACAGAGCACGTGTGGGAACTGCAAGAAGACCGTGCCGATGAATCAACTGTTCACGGTGTTCGAGAAGGTCTTGTGCACGGAGTGCGCCAATCAGGAACTTGGCGGCTATCAAGGTAAGCAGCTCGCACCGGGCGATGTCAGCCGCGAAGTCGATCCGACCATTTGCGTGCATTGCCAGATGGACAACGGCAACGAGCCGTATTCCTTGCTGGCCGGGGCGCCTGCCTGCGAGAGTTGCGAAGCCTTCTTGCGCCACCGCCCGTATCCGGCCTGGCTCAAGGCAGCCGCCTTCTCCTTGCTCTTGCTTGCTGCGTTTGCCTTTGTGCACAATTGGCGGTTCGTGCAAGCGTATCTGGAATGGAATCGAGGCATGCGCCTGCTTCAGAAAGGCGACCTCGACAAAGCGACCCCCCTCATCGTGGCCGCGGCGGATCACGTACCGGAGTCCAAAGAGCTGGACACCAGTGCGAACATGTTCCGTGCGATTAGTCTCTTGAAGGAGGACAAATCTCGCGAGGCCTTGCAACTGCTTCGGCAGTGTAAGAAGCATTGGCCAAACAATCCGACGGTGAACTCTCTGCTCCTTCAGGCGGAGCTGGGGGCCGCGTTCGATGACAAGGATTATGATAAGTTCCTTGCCGCGGCGCAGGCCCTCTTGGCGGCGAATCCGAACGATTCATCGGCAATGGCGGCGGTGGCCTCGGCCTATGCCTGCAAGTACGCCGTCACCGGCCGAGCTCCATTCAAGAAGGAATCGCTTCGCTACCTGGATCTGGCCAGGCAAAAGGCGCCGCCGGGTGATCCGCACTTTCGGGACTATGCCGATCGGATCACGCATCGGCTCCAGACGCGGGAAATCATCACCCGCGAAGAATACGAGCGTCGCTTTCCCCCCAATCGGGAGGGAGCCAAGCCATGATCATCATTCCCGGCTGGCTCGTTTCCCTGATCACGTTCCCCGGCGTCATCGTGCACGAAGCGGCCCACATGTTTTTTTGCAAACTCCGGGGTGTCGCTGTCCTGGATGTATGCTTCTTCCGCATCGGCAACCCGGCGGGCTACGTCATCCATGAGCCTCCCAGGGAGTTCACCACATCCTTCTTTATCAGTATCGGACCGTTTCTCATCAACTCGGTGCTCTGTGTCGTATTCTGTCTCCCGGCGATGGTGCCGGTCCGGGTCTTCGGCCAATCGGACCCCGTCGCGTACTTCTTGATTTGGCTCGGGATGTCGATCGGCATGCATGCCCTGCCGTCCACCGGGGACGCGAATGGGTTGTGGCGCGAGGCCCGGGCGGCCGCCGGCAGTCTGCACCCATTGGCGCTGGCGAGTTTCCCTCTCGTTATCCTCATCTATGTCGCCAACGGACTGCGCTTCTTCTGGTTCGATTATCTCTACGGCTTCGCGCTGGGCTTTTTGCTGCCGGAGATGCTTCTCAAGCGGATGGTGTAAGAAATGCTTGGCGATGGGAACAAACTCATCGCCATCTCAAGGGAATTCACCGTGTCCGATTGCCGTTTTATGTGATCCTACACATGTAGGGCGATGGGGTTTAAACTCGCTATGGCCCGCAGGAGGATTCGCCTGGGCAACAGGATCAAAGGAATGATTAGCAGCCGGGTAGACCGAAAGGAACTGCCGCATGAAGATCAAAGCGGGCATCCACCCGGCCGCTGAGGGTGGATTCTGGTGGCTTGCGTGGATTACGCACCGAACCACGGCGCTTCAGGCGCGAAGCGGTTACTGAGCCAGCCGCTCGCGCTCACAGCAAAAAGGCGATCCGTCAACGCATGCGGTGTCTCGTGAGTCCGGGCCAAGACCGAGGCCAAATGCTGCGGGCCAGCGCCCTGTGTTTGGCCATACGCCACGTCGGAGCCGAGCAATGGCTGCTTGACGCTGCCCTGTGGCAAGGCCGCCGCCAGCGGCGAGGCCACGGCGGGGATACCGGGGACCACACGCACCGGATCCGCGATCGTCACAGCAATCGCAGCCGGCGGAGTCCGCGGTCTGGGAACCCTGCCCGGCGGTGGAATCGGCCCACCCCAGACGCCGTCGTTGAGCAGGACGGACACATCGTTCGAGACGTAGTTGGCGACGACCAGGTCGGGCAAGCCGTCTCCGTTGAAGTCCCCCACCGCCACGGCCACCGGAGAATCATCGGCGAGGTAGCTGATGTGCGGCGTCTGGAAGGAACCATCGCCGCTGCCCTGGAGTACGTGCACACTGCCGCCGACGACAGCGACGTCGAGATGGCCATCGCCGTTAAAATCCGCCACCGCCACAGACCACGGACCAAGCCCGGCCGAGAAGTTGCGGGCAGTCTGGAACGTGCCGTCGCCATTGCCCAACAGCACACTCACCGTGTTGCTGGAATAATTCGCCACGGCAACGTCGAGGTGGCCATCGCTGTCCAGGTCTCCCACGGCCACCGAATACGGATAGAACCCGACGGCGTAGTTACGCGCGGATTGGAAGCTGCCGTCGCCATTGCCCAACAGCACACTTACGCTGCTATCCGTGAATGAAGGATACGTTCCGGCGTTGGCCACCGCGAGGTCCAGATGGCCGTTGCCATCAAAATCGCCCGCGGCCACGGAAACGGGTGCTCTCCCGACCGGGAAGTTGCGGGCCGGTTGAAAATTGCCATCCCCGGTGCCCTGAAGCACGCTGACCGTGTCGCTGCCATTGTTGGCGACGGCGAGATCAAGATGGCCATCGCCATCAAAGTCTCCCACCGCCAGGGAATAAGGTTCGCTCCCGACAGAGAACGTGCGGGCGGATTGGAAGCTGCCGTCGCCATTGCCCAGAAGCACACTTACCATATTGCCGCCATAGTCGGCCACGGCCAGGTCGAGGTGGCCATCGCCATCAAAGTCGCCCACGGCCACCGAATAGGGATTGCTGCCGGCGGGGACACTGCGGGCGGATTGGAAGCTGCCGTCACCATTGCCCAACAGCACACTCACCGTGTCATTGCCCGCGTTGGCCACAGCGAGATCGAGATGGCCATCGCCGTTAAAGTCCCCCTCCGCCACGGATACCGGCCCTTTCCCAGTGAGAAGGTTGCCAGCGGTCGGGAAGCTCCCATCGCCTTTGCCCAGCAGGATGCTCACCCCGACTGAGGAATGGTTGGCGATGGCGAGGTCGAGATGGCCATCGCTGTTAAAATCCCCCACTGCCACGAATGTCGTCGATTTCCCTGTGGGGAAATTGCGAGTAGTCTGAAAATTTCCGCCACCCTCGCCCAGGAGCACGCTCACGTTGCCGCCATAAAAATTGGCGACGGCGAGATCGAGATGACCGTCGCCATCAAAGTCTCCCATTGCCACGGAAAGGGGCGCGCTCCCGGCAAGGAAGTTGCGGGCGCTCTGGAAGCTGCCGTCGCTGTTGCCCAACAGCACACTTACGTTGTCGCTGTCCGCGTTCGCTACGGCCAGGTCGAGATGGCCATCGCCGTCCAGATCCCCCACGGCCACGGACCGAGGTCTACTCCCGGTAGGAAAATTGCGGGCAGTTTGGAAACTGCCGTCGCCATTGCCCTGGAGCACACTCACGTTGTCGCTGAAGCGGTTGGCCACAGCGAGATCAAGATGGCCGTCGCCGTCAAAGTCCCCCGCGGCCACGGAATCGGGGTTATTCCCGACGGGGAAGTTACGCTCAGCCTGGAAGGTGCCGTCGCCGTTACCCAAGAGCACACTCACATTGTCGCTGTGATAATTGGCCACAGCGAGGTCGAGGTGGCCATTCCCGTCAAAGTCCCCCACCGCGATGGAATAGGGATCGTTCCCGGCGGGGAAGTTGCCGGCCGCCCGGAAAGTGCCGTCGCCGTTGCCTAGCAGCACGCTCACGTCGTCGGTGGCCTCATTGGCTACGGCGAGGTCGAGATGACCATCGCCGTTGAAGTCGCCCGTGGCCACCGAATAGGGTTCGTCCCCGGCAGGGAAGTTCCCGGTGCTCTGAAAGCTGCCGCGGCCGTTACCCAAAAGCACCGTTACGTCGTTGCTGATCGCGTTGGCCGTGGCGAGGTCCAGATGCCCGTCGCCATTGAAGTCCCCCACTGCGATGGAGACGGGGAGAGAGCCGACGTCAAAGGCTAGCGGGGCGAGGAAACCAGGCACGACTCTCGACTCCATTCGCTCCAGCACCAAGTGTCGAAACGGACGGCAACGAGCGAATGGTGTGGAGCGCATCAACCATCTCCTTCGACGTGAGGAAACCAGTGCATGAGCGATCGGCCACCAGTCTAGCGCGCCGCACAGGACCGGTCAAACCGTTCTTGGCGAAAAAGTACGGAAATGCCTCTCGGAGGATTTGATCCTATGACCCTTCGTCGGTCTGGCTCGTCTGCCGGTGGAAACGTGAGCTAGAATGGAAGGGATATCGCCGAATCGAG
Organism: Gemmataceae bacterium; assembly: GCA_035295665.1. Lineage (GTDB taxonomy): Bacteria > Planctomycetota > Planctomycetia > Gemmatales > Gemmataceae > DATGIQ01. The sequence continues at coordinate 4,583 of DATGIQ010000113.1, read as the reverse complement.
ATTCCCACTTTCATCTCTCCCCGGAAGGAAGCCCTCATGATTGCCTCGCGCTTGTTTGGCTTCGCCTTTCTGATTTTCCTCGTTTCCCTGCCGGTCACGTACTTCATGCAAAATGTGGCGTCGGACGCCGACGCGTCCACGGCGCTCAATGACGAGCACGAGCAGCAGGATGATCCGATTGTGGATGTGTACTGCCTGAAGGGCTTGGCCGCGATGGAGAAGCTGCAATTCGATAAGGCCATCGCAGCTTATACGGCGGCGATCAACCGCGATTCCCAGTATTCGTTTGCCTACGTCGGCCGCGGCGACGCCTATCTAGCCCAAGGGGATGCGGATCGCGCTCTGGTTGATTATGATCATGCCGTTCGCCTCGATCCGAGTAATGCGGCTGCAAAAGCACGAGCCGATGCGGTTCGTAAGGACAAAGCGAACCCGTGAGCGCCCATCCGCACGCTCCGAAACGGCACACGGACCGACGAGCAACTTGAACACGGGATCAAACAGGCGCCGGCGTTGCCGAACGATTCGGTTCATCGTGATCGTCGCCAGCATGTTGGCATGCCTGCCTTGCCCGAGTTCAAGCTGCTACAGTCGAGGCGGCTGGCAGATCTACGCAGTATAGCTGCTTTGATTCAGATTGGCGTCCGCTTGGCCGGAACGGGGTTTGGGCTTGGGGTCCGCTGGTGCACCTTTCGCATGGGCGCCAGCAGGATCCTCGACCGTGGGCAATGGTTCGTCCGGCCGACTCACAAGCCGATCTTTCTCCGTCAGCTGCTCGGCAATCTTGGGATCGCTCATCAGCGGACCTCCTCTGGAACTACGGTTCTACGATCAAATGGAAGCGCTGCCTGCGCGTTCCATCTGGGCAGTTGATACGGTGATGGGTGTAGGGCGCGGCTTGGGGATGTTCGCTCCGAGAGGTGCACTCGGAGGCGTTCCCTTGAGCGAAGGAACGGATCCCGAAAAGAAGGCAATTCTCTGGTCGTCATGGCGTGCTCGCTTGCGGTTCGCAAAGAGCGGATTGCGGCTCCGCGCCAAAGCCCGCTGCTACCACACCCGAGTCAGCGTCGTGCACTGACTTTGTCGCGAGAAGTGTGCAACTGGTATGCCGATCGCTCGGAATCGCGATGCACCGGTTGGAGCAACGTTTTGGTGATCGGAGCCCAGCGGTGCCCAAGCACTGCAGGTTGCGAGGAACGGCGGAGCAGCGTCGGACTTCGAGAGAGGGAGCGGCCCCAAAGCAATGTTTGGAATCACTGCGATGGTCGGCCAAAATGGCGCTGGATATATTCGAAGAGTGTGGCCATTTCCTGGTCGGTCAATCGTTCAATCTTGACCGAAAGATCGGGAGAGCGGGCTGCCACGCGCTCCAGCAAACGGCGTTTGCCTTCGCGGAAGGGTTCCTCCTCAATGTGGAGGATGCGGTATTCGCGGCAGACGCGCAAGAACTCGCTGTAGCTAAGAATGGTGCCACGCATGGGACTCCTCTGTCGCCAGTCTGGGCACCACCCTTCTCAAGAGCAAATGGCATGCCGGTCGAGCCTATCCGAGGAGCAACGTACGGACGGCGCATTCATGCGGTCGGTCGCCGCTTTTCAGCTCCAGCCAGGGTAGCAGGGTGTCGTTGATGAATTCGCGGGCGGACATGGCAGTTCCCTTGGCGATGATTACCGACTGTGGCTGGAGCGGCGGGTGGCGGTTTTGGAAAGCGGATTGTTCGGGTGGCTGCTCGGGAATAATCTGGCGTCCCGCGCATCTTGCTTTGGGAGGCTGGTCGGCGTACCTGCGCCGGGAAAGGCGGGCGATGTCGCAATTCACGTATGGGGCGAGCGCACTGCTGGCCATCTCAGGGACAGCGATCGCCATCTGGGGCATCGTTGGAGGGGAATGCAAGCCTTTTGCTGCCGGCCTCGTTTTGCTATTCGGCGCAAGCGTTTTCGCTGTGCTCTACCTCGGCACGCGCCGCAAAGAAGCCGCTGCTGAATGGCCGAGCCCAAGTCCCGATCGTTGACGCGCGTATGGATCTACCTCGTACTGCGGCCGTTTCTCGGCGCGTTAGCTTCGGCTCATCGTTCTCCAAATTGTTACAGCGGCCTTCGAATGCCCCTTGTAGGACTCGATACAATCGACGCAAAGTCAAATTGTACCGATAACTGCGTCAATCGACCAATCGACGCGCTGCAGAATCCGGTGCACTCGGACCCCAATTTGCTCCTGGTGGTGAAAACCTGGGACAATCTCCCTCGGCCGTTGCAGGACGGCATCGTAGCGTTGGTGAAGGCTGTTCGACAATCCTTGCAATTCGCGCCGCCGGTACCATCGCCCACGCTTTCGGAGCGCGGGTCCCAAGCTGGCGCGCATGGATGCCGGCAGCCTGGGTAGCGGAGAAAGTGAAGGCGGCGCGGGCGCGTAACGCTATCGCCCACGGTCGCTTTTATTACCTTTGCGGTGAACCAGTTGACCATATTGCTCCGCGATGCGGACTACCTCGGGACTTACCGCTATGCCCTCACGTCCCCCACGAGGCTTTTTGCGGCCGATCAGATGTTCGGCAACAAGGTTGGTTGCTTCTTGCTCTGAACATCCCATTGCCGTCATGATGTCGCCTGCGAGTTCCGAGGCTAGTTTACATAGTCGCTTGGTAATCGACCGATCGTTGCCTACGTAGTACGCCCTCAGTTCAAAGGGTGACGTCCAGCTGACCGGGCGTCCTGAAGATGCCTTCTCTTTACGAAATAGACCTGGCTCTAGCAATCGGTCAACATCGCTGCTTACGCACAAACCATCTTTGCCACGCCGCGGCTTTCTCGGGCCGATCAAGTGATCTTCGATCAGCAGAACCGCTTCTTGCGGTGAGCATTGCATAGCTGCCGTGATGTCAGCGATCAGTTGCTGGCGCACCTCCGCGATTCGCGTGGCTATCTTCGCATGGCCGCCAGAATAGTCCCGAGCAAGTTCATGTGCGGTCCGCCAGCCGGGCTGCTTCTGGCGCGACTTCCTCCTTGGGAATGTGCATTGTTCGTGCTTCCTTGCCACCGGACAACGCTAGCAAGGTTCTTTCCATCCGGCCACAATTTTCTGCCTTACGTTGCGGTGGGAAAAAAGTGGTGTCGTAATTGGCAAACGCGAAGGGCAAGGGTGGCCGGATGGAAGAGATGGGTGAAATCTGCCGGATATTATTGACGCCGGTTAATTAGTGATTAAAGTGGAGGAAGGCGCCATCACCGATGAGATTGACTCTCGGCCAGATAAATCTGCTACCTGGCATGGTGAAGGCGGAAATTGCTCCCGTCGGTCCTTTTTTATGAGGAGGTGTACCGTGGCTGATCCTGGTCGCTCTCGCTTCTCCGCCGTTCCCCCTTCGGTAAATCCCGCATACCTGTATCAAGGGGTGCTGGACGGCTCGCTTGCCCCGGACGATGCTGTTCGACAGTTCAGAGGCTACTTCCGCCAGTTCAGACGGGCTGATCGCGCCGCATGGATGGCCGATGAGATCCAGTTTCTGAGGAAGCTACGGGCCCTGGCATTCAAACGCTTACCAGTAAGCGATGGGCAGACAAGGGTTCGTTTGGGTTGTCTGATTCGGTGGTGTGAGGAAGAGATTTTGGTGCGTCGGCTCAAGCGGAATGGTGCTAGCGCAGCGGGACTGAATGGATCTGGAGATAGCAAGCCAGCCTGGGTAGTTCGAGATCAACTCGTAGAGCAGCTATTAGAAGGAATGGTTACGAGGGCTGTCGTTCTGCGACAATTGAGAGAAGGTGAGTTCACTACACCTGGGGAAGAGGTGCAGTTCCTTGTGGATCTGCGAAGTCGAGCATCCACACGGTGGGCAGGCTCGGAAGGAAAAGCGCAGGGATTCCTTAGAAGTCTGGTGGATTGGTGTGACGAAGAACTCGCCGCCCGGCGGTAGGTGCAACAGTCGCGGAGGTTTTGATCTTGAATGACGGCAGAGGTCGAGCAGCAAAGTGGGGCGGTCCGGCTGCTACACCGGACCACCCAACGGTGCTCCCGTCGGTCAAGAAGGAAGGCACCGTGTCAGCTACTGTTCGCTTTTGCAGGGCATGCACCTTGGCGAAGGCGGCATGCCCACATCCTGGGGCGCTGGGCACGGCTGCCCGGCGCTCAAGGCTGGCTGGCTGCCAACGTGATTGGAGGAGCATTGATTGTAACAAATGCCCCTCTAAAGGAATAGTCACGTATTGGAGGCGTTGATCGCGGACAGGATTCTCTGGAATCCAAGAAGAAACGGATTTGATTTTGTGGTTGTCGAGACTCCCTGGGCCGGAGTCTCCGGAAGCGAAATGATTAACAAAAGATAGGTAAATACCTTTGAGGACTGCCTGTGGGCGCGAAGAAATATCCGAACGCAAGAGCAAGTGAGCGCTGGCGCGAGATCATAATAAGGCGACTTCGAAAGGAGCAGCAGTGTCGTCCGACGATGATTTTGTACCGAAATGAAGATATCGCGATGGTCTGTCTTGGCCGGCTAGCGGAACACTGTTGTCAGAATCAACTTACCGACCTGCCAGACCAAGTCGTCGAGCGCGTCGCCAAGACAATCCGTACGGAATATGAGCGCAGCC
>DATGIQ010000112.1:0-16433 GCA_035295665.1 Gemmataceae bacterium | reverse complement strand
GGGACTCCGGCGGTGAACTCGTAGTGGAGAAGCTTCCATTCCCCCGCACCCAGTGCGGAGAGCCAGCCTATCCCCAATAGCCAGACGCCCCATCGCCGCCGCATTACTTTTCCTAGTTCCGGTTTATCCTGATCCGACTGTGCCTCCAGCCGGCCGATACAATTCCCACGACCGCGCAAGCGGAGCCCTTACGAAAGCATAGCTCACACCTTCTGAATGAGGTTTGTGCCTCGGGTGCCGGTGCCTGTGCTGGCTATTTGGGAGTCGCCGGTGCCACCCGCACCTGCGACGTTCGCTCAATTGTGATCGACGACGGCAGGCCCGGAAAGCGCGTGATCGTGGTGAATGTGAACTTGATGGTCACGGTATTAATCGCGTTGCCGTTTGCATCTTGCCCAGCGGTGACGGACACGTTGCTTGCGGTCAGCACCGGAGAAAGGTTGGTGCCGTCGACGTCGGCGGCTGCTTGCTCCGTCGAGATCATCTGGCTGCTTGGACCTTGCCAATATTGGACGTTCCCGATCCACTGCTGGTTCTGGTTGTCGTACGTTTGACTGCCAAAGATGCTGGCGTTGTGGCAGCAGTTGTCGATGACAATCGTGTAATAGATAATCCGCGCGAAATCGACCCAGGCAAGGAAGATAAATGACAGGAATGGCAGCGGGACCGCCAGCTCAACCACGGCTGCGCCCCGTCGCCGTTCCTTCTTCGAGATCCGGCCGTGGTCATTCCGAGTATCGAGCGGTAGAAACATCGCGCGTTCTCCTGTCCGTTTGAGACATCCCGGAAGCCCTTGGGCTGCTACTCGATCAATTGGATGACCCGCACCGGCGTGCCGCCTCGGCCGCTAACACTGAAACCGCCGTTGCCGGACACCGACAGATTATTAACGACAATCTGGGAGCCTATCTTGTCCTTGGAGATGCCGCTGTCGGTTTTATCGCTGTTGTTGGCTTGGACGGAGAGCGGGGCGGCCGGCGTGAAAATCGTGCCGGTAATCTTGAGGTTGCCGTTGCCGGGCATGTCTTTGCGGGTGCTGCTGTTGCAATCTTGAAAAGCGACGACGCCTGGATGGGTTCCGTAGGTGGGCGGGGTCAGACTCACCGAACCGGTCCTGACTCGCAGGACCGGACACCGAGATGCTGGCCGTTCCGGTAAGCGACAATCACGAACCGGTCATGTAGTAAATGCCGGGCTGGAGAACCATGGAGCCACCGCTGGCACTGATTCCCCCTGGATACGTTCCTGGCTTCAAGGTCAGCGTGCCCTTGCTGGCCCCGTAACTATCGTCTCGGGACCAGTTGAGGTTGTGTGCCGGCATGCCGTCGGGAGTCCATACTCGATTCGGCTACTGCAGAGCCGGCAACAGCGCGAGCGGATCGGGCAGGGCTGGAACGTTCGTGTTCGCGATATTCGAGTCCCATTCTCCGGTATCCGAGTTCCTTTTCGAGCCATGATCCGAGCCGCCATCCGAGAAGAAGAAGGACGGGGCAAAAACGAGCCTTGCCCATTGTTGTTCCGAGCATTTTGGTTGCCCGAGTTAACCCCTTCAGTCAAATCCTTGCGCCTTCGCTCAATTTTCTGGCCAGCCATGACCCCACTGGTTGGCCGCTGGCGCCGGTAATGTTCCGATCGCATGGCTGGCCTCGCCCCAAGGCCGGTGGCAGACTCCCCAGTCATCCATTGGCCAGTACAATTCGAACGTATTGAAGGAGTAATCGCGCAGATCCGTACACAGAAACGAAAATCGCCTTTCCCAAGAAGACAGGAGATTTGCCATGAAGCCACGAGGCTGGGTACTGATTTCGGTTGCCGCGGGGCTGGTCGGGGCTTTCGTCCTCCCTCTTCACGCTGACGAACCGGTCAGGGGGAAACTGACCCAGGAGGCCCGTCCCACTCCCGACGAGGCCCTGAAACGGCTGAAGGAGGGCAACGCCCGCTTCGTGACAGATGGCCGAATCGTTGAAGAACCCGCATCGAAGAAGCGGCTCCAGCTGTCCCAGGGGCAGCAGCCGATCGCGGTGGTCCTGACCTGTGCCGATTCGCGCGTCGCTCCGGAAATCATTTTCGACCAGGGACTCGGCGTGCTGTTTGTTCTCCGCCTTGCCGGAAACGTGGGTGAGCCGGCGGTCTACGCTTCGATCGAGTATGCCCTCGCCGAGCTGAAGTCACCCTTGATTATCGTGGTCGGCCACACCAGCTGCGGTGCGGTCAGCGCGGCGTTGAAGGGCAAGGAGCAGCCGTCGGATAATCTGAGGCAACTCGTTGGCTTGATCCACACGGGCGGCGACCTGCCCAAGGATCCGAACGCAGCGCTCGACGCCGCCGTCCGCAATAATGTCCAATACCAGACGCAGCTCCTGACCAAGCGCAGCAAGATCATCCAAGACTTTGCCGGCAGCGGCCGAATCAAAATCGTTCCGGCGGTTTACGACCTGAAGACCGGCAGCGTCCGCTGGCTAGACCTGCCGATGAAATGAGGACGGATAGCACACGATGGGGAAGGAAAGCCGATGCCGAGGCAGAACCGGGTAACCCCGTTCGGTGAAATCGTCGCCACGCCAGAGCGGGGACTGTTCATGGGCAATCGGGGCGTGCTGCACGACGCCGAAGGACGGATCCGGCGGGCGTGGCAAGTGAAGCGCTGGCTGGTGTGCGTCTTGGAATTCCGTGGCCGCAAGCGCGTGGTCATGAAGCCCAACTCCTACACTGAATTATTCTTCCTGGATGAAGCGACCGCCCTGGCCGCCGGGCACCGCCCCTGTGCCGAGTGCCGCCATGCTCGCTTCCTCGTATTCTGCCAAGCCTGGAAGGCATCGCATCCGGAGCACGGCGGCGCGCAACGTCCGACAGCCGACGAGATCGACCGCTGTCTGCACAGGGAGCGGCTTACGGCTCACCGCTCGAAAGGCTGCTACTCGACAGTGCTCGATGGATTGCCGGACGGCGTTTTCGTGACTCAGCAAGGGCGGGGAGAGCGGGCTTACTTGGTATGGGGCGACCGTCTACTGGCATGGTCGCCGGGAGGCTATGGACAGCCTCGTTCCCGCCCCAAAGGGGCGCAGGTGTGCGTGTTAACTCCGAAATCAACTGTGGCGGCAATGCGAGCGGGTTACGTCCCGGAGATCCATCCTTCGGCAAAATCTCGAATGACCACGGCCACCTGAATGGCCCCAGCCTCATTGGCCTCGCTCCCAAACTCTGTTTGGGAACGAGGAAAAAGGACGCATCCGGCGAACCCAGGTTCCTTGCCGGTGTTGAATCTGCCGGGTTTGTCCGATAGCGTGGAGAGAAATGCGGATCGATCCTGTGAACTCCTCTCTGAGGAAGCGATGCCATGCCATACGACACCATCGTGGCCAACGGTACGGTGATCAGCGCGGATGGCCAGGAGCAAGCCGACGTTGCCATCCAGGGCGAAAAGATTGCGGCAATCGGCAAGGACCTGGCCCGCAGCGCGAGCAAGGATACAACCCTGGTGGACGCCACCGGCAAATACGTGATACCGGGCGGCATCGATGTGCATGTGCACCTGGAGCTTCCCTTCTGCGGTACGGTTTCCAGCGACGACTGGAACACCGGTACTCGTGCCGCCGCGCGCGGAGGCGTCACCACAGTGATCGATTTCGCCATTCCTTATGGGGAGCAATCGCTGGAGGATGCTTACAACATCTGGCTCGGCAAGGCCAAGCCAAAGGCGTGTGTCGACTACTGCTTCCACCTGGCCATCACGAACTGGGACCGCCACGGCCCCGAGATGGAAAAAATGGTGCGCCGGGGATGCCCGACGTTCAAAGAGTTCATGATCTACGCTTCCGAAGGCTGGCAGTCTGACGATCGGGCCATCTACAACACCCTGGAGCGATGCAAGCAGCTCGGCGCCATGCTGCTGGTCCATGCCGAGTCTAGCCGGGTGCTCGATGAGCTCATCGCCCGGCACCATACGGCGGAGCTGATGCAAAAATACGGCGCCCGGCTGCATCCCATGACACGGCCGAACTTCATCGAAGCCGAGGCGATCCAGCGTGCCATCACCTGGTCAGAAGTGACCGGCGGCCGGCTGTATATCGTACACATGTCCACCGCCGAAGGTGCAGACCTGGTGCAGGCTGCCCAGGCGCGCGGCGTGGATGTCTATGCGGAGACCTGCGCCCAATACCTCGTGCTCGATGATTCGGTGTTCGACGGGCCGGAGGGCCACCTCTATGCATGTTGTCCCCAGGTCAAGAAGAAAAAAGACCAGGAACGGCTGTGGAAGGGGTTGAACCGGGGCGAAGTGTGTGTGATCTCGACCGATACCTGTACATTTACCCGCGCTCAGAAGGCCATGTGGAAGGGGGACTGGACCAAGATTCCCATGGGGCTGCCTGGCCTGGAGACGCTCTTGCCGATCGTTTACACGCACGGCGTGCTGGCCGACCGGCTCCCGTTGAACCGGTTTGTAGAAAAATGCTGTACGAATCCGGCCAAAATCATGGGCCTGTATCCTCGCAAGGGAGTTCTGGCCACGGGCAGCGATGCCGATCTGGCCATTTTCGATCCGAAGCGACAATTCAAGGTGGATCATACCCAGATGGATACCGGAGCGGATTGGAATCCTTACCAGGGCTGGTCGCTGGCAGGGGCTGCTGAAACGACGTTCTGCCGGGGAAAAAAGATCGTCGCGGACTACCAGTTCGTAGGCGAAAACGGTTGGGGACAATGGCTGCCGCGTGAACGGGCTGGCACACTGAGGTAAACGGTCCGGGGAGAGTTCTAGCATGGCCAAAGCAGGGGAACGGCTGACGCCGCTCGAGCTAGTACAGAATTTTGCCGACCTGCCGCCGCCCTTGGGCAGCGATGAGGTGCTGGTCGAAGCGGGGCGTTGTCTGTACTGTTTCGACGCTCCCTGTATCCGTGCCTGTCCGACGCACATTGATATTCCGAAATTCATTCGGCAGATCCTGCACAAGAATCCCCTCGGAGCAGCCAAGACCATCCTCGAGGCGAACATCTTCGGCGGAAGCTGTGCCCGCGCCTGTCCCACGGAAGTTCTCTGCGAAGGGGCTTGCGTAGATACCCTGCTCCTGAAAGCGCCGGTGCAGATCGGCCGGCTGCAACGCCTGGCTTGCGACACCGCCACACGGAAGCAGGTTCGCTTTTTCGAACCAGGTCCGCCTACCGGAAAGAGGGTGGCCGTCGTCGGTTCCGGACCGGCGGGCCTGACCTGCGCCCATGAGCTGCGCAAGCATGGCCATGACGTGATCGTTTTCGAAGGACGAAACATTCCCGGTGGACTCAACACGCTGGGCATTGCCGCCTACAAGATTTCCACCGAATTTGCCCTCTCCGAGGTCGAGATGGTCCGGCAAATCGGTGTGGAGATCCGTCTCAATCAGCATGTGACGGGGAGCGCCGTCCAATCCTTGCTCGCGGAATTCGACGCGGTATTTTTGGGCATTGGCCTGGGCCGAACGTTGCCGTTGCAGATTGCTGGCGAAGATTTGCCTGGCGTGTGGGAGGCCCTGGACTTCATTTTTCAGACGCACACCAAGCCGTTCATGGAGTGCGCGGTCGGTAGGCATGTGTTGGTCATCGGCGGTGGCAATACAGCCATCGACGTCGCCACCGCGGCCAAGCGGCTCGGCGCGGAGCAGGTCACGATCGCTTATCGCCGTGGAGAGAATGCCATGCCGGCGTTTACCTATGAAGTAGAGTTGGCCAAGGTGGATGGCATCCGCTTCGAATGGTTTTCCCAGCCTGTGCGAATCCTGGGGAGGGATGGCGCTGCTGTCGGAGTGGAGTTCGTCCGAACCGTGCCGGAGGATCCAACGTCACGGCAGAGCACTCTCCAGCGGATCGCCGGATCTGAATTTGAGCTGCGCGCGGACATGATCGTGAAGGCGCTCGGTCAAGAACCGTTGCTGGAGCTGTTGCATGCGTTGCCTGGGCTTCGGCTGGACGGAAGTAAGGTTTGGGTGAATCGGGCAACCGGCGCGACGAGTGTGCCCAAACTCTTTGCAGGGGGCGATTGCATTCGGGGGGGCGGGGAGATTGTGGATGCGGTCCAGGATGGCAAGATCGCCGCAGGCGGGATCCATTCCATGCTTTGTTTGGTGTAGAAAATGGAACCTTGGCACCCTCAACGCCGAATCACGATTTGCAGCGCCGATTCACTGCGATCGACGGGTGCGGTTTGCACTGCGTGTCCTTCCACCTGCCAGGTAAACAGGCGGCCGACGAAGGCCGTCACACTCTTCCCGCGCCGCAAGCTCTGGGGTGGTCCGCCATCGATGTGAAGGATCACATCACGGTCGGTCAGATTCCAAAATTCGACCTGGCGCCGCTCCCCGATCGGCTTGGCTGCACTGTCCGAGGCCACCGGATACGCATCGTAAAACGAAGCCGCCTCTCCAAATCCCGCCGAGCGCTCCGTGGGCGGAGACGACGGTTGCTTCGGAGTCAGCGGTTCAGCCAAGGGAGGCTCGGGCGTACTCGGCCCGGCAGAGGGCGGCGCCGGCGTTGGCGGTGCATACGTTCGGGCGGGAGTGACGGGCCGGGGCGCCGACGGCACAACGCAGATCGGGTACGCTTGCACCGCAAGCACCGGCACATAGGAGACGGGCGCCGGATAATAGTAAGCCACCGTCGTGCGCGGCCAGAGCAATCCGAAGCCATGCCCCCACGCCCCGACCGGCAAGCACAAGAGCAACGCCACAGCCACGCTTCGAGCAAATCTCGACATCAGTCGTGTCCTCCGTTGGCTTTCCTGACCGTTGTTATATGCCGCCGTGCGGCAAACTCCTACATGGCGATCCCGCGTTGTTCCCACCCGCACGCTTTACGCATCTCGTTCCGGCCGGTATGATCTCAAGGCTGAGGGAATTGACCGGGCGGCCCCCACCGCTCTTTCCGAGGATTCCACCGATGCGTTGGCTCCGAACCCTTTTGCTATTTGTCTTATGCAGTACCAGTTTGGTCGCCGCCCGGGCCGCCGACGGCAATCGGCTCGCCTATTTGGACGAAAGCGATCCCTATTACGTTTCGCGTACTTTTCCCAAGCTGATCACGCCGCAGTGGGTCGGCGAAGACGGCGTCGAGGCCGTGGTGATCCTGGCCATCGATGATATGGCCGGCCACGAAAAGTGGGAGACGTTCTTGCGGCCGATCTTGCGGCGGCTTCAGCAGATTGATGGCCGGGCGCCTGTTAGCATCATGACGTGCCGAATCGATCCGGCCGAGCCTCACCTGCAAACCTGGCTCCGCGAAGGCTTGAGCCTGGAAACCCATACCATCGACCATCCATGTCCAATGTTGCAGCGTGGCGATTTTGCCAAGGCCAAATCGACCTACGACCGCTGTGTCGACTTGCTCAGCTCTGTGCCCGGCAACCATCCGGTCGCGTTTCGCACGCCGTGCTGCGATTCGCTCAACACCCTGAGCCCGCGGCTGCTTGCGGAAATCTTCAACCAAACCACGCCGAAGGGACATTTTCTGACGCTTGACAGCTCGGTCTTCAACGTGTTGACCAGCAACGATCCCGATTTACCCCGCGATCTCGTGATCGATCCGGATGGCCAGGATCGGTTCCGCAAATATATTCCGTACGAGCGCTCCTTCGTCAACACGATTGAGGATTACCCGTACCCGTACGTCATTGGCCGGCTGTGCTGGGAGTTCCCATGCCTCACACCTAGTGATTGGCAGGCACAAAATCATCACAAGGCCAACAACCCCGTCACCGTCCGCGATTGGGAGGCGGCCCTCGATGCCGTGGTGCGCAAGCAGGGGACGTTCACGATGGTCTTCCATCCGCACGGTTGGATCCGCAACACCCAGCTCATCGATCTCATCGATTATGCCGTGACGAAGCATGGCAAGAAGGTGAAATTCCTCACGTTCCGCGAGGCGGAAGAACGGCTCAACAAATTCCTGCTGGGCGGACAACCGCTCCGCCAGCCAAAAACCGGGGGCGACAACGGGGTCCGCCTGATCGATCTGAATCTAGACGGTTACCTCGATGTGGTGATCAGCAACGAAGCCGTCCACCAGACGCGCATCTGGTCGCCGCAGACACGCTCATGGCAGGTGGAGGAGTTTCCGCGATGGAAGAGCGGTGCCGGCCTGCGCGCTGGAGGTGTGCGCTTTGGCATCGTTCGGGCCAATGGCCATCCTTCGTTTCTGTTCCGTGATGAGCACGAGGCGGCCGCCTGGTCGTTCGATGGCCGCCGGTGGGTGGAGGACAAGGAATTGCTGAATGGCTTGGCAATTCAGGACCAGCCGGTTTTGACCGGCACGGCATCCGGAGCCGATCTTGGCGTTCGCCTGCGCGACCTGGACGGCGATGGCCGGGCGGAGCTGATTGCCCGCGAGGGTATCTTCCGATGGTCGCCAACGAAAAAGGCCTGGGAACGGTTGCCGTTCACGTTACCTGCCGGCGCGGAGGTCGTGGACCAAAACGGGCGGGACAACGGGCTACGGTTTGTCGATATGAACGAGGACGGCCACCTGGACGTGCTCTTCTCCAATGAGCAGCGCTATGGGTTATACCTATTCAGGTCCATGAAGCAAGGCTGGAGTCAGCTCGTCCGGGCCGGGCGGCGGGATGATAAAGACCCGCTTCCCCTGATCACGCGACGAGGGACCAATAACGGGGCCTGGTTCCATTCGCGGCACCTGTGGGTCCAAAACGAAGATACCGCGCTGTTGCCCAACCTCGTTGATCGGCGATCCTTCAATGATTTGCTCGTGAATGTTGAACCGGCCGCCAAATCGGCAGAGGCATCCTTGCACTCCTGGCGGCCGCGGCCCGGCTTCGAGGTGGAACTGGTGGCTGCGGAGCCGCTCCTTCAGTCCCCCATTGCCTTTGCTTGGGGCCCCGACGGCAAACTCTGGGTCGTCGAAATGGGCGACTATCCGCTCGGTGAAGACGGTAAAGGGAAACCGGGCGGCCGCATCAAGGTGCTCGAAGACACCAACGGCGACGGCAAATACACGAAAGCTACCGTGTTTCTCGACGGGCTCAGCTTCCCCACGAACGTGATGCCGTGGGGCCGCGGCGTCCTCGTCACCTGTGCACCCGAGATTTTCTATGCCGAGGACATCGACGGCGACGGCAAGGCCGATGTACGTCGGCCGCTGTTTGTCGGCTTCAACCCGGGCAATCCGCAGCACCGCGTGAACGGCCTGGTATGGGGGCTCGACAATTGGATCTACTGCGCCAACGGCGACAGCGGCGGACACATCCGCTCGGTCAAGACCGGCGCCGAAGTCGATATCCGCGGGCGCGATTTTCGCATCCGCCCCGACGAAGGGCTGCTCGATCCGCAAGCAGGCCAAAGCCAATATGGACGGAACCGCGACGACTGGGGCAACTGGTTCGGTTGCAACAACAGTAACCCCACCTGGCATTTTGTGCTCGCCGACCAGTACATCCGCCGCAATCCCCACGTCGCTGCGCCGGATCCGCGCGTGCCGGTCTCGGTGACGCCCGGAGCGGCTCGTGTCTACCCGGTCAGCCGAACCTTGCCACGCTTCAACGATCCCGGCGGAGCCAATCATTTTACCTCAGCGTGCAGCGTCCTCATTTACCGCGATGAGCTATTCGGGCCGGCCTTTGCCAACAACACGTTTGTCAGCGAGCCGGTCCATGACCTGGTCCATCGGGAAATCATGGTTCCCAGCGGCGTCACGTTCACCAGCCGGCGTGCCGTTGATGAGCAGCATTCCGAGTTCCTCGCTTCCACCGATAACTGGTGCCGCCCCACGACGATTCGGACTGGGCCGGACGGCGCGCTCTGGGTCGCCGACATGTATCGGCAGGTAATCGAGCACCCGGAGTGGATTCCGAAGGACTGGCAAGAACGGCTCGACCTGCGGGCCGGCCACGACAAAGGACGAATCTATCGAGTCTATCCAGCCGGCCAGCGTCCCCGGCCAATCCCGCGGCTCGACCGACTCGACACGGCCAGGCTCGTGGCGGCTCTCGATAGCCCTAGCGGCTGGCAGCGCGACACCGCTCAGCAACTGCTCATTCAACGGCATGATCTGGCGGCAGTCCCGTTGCTGGAAAAAGCAGCGGTCGAGAACAGCCGGCCGCTCTGCCGTCTGCATGCGCTGTGTACGCTGGATGGTCTCGACGCTCTCAAACCGGACCTGCTCCAGCGGGCCCTAGGCGACACCCATGCCGGCGTCCGCCGCCATGCGATCCGGCTTTGCGAAGGGCGCCTCGCCCAGACCCCCCAATTGGGAGCAGCCCTGCTGGCGTTGCTGAAAGATGCCGATCCACACGTTCGCATGCAGCTGGCCTACACACTCGGGGAATGGGACAATCCGCAAGCGGGGGCGGTGCTCGGACAGCTGGCTCGCGAAGTGGCCGACGATCGTTATCTCTCGGCAGCCGTCCTGAGCTCGGTGAACAAGAAAAACCTTGGGCCATTGCTCCGAACAGTTTTTACCGGTGGCCAGAGTGGCTCGCCGCCGGCTCTGCTCACGGAGAACCTGCTCCGTTTGGCCAGCGTTCTGGGTGATTCCGCAACCTTTGCGATGATGCTCCAGAAGGTGAGCAGTCCTGAGAATGGCCGGCATGCGGCCTGGCAATTCGCTGCCTTGGCAGGTCTGCTCGATGCGCTCGGTCAACGCAACAGCTCCCTGGTGAAGCTGGAGCAAGAAGGGGATGAGGAACGGCGTACAGCGGTGCGGCAGCTCGAACGGCTTTTCGACTCAGCCCGGACGACGGTCTCCGATCCGCAGGCGCCGATGGCGGATCGCTTGCAAGCCGTGCGGCTGCTGGGGCGGGGCCCCGACCGGCGGCAAGAAGATCGGGCAGCCCTGGCACGTTTGCTGGTCCCGCAAACGCCCGAGGAGTTACAAAGCGGTGTCGTTGCCGGCCTGGGTCATTTGCGCGATCCCGGTGTGCCACAGCTCCTGCTGCGCGGCTGGAAGGGCTATAGCCCGGCCCTGCGTTCCCATGTGCTGGACGTTTTGCTCGCCCGACCGGATTGGGTGACCGCGCTTTTGGATGCCGTCGATCGAAAACAGGTCCTGGCGTTCGAGATCGACGCGGCCCGTCGGCAACGGTTGCTCCAACATCGAACGGTCGACGTCCGCGCGCGCGCAGCCAAGCTGCTGGCCGGGGCCGTCGATCCCGATCGTCAGAAAGTGATCGATGCCTATCAATCCGTGCTCAGTCTGAAAGGAAACGAGGCACGCGGCCGGCAAATCTTTGCCAAGACCTGCGCTACTTGCCACCAACTCGGAGGCATCGGCCATGCGGTCGGCCCAGATCTCGCCTCGGTTGGCGACAAATCATCGCCCAGCCTGTTGATCGCGGTGCTGGATCCCAACCGATCTGTCGAGGCCCGTTACATCAACTACGTCGCTGTGACGAAGAATGGCTTGACCCTGACGGGTGTCCTGGCCAGCGAGACCGGGAATAGCATCACGCTGCTGGGCCCCGACGGCAAACAGCAGGTCATCCTGCGAACGGACCTGGAAGAACTGGTCAGCTCGAATAAGTCCGCCATGCCGGAAGGATTGGAAAAGGATCTTCGGCCGCAGGACTTAGCTGACTTATTCGCGTTCATTCGATCGCTGAGCTCGGCTGCCAAGTAACCCAGCGGATCTCCGGCCAGAATTGAGAATGAAGACGATCTTCCTGCGCGGACTCTTGAAGAGCTAACCTCGGGACGTATCCTGAACCGCAGGGCGGTCCACCGTCCGTGTTTTCGACTCGCGCCCATTCGCAGCACTCTCCCTCGACGGATAGCAACCGCGCAGTGCGGGCCGGTCATTTCGCCTTTATCAGTTCTGCGGACACTATCGCCATTCTATTTTCTCTATTCTTTCTATACTGCCTGGCTTGCCAACCGAGAAATGGTTTACACTCTGCACCGTCCCAAAATGGGGTTGGAAGCTCTTCCCATCTATTCTTGATCTGGGAGAACTCTATGAAGAGACGGTTGGTAGTTCCTGGAATCCTGGTCAGTCTCGCTTTGAGCGCCACGCCGAGCCAGGCTTGGCTATTCCACAGATGCTGCGCTGCTCCCTGTAGTGGACCAGCCCCAGCCGAGTGCGGAACTTATACCACGGAAACGCGGACGGTGATGGTGCCGACCATGGTTACGGAGACGCGCCAGGTCACCGTCACGGAATATCGTCCCGAAACGCAGAGTCGAACGGTCACGCGCTACCGAACGGTCCCCGTTACGCAGCAGGTTCCATACAGCTACACCGTGTACCAGCCCGAAACGCGCACACGGACCGAAACGTATTTGGAGTGTGTCCCGGTCACCCGTCCCCAAGTGCAGACGTACACCGTGGTCGTACCCACCGTGGAAAAGCGGACAGCGACCCGCACGGTGGCTCGGACAATTCCGGTGACGCAAGCACGCACTGTCACGCGGGACATGGGGCATTGGGAGGAAAGGTGCGAAACCCAGCTAGTTTCTGCCGCGGCTCCCGCTCACTGCTCACCGGGTTGTGGCCGGCATCGGTTATTTGGCAGACTTCTGGGCCGCCATCGCCACGGCTGCGACTGCAATCCCTGTGACGATTCGTGGTGCGACATCGGAGTATGTAGTCCCCAAATCGTGAACGTGACTCGACGGGTTTGGGTGCCGAAACTGGAAACCAGCACCGAGAACGTGACGGTCCACAGGATCGAGTGCGTGCAAGAGCCATATGAATACTCGGTCACGGTTTGCCGAACCGAGACGCGCCAGCGGACGGTCAACGTCATGACTTACGAACCACGACAGAAGAGCCGCGAGGTAGCCTATACGGTCTGCGTTCCAAAGACGATGAAGGGGACACGCACGATCACAACTTGCAAAACAGAAGCGTATCAGGCTACCGAGAATTTTACCGTTTGTGCGCCGCACCCGGTACAGAAGTCAATTCAGGTATGTGTGTGCCGGATGGTTCCGCAAACGATCATGGTGCGGGTGCCTGTGCCAGCTTGCGCCGCACCGAGCGGTCATGCAGCATGCTGCGAATAAGGAAATGGATGTCCCGAGGCACTGGATGTTGTTCCGTTTGAGCTCCGGACGGTTTGCCTTGTCCTCAGGATCCTGGAATCGGAAGTTGATGGATTGCGGCGTGGACCCCTGCAGCCGGCCTCGTGTTGACGCGGGCCGGCTGCTTTGTTTCGATTGTGATGCTCAGCCGAACGTCCAGGCGATTCAGCACTCATTAGACGGGAACGGCGTCCTCTTCGTGCGCATCGACGCCGGCTTCGAGTTTGCGGATTTGGTTGCGCAGCCGGACGCGGAGGACGTCGATCTCCTGGCGTTCGATGGCCAGCCGTTTCTCCTGCTGCTCAAATTCCTTGCGCAGCAGTTGCTCCACTTCGTCGAGTTCCGCCAGCCATCGTTGCGAGGCGGCTTCCGCTTTTTCCAGAGCCGCGAAGCGTTGTTCAATCTCCACCTGGCGGGCAACCAGGTTGGCGTGTTTTTGCTCCCATGCTTGCTGCCGTTCCTTCAAGGCAGCTTCAAACGCCGCGGCATCGGTCCCGGCGCTTTGGCCGGCTGCCTGAAGCTGTGCGGTTTCCGCCCGCAAACGTTCCAGCAGGGCACGGCGCGTCTCGGAATCGTTCCGCTCATTGCTGGTCAGAAGATCTTGTTCGAGACTCGCCAATCGCTCCATCTGCGTCGTCAGGGCAGCTTCGCGCTCGGCCAATTCATGGGCTCTGGTTTGGAGTGCCTCCGACTGCGAGGTCAGGAATTTCATCTCACGGTTCAACTCCTGGGCTCGCAAGGCCAGCGATTCTTCGCTGTGAAATTGCTTGGCCAGAAGCGACTGGTGCTGTTGTTGGAGGGCCGCAAACTGGTTGCGCGTGTAGGCTTCGAGGCGGGCGCGTTCGGCCTTCAACCACTCATGGGCAATCTGGAGATCCGCCGCGTTTTCCAGAGGCGGAGGCGGTTGTAGCTCAGCCGCATGCTGGCTTGGCAAGGGTGGGCCACCTAGATTGGGCTGGTGCGGCGCGGAGCCGTTTGTCCGGTCATAATGGAGCCGGGCAAACAACGCATCAACGGACAGGGACGGGGACGGAGCATTCGGTGACGACACGGTTGGACCTTCATCTTGGGAATGCGAGTTGGGCGAAGCAATGGCTGCGGCCAGCCCGAAGAAGTATAGCTCACAGAATACCAGATGCGGGTGAGCGAACTAATGAACAAACACGGCCTCGCTCAACCCGGTATTGAGATGGAGGTCCAGGTAGCTGTAACTTTCCACGATCGCACCGGCGGGATCGAATCCCGGACGGGGCCAATCATAGTTTTCCACACGGATCGGCAGGTGGTTCTGCTTATCGAAGTAGACAACGCTGCGGTAAAAGGGGATTTGCTGGCCGGCCGGATCGGTATGGACCGTCTCGACACGCAGGCAGCGGCGGCTGTTGGCCTCGTATTCCTGGACCCGAACCTGCGTCCGGTTCAGCCGGCTTTCCAGCTCCCAGGCCTTGCCAAAGCGATCGATCAGGTTGCCGATGCCCGCTTCGGTAATCGTATGCCGGCTGGTTTCGAGGGCCCGTGGGTCCCGGGGATCCATCGACACGAAGCCGACTACCCCCCGCAGGCCCGTTGAGTGGACGCGCATCATGCCGTTGTTGCGCCCAGCCACATAGCAAACCTCCTGCCCAGCCGTCGGAGCAGGCCTTAGCCAGCGGAGATAAACGCTGAACGGCTGGGTTCGCACCTTCATGGCGATCAAGTGCTCGGGCTGAATCTGTTCGCGCAAACGTTCCCGCTTGATGAACAGGCACGTGTAGTCCTGGACGCCTTGATAGCTTTGCCGGGCCTCGGCGATCAGTCGCAGAGGCAAATCCATCGGGCCCGCGCCGGTAGGAGCGGATGGAGCGGCAGGGGGCGGATTCTGAGCACCGGACATCATCAGCAAGAGCAGAGCGGACAACGTCCCCAAACTCACCAGGCGCAGGGCTCCGGTTAAGAATGTTGAGCAACAACGAGAGCGCATGCCTTCATCCTTCCATGTAAAAGCCGCCGCACTGGACCGCGGCACAATCGTCGAGCAAGGGGTTAGCAAATCCCGTACCGGCAGGGGATCTCAACGTGGGCAAATATTGTTCGCCGCGTAACAGATTTTGGGCTTGGCAGTTATGGCTTGCCGCTCTCAAGGTCGGGACGGATAGCGTGTTCCAATAGAGCCGACGTGGTTTGTATAATTTACACGATGATCCGCGTGCAGGCCCCGAGCCGACTCCATTTTGGATTATTGAGCCTCTCTTCGGACACGCACTGGCCGAATTTACTCGGCGAGGAAGCTGTCCCGTCCCGGCACTTCGGCGGTGCCGGCGTCATGATCGAACAACCGGGGATTGTCTTGACCGCGCAGCCGGCTGACGACTGGGCGGCGGAAGGAGTGCTCGCGGAGCGAGCGTTGGAGGATGCGCGGCGGTTTGCCCAGACCTGGCCGGCCCATGTACTGCGGCCACACCGGCTGGTCATCGAGCGGTCCGCGCCGGCCCATGTCGGTTTGGGAACCGGTACCCAGCTCGGCTTGGCGGTGGCCCGTGCCCTGTGCATATCGGGGGGCTTGCCCGACTTGACCACGGTCGATCTGGCGCGGCGCGTGGGCCGGGGCATGCGTTCCGGCGTGGGTGTCCATGGGTTTGCGCAGGGAGGATT
Source organism: Gemmataceae bacterium (assembly GCA_035295665.1). Taxonomy (GTDB): domain Bacteria; phylum Planctomycetota; class Planctomycetia; order Gemmatales; family Gemmataceae; genus DATGIQ01. The sequence continues at coordinate 807 of DATGIQ010000112.1, read as the reverse complement.
CGTGGTGGAAGCCGGCCAGCGCCCCGGGGGCAGGATTGCGCCGCTCGTGGCCCGCACCCCCTGTCCGGAGGACTGGCGCTGGGTCGTGGTTCTTCCGCCCTGGGGAGCCGGCTTGCACGGCCAGGAAGAGCGCGAGGCCTTTCGTCGACTGGATGAGCAGCACATGGATTTGGAAACGACCGGCCATCTATGCCGGTTACTGATGCTCGGGATGTTACCCGCGCTACAGGAACGCGACCTGGACGGTTTCGGGGAATCGCTGTTCGATTTCAACCGGCGCGTAGGCCAATCCTTCGCGACGGTGCAGAGCGGGCCCTACGCCAGCAGCCCCGTCGCCGACTTGGTGAGCTTCATTCACCGGCAAGGGGTGCATGGCGTGGGCCAGAGTTCGTGGGGCCCAGCCGTGTTTGCGGTGGCCGACGGGGCCGAACGGGCCGAAGACTTGGCCCAGCGGATTCGGGAGCACTTTGGGCTGCAAGCGGAGGAAGTATTGGTGACGGCAGCGTGCAATCATGGTGCGGTCGTTCTGTAGCCGCTTGGGTTTCGCAGTCGGCAGGGACACCAACCGCGAGACGCAAACGAGAGAGCTGTTCTTGGGATGGTTCCTTGGCCTTGGGGCAACCTTGCTCTCCGATGTGTTCGTTGAAGCAATGAGTGCCGGTGGATGCCGGTAAGTTGAGAGAAGCGAGAGGACGCGACCGCGGCAACTCCATCCACGAAAGGGCGAACGGGGCGACGATGGCAAGCGAGGTCTTTCCTGGTTTGTGGCTGGACACGGCTGCGTTAACTCGGTTCGATCTGGCTCGG